>DLBF01000110.1:2346-28355 GCA_002494215.1 Prevotellaceae bacterium UBA7028
ACATGTGCCAACTTTTCAGTGCAAAGATACGGATAAGTGAATGCAAAACAAAGAAAAATTTTCTTTTTTTGTCGAACGAGAGTATTTTCGACCGTAGGTCAGAGATACAAATATATACTGAACCGCAAAAATTTTAGGCTGAAAAAGTTGGCACATGTGCCAACTTTTCAGTGCAACATCAAAAACAAGCAAAAAAGAATACAACCTCCAAACCCATCGTATTCAGCGTGCAAACTCCTTGTATTCAGCGTGCAAACGACCCGTATTCAGTGTTCATACTCAAAGCACAAAAAAAAGCGAAGCCAATGGCCTCGCTTTTTCCATTTCAGGTATTTAACCGTTTACCATTCATCGTCCCAGACACCATTGTTTTTGTTCTCCTTGACGAGAGCATCATAATCGGTGCTGGCTTTCTCTGAAGTTGTATAAACTTCTGGAGCCCCACTTAAAGATATCATCTGCATAGATGAAATCTGCACTGTTAATAGCCTAGGGGCTAAATAGGGACGCTTCTGAGCAGCTGATTGATATATTTGTTTCATATCATTGTGAATTTAAATACAGGTTAATAATTGCCACAGCATCTGTGATATCTATCACGCCATCGTGGTTGACATCTGCCACACCCACGTTGATGCTTTCGTTGTTCCCACTGAGGTAGGCATTGATGACAGCTACAGCATCCGTCACGTCCACACTTCCATCACCATTGGCATCGCCCGTCAGTAATGTCTGAATATCGCCACCTTGTGATTCGGGATCGTCAGGGTTAGTTGGAGTGAATGGCAGTTCGTGGAAATGAGCTGTGAGGGTCACATCGTGGAAATCGGCCAGATAGTTGAAGTTTTGCACGCTGCTTATCAACTCGTTGCCATTATACCATCCTGTAAACTCATACCATTGGTCGCAGTTTGTTACATTGACCGCTATGTACTGGTCAGCCTGTACATAAACTCCGCTGGTGCGGTTGAAGGTGCAGATACCTTCTGGGTCAGAAGTTAGGTATAGACGACTCTTCACGTCCATCGTGGGTTCAGAAGGGTCTATGGGATCCAAGTTGTAATGCGCAACAAAGTCCATCTTACCAGCTACAACGGTATAGCTGAAGCTTGCAGGCTGGTCGATAGTCTCACCATTCAAAGTCCAATGGCTAAAGGTATAGCCCACTTTAGCCGATGTGCTTACCGTCACCGTTGTCCCAGGCGAATAGTTGCCCTTTCCCGCCGTTGTCCCTGCCACGTCGGGGTCGCAGGTTATTGTCAGCGGATAGTAGAATATCGGCACCTGCGGTTCAACGGGATTGTCGGGATTGAAATCGCCCTGTGCCAGCATGCTTCTCGCAGAGAGAAGCAGCAGACAACAGAGAATATAATTTAGACTCTTCATCTTTACTTCACACTTACCTTTGCAGTTACACCATCTACATTAACCACATACACGCCGCTCTTCAACTGGATGAATCCGTTGCCACTATGCTGTGCAGCCTGTGCACCACCTGTGGTGAATACGCTAATGCTCTTGCCTTCAGCTCCACCGATGGCAATGCCGCCATCCTGCGTGCCGATGCAGACACCTGTCTTTTCCGTCAAGTTATTGATAGCAGTAGCCTCGCCGCTCTGTCGCAGCAGGAAGCGGTCGTTGAAGGTACCAGCCGTTGTCTCGAAGTCGTATGTACCAACACTAAGGTCGAAGGTAATGCCCGTCTTGGTATCTACCAGAACCATAGGCATATCCATGCGCGATGCGTTGATGCTTAGCGTGCCAGCCTGCTTCGCTGTGTATCCTAAGCGGATGTCACCCTGCTGCGGACGTTCGTTGATGGCCATCTTCACACCGTTCTCTATTGAATACAACTGTGCCTTAGCTTCGTTCGAGAGGAACTTCGATGCATCGCAGTCCAGTTCATAGTCGCGGCTCTTCTGCTCATTCAGGACTACACGTGTCTTGTCTATCTGCTCTTCATCATTTAGGATTTCCAGATTGATAAGGCGTCGTTGTGGAATAATTCCTGCACGGCGACGTGCCTTGTGACGTTCTGTCTTCTTGGTTTGTCCTTGATTATAACTTTCGCGTCTTTCTGCCTCGAAGTTGATGGCATCCACCTCTGTGGGCTTCTGCACAAAGAAGGCCTCGTAGGGCTGCAGGTGACACTCATCGTCGGCAGGACGATAGGCACTGTACGTGCCGTTACTGTTATACACCGTGATGGGGGCATCGAAATCATCCGCAAGGAAATCATAGAAGCTGGAGTAAGGGTTACCCACCAAGTTCCAGCTAGCATTGGCTGCATTGGCTGCTGCGTGAGCCACCAATGTCTTCGGGCGGTCGCCACCAAACTTGGGATTGCTGAACTCAACAATCAGGTTACCCGTGTGGCTTGTCTGGAAAGCATAACCCTGCCCAGCAGTCAGCGTGGAGCTTGTCACAGCTTTCCAACCACCACTGCCATTAGCGGCACGTTCTGCACCATCGTACCAGCGCCAAGCATACTGACCGGGATAAGTGCAATTGGCAATCGTTACGTCGTAGGGGAAGCAGAAGAAGTACCAGCGGCCAGCCTTCACGTTAATCTTCACACGCAGGGTGTTCACACGCAGGTTACCTTCGTTTTCTCCGTCATCTTCGCCAATCAGAGATCCACCTTTTCCTTCGCCGTCAAGCATTTGATCTACTTCATCGAACGGCTGAGGCTCACTGCCTTCTACGGTAAACGAGCCTTGTGTGTTTATTTCACCATCTACATGCTCACCATTGCTCATATCTGGAATACGCTGGTCGCCATCAGCCCAAGTGATGTCGCTGTTGGTCGGTACTTTCTCGTAATCATCAGGAGACAATGTACTCTTGTTCACATTCAGGAACTGGCTCCAGTTCGTGTCGTAGTAATAGTTATTGTAAAGGAATTCAGGAACATACAGTTGCTGGTGTGTGTAGTCATTGAAAGTATTTGTACCAATGCTGATGATGTCGGGCATATAAGCATAGATGGTTTTCAAGTTTGAGCAACTTCTGAAAGCATCGTCTCCAATAGAGGTCAAATAAGGTGGCAGATGCATTTCGGTGAAAGCACTACAATTGTTAAATGCTCCACTTCCTATTACCTTGAGATTGGCAGGAAGATGGATATCCTTTAAACTATAACATAATGTGAAAGCGGATGAACCAATTGATGTTACAGATTCTGGGATAGTTATAGAAGTAAGTTTGACGCAGTTATAAAAAGCACAGCTGGGAACAGATTTAATGCCATCTGGCAACGTCATTGTTTTTAGTTCCCCACACCCATAAAATGCGTAATTTTCCAATTCTGTGATGTTCTTTGGGAACTTGAACAATAAGATTTTTTGGGGGACAAAATAACCTGTTATGACGTTATTCTTTGTTTTATATGAGTCGTAATAAGCATACGAACTGGCTACTACGTTGGCATCGGAAAGGTCTAAGTCTATCAGGTTATTCATCTTATTGCGGAACACCATCACGTCATAGCTGTTGAAAGTTCCTTTCACTTTCAAGTGCAAGACATTCTTCAACAAATCTTCACCTATTGCTTCTGCCACAGCAGATGATGATTCGCTGGCCGTTACATCCACAGTTTTCTCAATATGGTCAGCATCAACAATCACGTTGCCGATTGCAGACCATGCTTCACGGTAAGCATCTACCCCATTATGTGGTACCACTAATCTGACATATTCACTTAACCCACTTTGTGTACAGGGCGTAGAGGAGTTGAATGTGACCACCATATAATGACTACCAAAAGTACAATTCCCAATCGATTCAACACTTGACGGGACAGTAATGGAAATCAGTTTGTAGCAACCATCGAATACGGAATTTCCGATTGACGTGACGCCATCGCCGAAGGTAAAGGAGGTTAGGTTGGAGCAATAACCGAACGCACAATCCCCGATAGATACGACACCATCGGGAATAGTGATAGAGGTCAGACTGTGGCATGCATAAAAAGCATAGTTTCCTATTGACGCGACTTCATTGGGGATGTTGATAGAGGTCAAGCTGGAGCAACCTCTGAACGCATAATGTCCAATTGATGTGACGCCGTCGGGGATGTTGATGGAGGTCAGATTGGAGCAACCTCTGAACGCATATTGTCCAATTGATGTGACGCCGTCGGGGATGTTGATGGAAGTCAGACTGGTGCAGCCATCGAACGCATCTTGTCCAATTGATGTGACGCCGTCGGGGATGCTGATGGAAGTCAGACTGGTGCAGCCATTGAACGCATATTGTCCAATTGATGTGACGCCGTCGGGGATGCTGATGGAAGTCAGACTGGTGCAGCCATTGAACGCATATTGTTCAATAGACGTGACATTGTATGGTGTTTCTCCAACATAGACTATAGAGGGAATCGTGAGGTCTGCAGGGATAGTTCCAGAAATAGAGGGAAGATAACTAGGAGAGCTATACCCTCTATTAGTTATTGTTGCATTACTTCCATATGGGGTGAAATACCACTCCGTTCCATTGGCATCAGTCCATGTGTATGCTGATGCTGTGATGCTGGTCAACAACGCCAGCAAAGTGAGTATAAAATGTTTAAGTTTCATAATAATATATACGGTTAAGTTATTATTTGTAGTCTTCATCCATAACAGAATGGATGAGCCCTATAAGATTTCTCGCAGTAATGTCATGCGTATCACAAATAATCTTATGGCTATATTCAGGAAGAGGGCCAGTTAGTTTGTCTTCTCGTTCCCTTCTTATCCAATGCTCACATTTCCAATCGTTATAAGTGGCATCCAGATAGTAGCGTTGTGCTTGAATAGCCCCATTGTTGAAGTTTGCAGGACTGACACAAATGGTAGGACGCTCTTTTAGCCATGAGACTTTATCAGCTTCTGGGAGTTTTAGCAATAGCGTAAACTTTGTTCCGTCATACACATAAATTCGTTTACCCTTACGAGAAAGATATTGATAGAAGAATTCCATGTTATTCTCAACAATAAGCCAGTTATCTCCATCGGTTGCAAGATAAATCATAGCATGCTTCCCATCATCTTCTCTCTGATACGGAATAAGAATCATGAAGTCAATATATCTATTATTTCTCCAAAAAGCCTTTTCAAATTCCTTTACGATATTAGGGTTAAGAGTTTTACCGCCGCTTAACAGCAAAACCGCCAAATGTTGGAGAGTACTGCTTTTTCCTTGACTTGATTTGCCAAAAAGTACGATATCAGCCATTCTGTCCTTTTCGTCCATAATGGGACGTCTTCGCAGTATTTCGGATGTCGGTGGCGTGTCATTTGGCTTCCGATGTCTTCCCTCGTTTGTTTCCATAGAGCTGTGTTTAGTATGTTTAGTGCCTCTTTACTTCACGACCACCTTACGCATACCTTTTATATAAATGCCACGCTGGGGTGAAGAGACTTTTCGACCAGAAAGGTCGTATGTATTGAACATTGAACTTTGTTCATTGAACATTTCTTCTAAGCCAGTGGTATTGTCGAAATCGAAGCAGAAGGCTTTGACCTCGCTGCTAGAAGAAGGTGTGAGGTAACAACGGCCCGCAGGGAGGCTGAAGTTAACGCCTTCGGCATCGTAGAACATTGGACCTGTTCCTTTGTTCTGCAAGATATAGCCAGTATTGACTGTCGCTCCTGTGAGGAGGCCAGTGAGATAACCATCAGTAAAAATGTCTGTTACGTTGCTATCATCTAATAGCTCTGCTGTGCCGTTTAGGTTCCCACTATAGCCATTCTCGGCATAGACGATATAGGGTGTGCAGGCCTCAAGGCTTGCAGCTGGTGTCAAAGTTAGCTGGTCATTCACAACCGCGTTGCATGAATAGGCTTTCAGGCCACTTGGCAATTCTGTGTCGAACGGCAGAATAAGAGTTCCAACCTTATTAGCTGCCGAGATGTTAACAGGTAATGTACGGGAAGTTGGAATACCTGTAGTGAAAGGGCGGCAAGCGAAGTCGGCGGGAACGTACTTCACAGCTGCCGAAGTTGTCAGGTTCAGACCTGATAGTTTAACGATTGGCTTGGGGGAGAAGCTGGAAGCAAGCGCATCGTTGTCCAAAGTAACATAAACACGGAAAAGTTTACCTGAGGCCTTTGTGAAATCCTCGCTGATATTAGAATTACATGCTACACGTAGTTGGTTTGCCGTGGGTTGACTGCAACTCAGCGTATGGGAATATGTTGTAACATCCTTATAATCCTCTAATTCATCATCCCACACAGGAGTTACGGTTGCAGGATATACAGCTGCAGAAGTCTTGAGCATCTGCACTTTGGGTTTTGAATAGGCATCCAAAGCAACACTGACTCCTGATGGCAAGAATAAATCCAGATTATAAGCTGAGTAAATACGTGAACCATCAATCCCCACATCGAAATATGTTCCAGAGGGATTGGAAGCTAAGTCACCCACCGTAAACGTGTCATCTGTCGGAGTTTGTGCTTCTGCTGTTATTGGCAACATCGCACACATCATAAATAGAAGTAGAATCTTTTTCATGATTTATAGTTTAGCTAGTTAATAATTCTCATGGTAGCCCAGTCCCTCAGCAGACCTATATATACGTATGAAGCGTGGAACTGTATCCACTTCTCTGTTCTGGGGTCCTGAGAAAACCTTGCTAAGGAGAAATGACTATAGTCCACGCTTACGCATGGAAGCCATCATGTTCTCTTCTTGCTTAGCTTGAAATTTCTCAGGTTTCAGAACACAAGACGAGCATAACGCTTCGTTTATTTTCCGATAAGATTAATGCTGACCGCTGCCAGCTGCCCCCTATTTTCAGACCTTAGGCGTTAGACATTAGACTTTAGCCAACGCTAACAACAACCTATAATCAGGCCATAGTGAAGAGGCTTCACGTTGCAAAAATACGATTTAGTGAGAGAAGAACAAAATAATTTGAATATTTTTTTATTCCGAACGTTAGTATTTTAGAGACGCAGGTATCAAAAATACTGAATTATCCAATTCACACAAAGAAAAAGGCGGAATTATTTATAGCGCCCCATAAAAGCAAATAGCAATACGGCGTTTCTCTAATAAATATACGACCTGCGAATGAAGGCTGATGGCGGATGGAAGATGTGAATCGAAATTATTGGATTTTCGCAAAAACAGGTAATATGTACCCCGACTGCCTTTGAGAGCCGATGGTTATCGTGCTGAAGGCACGGTATATGTTTGTGCAACATGTACCTTTCATGTACCTAACATATACCTGACATCTCAGCCAAAATCTTGAATCATGAGGTACATGTGGGGTACATGTAGGGTATATGTTAGGTACATGTTTAGACAATATGTACCGTCTGATAAGAACGATAACCATCGGGGGTAAAGCCTCGTTGGGGTATATGTTGGCAATTAATGATAGCAATACTAGATTTTGGACTCTAGCTTCAACTATTGTTCTGTAAAATAATTTGACAATTGCGATATTAGCCTCGCCTTCATCACAAAGCTGTTAGGCATAAAACTATTGCTCCCTCACTAGGGCGCAAAATTTTCCTAGTGAGGGAGCAAATTTTCTCTGGCGTGGCAGTAAAATGAGCCAGGAAACGATTTTGGGAATAATCCTTACAGTTTTATTCCTTGGCTGCAATTCTCTCTAAGGTCTGATATACTTGCATCAGACCACGGGGAACGTGGAAGCATCCCTTCCATTTGCCGCCTTTCAGCGTGAGCAACACCTCGCCTCTGCGGTTCAAGTAACCGAACCATTCGGGATATTCGGGATCCATGAAGTGACTCCAGACGTATTCGTGAATGCGCATGAACCAATCCAGACATTCCTTGTTCCCTGTCAGCTCGTAGCCCTTAATCATGGTAATGAGGGTCTCGATGTGAACCCACCACAGTTTCTGATCCCACTCCAATTGCTGCAGGGGGCGTCCCAGTCTGTCCATAAAGTAGAAGATGCCTCCGTACTCCTTGTCCCAACCGTATTCAGCCTCGCGCAGGGCGATGTGTACGGCTTTCTCTATAAGGTCCTTGCGTCCCAGGCGTTTGCCCAGGTCCATGATGAACCACATAGCCTCTATGGCATGTCCGGGGTTGAGCAGACGACCCTCGTGACAATCGACAAGCTTGCCATCCTTGCTTACATGTTCTACTATCAAGTCCAGTTCGGGGCGATAGAAAACATCCAGCACCTCGTGCAGGCAGATGTCTATGGTCTCCTTCAGGAACTCGGGCGGGAGTAGGTCCTCAATCTCCAATGCCACGTTGCACAGAATCATGGGCAGAGCGAAGTCCTTTAGGGCACGTGCAGCTGAAGCCCCCTCCCCGCTCCCCCTTTGGGGGAGTGCTGTAACTGCCTTGTTCCATTTACCTTTTGGGTTGTTACGTTTGGAGAGTACAATATCAAAGGTCTTCTTGGCAATGTCGGCATACTCCTGCTTTCCTGTAGCCTTATAAAGCTGACCAAAGGCGATGACGGCAAAGGTATAGGAGAAGATGTTGTAGGGCTCTACCAAGGGACGTCCCTGTCGGTCTAACGAGAAGTACCAGTTCAACTGACCGTCATGCCCGTACTTCTTCAGGAACTCGGCACCCTGGATGGCTGCATCCAACCATTCCTGTTTTTTCTCTACCTTATTATATAGGGTAGCCAGCATCCATACTTCACGGCCCTGCAGCCAGATGAACTTGTCGGTGTCGTACACTTCGCCGTTACGTTCTATGCAGGTGAAGTAACCACCGTATTCCTTGTCAATACTATTCTGCATCCAGAAGGGCATTACCCTATCCAGCAGTTCGCTCTTATACTGAGCAGCCAATTCAGAAAAAAAGCCCCCTCTCCGCTCCCCCTTTGGGGGAGTACCATTGTTGGTTTGTTTTATTGTTTTCATGTTATTTTGTTTTTGATTATATTTATAACTTCGTCTAATCTTGTGAATATATCTTCGTTCGTAAATCTTATGACGTTAAACCCTAGCTTTTCTATTTCATTGGTCCTTGCCTGATCATGATATTGTTGTCGAATATTATCGTGGTAGCCACCATCTATCTCAATCACTAAACGTGCAGGTAGGCAAGCAAAATCTGCGATATTGTCAGCGATTATATATTGTCTTCTAAAAGGTTTTCCCAATTTATTTTTCTACAAAAACATCCATAACAACCGTTCGGCATCTGTGGGCATACTCCTCATCCTCTTGGCATGTTCCTTCAGAATAGGATAAAGGATGGGGTCAGAGAAACAATAATTAGCTTTATTCCTATCAAACTTATTCATGATTTAGAATGCTTTAGGCACTCCCCCAAAGGGGGAGCGGGGAGGGGGCTTTTGAGGCTTAGTATCCATGCCGTGATGACACTTACCACAATGCCGGTGGCACCGAAGAGGAAGAAGTTGGCATCCGTGAAGAGGTACATCAGCAGTACCACCACCTCGCCGGCGATAAAGCCAGTCAGCGCAGCGCCGCCCCTGATACGCGGGCAGAACACGGCCATTACGAACAGACCGCCCAATCCGCTGGTCAGCAATCCCAGGATGGTATTGAAGTAATCCAGCAGCGAGGTAATGTCCCATGTCGCCATCAGCAGGGCAATGCCCAGTCCTATCAGACCGCTGACAACGCAGGTCCAGCGTGCCACGCGCAGCAGCGCATCATCCTTGATGCCGGGACGGAACCGCTGAATGAAGTCAACGCTGAAGGCTGTGCTGACGCTATTGATATTGCTGGAGATGGTACTCATGGTTGCTGCAAAGATGGCAGCGATGAGCAGACCAGCTAAGCCTGCTGGCATCTGACTCATCATAAAGTATGGGAAGATCGCATCTCCCTGCTGCATGGTGATGTCCAGACTCTGTGGGTGTGTCTTGTAGAAGGTGTATAGTCCTGTTCCGATGAAGTAAAAGGCTACGGAGATGAACACACTCATGAATCCGTTCACCAGGATGCTGCGACCAGCGCTCTTCTCGTCCTTGGTAGTCATGTAGCGTTGGATGACCGTCTGGTCGCTGGTGTAGGAAATCAGGTTGTTGGCAATGCCGCCACCCAGGATAGCTACCCAGAAGGTGACACGTCGGTAGTCCCAACTCCATACAAAGAGGCGCATCTTGTCGTTGTCAACAGCCATCTGCCAGGCTCCGGAGAATCCACCCTCGGTATTGCTCCAGAGGTATAAAGCGGCGAAGATGGCACCTCCGACCAGAATACATCCCTGCACCACATCGCCCCAGATAACGGCTTCTACACCGCCCATGGTACAATATATTATGGTAACCAATCCCATCAGCACAATGCACAGATAGATGTCGATGCCCGTAACGGCTGTCAGCGCCAGCGAGGGAAGGTACAGCACCAGTGCCATACGTGCTATCATGAAGATGCAGAACAGCGTCGAAGCCATCAGACGTGTAGCTGCATTGAAGCGTTCCTCCAGTATGGCATAGGCAGATGCTGCTTTGCTCCGACGGAAGTAGGGCAGGTAGTACCAGATAACGGGGAAACCCACCAGGGGAATCATCCACAGCATGGGGTAGTAGGTCCAGTCCGTAGCGTAGGCCTTGGCAGGGATAGCCATATAGGTAATGGCGCTGAGCATGGTGGCATAGATACTGATGCCCGCCGCCCACCAAGGCACACGACCGCCGCCCTTGAAGAAGTCCTCCGCTCCGTTCTCGCGGCGCATAAAATAAATGCCCATTCCCAACATGGCCAGCAGATACAGCGCCAGCACAGTCCAGTTGGCAAAACCGAAGTGCGTCTCGTGCTTTATCTCAATGCGTGAAATCTTTGCCGACCTGATGCCAGGCATTGTCTCGCCTCCGCTGTAGAACCAGCCTCCCTCGAAGGGCGTGAGTGCTGCTCCTGCACGTGCCAGTGTGCTGTCACCTGGTATGATTGCCCAGGAGTCCGTGATGGTGTGATATACCAGCACCTCCTGACGGAACTTGTACCACGCCGGATCATGGCGCAGATACAGACTGTCCTGCCTGCCCTGAATGGCAGACAGGAAGATGTCGTAGTCCACACCTCCGAAGAACAGAATATGACTGTAACCGCTTGTTGTAGCGCAGCTCCCCACTATGGCGCAGCCAGAGGTGGGTGCGGTTTCGCTCCACTCCAGCGTCTTCAGGTTCAACTTTAAGCCACGGGTATATACAAATCCATTGCTTTTAAGGTTCCCCTCGCCCTTCGGAGAGGGGTAAGGGGTGAGGCTATATCCGCCAAATATAAACAACGCTTTCCCCTCCGGCGCATTTTGCACCGCCATGCAAGGTTGCAGACGACTATCGGGGAGATTCCCGATCTTTACCCACTCCTTTCCGTCAGGCCAGTCGAGGGCATAGACGTCAAGGTTAGGCTCGCCATTTGTCTGTCCGCCCGCTACAAATATCCTGTCGGTGCCATAGCAAGCAGCAAAGTTGTCGAGGGGTTTGGGCAAAGCTGGAAGCCCCCTCTTCGCTCCTCCTTTGGGGGAGTACTCTAACTCTAAGAAGCATTCATCTCCGTAATGACACTCCCCCAAAGGGGGAGCGGGGAGGGGGCCAACTCCCCCTATATACACTGTCCCTTCCGGCACCGTAACGCTGGCACCGTAGGCTTTGGGGTAGAATACCTTTTGTCCGCCGTCGGCGCAGGGGATGTCAGGGAAGTTGCAGCCGCCCCATGTTACCAGCTTCCCATCTTGGATACCTGCAAAGTGTCCCGATACAGCTCGTTCCATATCGCCCGCTTTCGTTACAGCAATGCGATTCTGTCCCCAGCAAATTCCGAAGGAGAGGATGAATAGTATGTTGAATAGAATAGTTCTTTTTTTCATGGCCGTCTGTTTTTATCTCTTGTTTGCAACACCTTCGTTGCATGGCTGATATTTGTTGGGCATATTTTTCATATTTCCTGTTTCTTAGATGCAAAGTTAATGTTTTTTCTGCAGAAAGATTGGGAAAGGTGTGTATTTTCCGTTAATTTTTACACCCTATTGTGGAAAATTACACACCATTTTGGAATTTTATACACCATTATATATTAAGGCTCAATATTTTTGCATCAAAACAAAGAAAGACATTAAGGTAAAAAGATTATATATTTTTTCTAGGGTTATGCACGCCCAACCGCATTCATTCACGGAGCAGCCATAGTGCTGCTCTTGTGCGTTTTTATGCCAGCTAATGAGGATTCCTTCATGGCAAATGGTCTCTCCCGTTTTTGCGGCTCTGTCAGGGAAAAAAGTTTGGGATGCCGCGTTTTACAGGAGCGGTTTATTCTATCTTTGTGTAGAATGTTGAGGCGGGAAGGCCGTAAACGTTAACCATGTTAGCATGCGAGAAAGGCTCCCAGCCATAGCGAATGGCGGTAATATTCTTCACTTCGCCAGAGGATACTAGGACGTTTGTCCCGTCAATCTTAGCCTGGGCAGGATGGAAGATACCGAATTCGTCGGCCAACTCGAAGGTACGGAGTGCTGTACCATCGGAGGTGGTAAGTCCATCAGCATGGTCGAAGCTAAGCACAATATGTTTCTTCTCCCTTCTGACCTCTTTTATAACAGGACCTTGGGATGCGGAAGGATGGGCTGCGAAATAGGGATGCTTGTAGATATCGGACAGCGCCAGACGGGCCAGACGTTCGCCAACAGGTTGCTTGCGTCGTGGATGTACATCCAGAGAGTCGCCAATATCGGTGGTGACGGCCATGCCTGTATGGGGTATCTCTTGTTGGAGTAGGCGCTGGCTGTCTCTGAACCAAGGCCACGACGGACGACTGAGCGAGGAGAGCTGCACAAAGAGGAAGGGCATCTCGGGCTGCTGCCAATTTCGTCGCCAACTATCCACCAACAGGGGGAACAGTTTTGTATGTGTATCTGGGTTGTGGGCATTGGATTCTCCCTGATACCAGATGACGCCGCGTATGGGGAATTGTGCCATAGGCTCAATGCTTGCCTCGTACAGATAGCAGGGCTGATAGGGGTGGCGCTGCTGGCTGTCACCTTTCCTTAAGGCTTTAGCTATATTCTTTGCTCCGCGCTGGCGGCACCAGTCCATGATGAAGTCGTTGTTTGTCCAGTCGTTCAGGATGGCGGGGAACTCAAATTCCAGCGTGCGGCGGTCAATCCAACTTTCGATATTGGAACCGCCTACAGCATTGGTGATAAGGCCGATGGGAACCTGCAGGCTGTCAGCCAACATGCGACCGAAGAAGTAGGCAACGGCAGAGAATTCCTTTGCTGTTTCTGGTGTACATTCCGTCCACTTGGTGGGCTTCATATAACCCAGATCGTTGATGCGGTTCAGCATGAGGCTGTCCCATTCAACATCTCCCACAGGACCTGTGCGTACGGAGTTGTAAAGACGGACTGTTGGAAGTTGGAGGGCGAAAGATGAGGATTGAGAGTTTCTCCATTCTTGGGTGTCGCAGAGTTTGAACTCCATGTTCGACTGACCGGAGCATAGCCACACTTCGCCTACCATTACATTCTGGAAGGTGATGTTCTGTTTCTTTGTAGAGAAAGTGAGCGTATAGGGCCCGCCAGCCTTCAAGGGCTTCAACTCCACAGCCCAGCGTCCGTCCTTTCCCGTAACTGCTTTTGTTTTCTGCTTTCCGATGGAGACTGTTACCTCTTCGCCTGCATTGGCTATTCCGTGAATATCGAGGGGCATGTCGCGCTGCAGCACCATACCGTCGGAATATATGACAGGCAGCTTCAGGCCACCGTAGTTGCCTGTGATATGCTTGTAAACCACATCCGCCATGATGCCGGCACCCTTCTTGTTGGGGTGTAGACCGTCGGGGAAGAGGTCGGGGTGGCTGTAAAGCGGCGTATGGAAATCAGTAAGCTCCACGTTGCGGGCTTTGGCAATAACGGGAATCACCTGCTGGATGTCCTCTAGCCAGTCGCGTGTGCCCGACAGGAACCGATGGTGGCGGCTAGAGATGGGCGACAGTTGTGCTATGATGATACGTGCCTTGGGGTTAGCCACTCGGAACGAGTCGATAAGGGTACAGTAGTCTGTAATGAACTCATCGCGGTAAAGGGGCCAGTCGCGCGGATCGGTATCGTTGATACCCAAATGTATTACCACTATATCACCCTTGAAGTCCATAGCCTTGCGGAACTCGGGTAGCTGCACGTATGGTCGGTGACCTTTGAAAAGAAGTGTGGCACCCGAATGCCCAAAGTTGCCTACTTCGTACTCCTCACCCAACAGCTGTTGCAACTGGGAGGGGTAGCTGTCGGTCTTAGGGTTCGCCAATCCGTACCCATAGGTGATACTGTTGCCCACGCAGGTGACCTTCACCTTCGCCTGCAAAGGATAGAAGATAAAAGAAGATAGAAGGAGATAAATGGAGAATAATCTTACTTTCATTTTTCACTTTTCACTTAAAAGATGTTGCAATGCTGGAAGAAGCCTATCTCGTCCAGTTCCTTGCGAAGTTGAACCTCCTCTTCTGGCGTGATGTTTTGGAACGGAGTACGGTTGGGACCAAGGTCCAAGCCAATAAGTTTCATGATGCGCTTGCCGCCAACGATGTTGCCGCGGAAGTGACATATGATGTTTATAACCTCTTGACTGTAGTTCTGCAAAGCACGTGCCGACTCCAAATCGCCGCGGTTCCATGCCTCTATGATGCCCACCAGATTCTTGCCATTATAGTTGGTCGTTCCTCCGATTCCACCCTGTGCTCCGCCCATAGCCAGGCAGGGTAGGATAGTCTCGTCCTGACCGTGAAGCATGTCGTACTTGCCATTCTTGTAGAGTCGGCATTGGTTGTACTCGTACATACTCTCGAAGGTGTACTTGATGCCAGCAAAGTTAGGTACGCGTCCGTCAACAGCCTCCAAGAGCTTCACCATAGGCAGGAAGGCCCCGTTGAAGGCAGGGATGTGGTAGTAATAGAAGGGCAGGTTGGGGGCGCCGGCGGCAATCTCTTCGATGTATTTCACCAGTTCCTCTATGCGCCCGATCTTGGGGAATGGAGGTGCCATGGCACCAATGCCCCATGCTCCAATCTTCTGGGCATGCTCGGCAAGACGTCTGCTCTCGCGAACGCAGCAGCTACCCACGTGTACAATCACCTTGAATCCCTCGGGTGCAGCAGCCATCCAAGCCTCGGCCAACTGCATGCGTTCCTCGGGTGTCAGCATATAGCCCTCGCCGCTACTGCCGTTTATGAATACGCCCTTCAGTCCATTCTTCTGCAACATCTTTGCATAGGCAGGGATAGGTTCCAAATTCACATCACCGTTCTCGTAGAAAGGAGTAAACGGTGCATCTATAAGTCCGATTATTTTTTCCATAATATCAGATGTTTTTTGAGTTTTTGAGTTTTTGAGTTTGTAAGTTTATGAGTTTATGAGTTCCTCCTCTTTTGGGGGCGTAAAGCAACATGCCGTTTCGCTGATAGCAACATGCCGTTTCGCTGATAGCAATACGCCGTTTCGCTGATAGCGACATGCCGTTTTGTTAGAGCGGCTTCAGTGGCGGAAGGGAATCAATCTTCCATTCTGGCGAGTAGTCCTTGCCCACGTTCACAGTGCCGAACTCCAGTTCGGGTATCTTCGCGGGTTTTGCCTTCAGAGGGACGATGTTCTCGTTGTATTCCGTAATCTCCACCTCGGCAAAGCCCAGGCGAACGATGCCCAGTATGCGGGCTGCTGCAATACTGATGTCGATGCAATACTTGCCGCCAAAGGGCCCGCGATCTGTTACGCGGACAATGACTTCGCGACCGTTTTTGATATTCTTTACCTTGAGTCGGGTGCCAAAGGGAAAGGTGCGGTGAGCGCAGGTAAGACTGTCTTTATGGAAACGCTCTCCGTTGGCTGTGAATCGTCCGTGGGCATCATACCAGGAAGCTTTTCCCTTTATGGTTTTGGGGGATTTCTCTGAGGTAGGATCTGCCCATGCAGGCTGCAGAAAGATGCAGGCGACAAGGCATATAGCCAGACGTATGAAATGAAGATGTTTCATAGGACCAGTATAGTTTAGGGTGTGCAAGTTCGACTTTTTTTCCTTAAATGCCAAATAATTTGACGTTTTTTTCGTGGAACATTGAATATTGAACATTGAACTTTATTCTCTTATGGAGAAAATTTCGTAATTTTGCGCCGTTTTTCGTGAAGAATAGTTAAGATGAAACCCCGTTATATTGTTTTGTTTATCGTTTGCCTGCTGTTAGGGCTTGCTTTGCTGTGTATGCTATTCCCTAGGGGTGGTATTCGTTTGGGAAACACCACGTTGCGTTTCCCTGCTTTGGCAGAGGTGCTGGATGTGCCCGAGGAGACTGTGGATACCGATACTATAGCCATACTCTCGCCTGAGGAGATTATGGAGCAGCGCTTGGCTGCGCTGAAGACGGAGAAGATGGAGGAGTTCAACCTCTATTGCCAGACCAATCCTGCCCGCCTGTATCTGCCCAACGACGATGAGACATATCTGGATGCTTTCTTTGAGAAGATGCAGAATGCCGGTAACAAGCATCTGCGTATTATGCATTATGGCGATTCACAGATAGAATGTGACCGTATCACCAGTTTCCTGCGCCAGGAGTTTCAGGAGGAATTCGGGGGCTGTGGCGTAGGTCTTATTCCAGCCCTACAGACTGTTCCCACCTATACCACGAGCCAGAGTCTTTCTGGCAGTGCTACCCAATATCTGGCCTTTGGTCCTGCTGATTCGCGTGGCAACAGCGACTTCTATGGTCCTATGGCCAAGCGGACGGAGATTCATGGAGCTGCTTCCATCAGCATATCAGCAAGGGGCGGAAAAGACTATTCTCATTCCTGCTCCTTTAACAAGGTTACCGTTCTAACCAAGGATGCGGCCGATCTGCATCTGGTGGTACGCGGAGATACCATTGCCATGGACTCCACCAATGTGGGCGAGATGTACTTCTATACGGCAAGGTTGGGCGGTGGCGCTTCGTCAGCTACCCTTGGCGTGAAAGGACATGCCTCTATCCTGGGTATCCAATTGGATGGTTCAAAGGGTGTTAACGTTGACAATCTGCCTATGCGCGGTTGTTCCGGTCCTGAGTTGCTGAACATCAGCAGGGCATCCATACGTCCCTTCCTTGGCAGAGAGAATGTGGGTCTTATCCTGCTGCAGTACGGAGGCAACAGTGTTCCCTATCTTACCAAGGCTAAGTTGCCTGGTTACAAGGAGCGTATGAAGAATGTGATAAATATGTTCCGCCAGATGGCTCCAGAGGCAAGGATAATCTTCATAGGTCCGTCTGATATGGCGACAACAGACTCCACGGGGGCCGTCCGTTCCTATTCGGTATTGCCAGAGACGGTTAAGACCCTGAGGGAGGCTGCCAATGAATCGGGGGCTGCCTTCTGGAATATGTACGAAGTGATGGGCGGAACCGGCAGTATGTCTAAGTGGGTGCGTTCCGGTCTGGCTGGTTCGGACTATGTTCATTTTACCCCTGGTGGAGCCAAGAAGATGGCTCACATGCTATACGAGACGTTGCAGTTCTATTATAAGTTTTACAGGTTCCGTTCTGGACAGGATAAGGTTGAACTTCCGGAAGGAGATTCCCTGTCAGTTGATTCGCTATGACAAAGAGGTTGTTCATACTATTCCTTCTGTCGTTCTTTCTGCTCACTGGCAGTGCGCAACGCCTGAAGTGCGTCGAGGTTGACAACTATGATTATGTGAACTTCGATGCCTGCTATCTGCACTTCCCTGCACAGCACCATAGGTATGAAGCACTGTATCGCAAGATAGCGTATATCCGTAGGGGCGGCAGGGGCGTGGTGAACATCTTGCATGTGGGCGGAAGCCATGTGCAGGCCGGAGTGCTGAGTCACAGACTGCGGTGTAATTTCTCGCAGATAATGCCTGAACGCCCTAAGAGCCGTGGACTGATGTTCCCCTTCAGGGCTATCCGTACCAATGCTCCTGCAGATTATCAATTTACAGCTTCAGGTAGCTGGAGGTCTTCCCGCTGTCTGGAGTTTTCCCCCTCTTATTCTCTGGGTTTGAGCGGTGCCGCTGCTGTAGCGACATCAGCAGAGTGCTCTTTGCATCTGAGCGTGGATGAGGCTTATTCTTTTCAGCGTCTCAGGGTGCTGGGCGAAGCAATGGGCGGAGAGGTTAGACCACTTATTGTGACAGCAGAGGCAGACACCTTGCATCCGTCGAAGGCAGGGAAGGATTTCCTATTTACCTTCCCCAAGACGACAAATGAATGTACCATTGTCTTTGAGGGCTTGGAAGGTAACGGTACCAGCTTTGTTTTGCGAGGTGTATGGCCAGAGCACGATGGGGTGGGGATAGCTTATTCCGAGAGCGGCATCAACGGTGCTGCTGTTCCCTCGTGGTTGCGATGCAAGCTCTTTGCAGAGGAGCTGAAAAGGTTGTGCCCTCCTGATTTGGTAATCTTCGGCATAGGAATTAATGATGCCAATGTGCCGACCAGCAGGTTCAGTGCCGAGGCTTTCAAGGCCAACTACCGGGAATTGATTAACAACATATTGGCCGTAAACCCCAGTACTGCCTTCCTATTCATTACTAATAACGACTGCCGCTTGCGTGTGGGACGTCGTCGTCATGTCTATAATGGCAACGGAAGTGTTGTGGAGCAGGCTATGACGGAACTGGCTCAGGAATTCAACGGGGCCGTCTTTAATCAGTTCCAGGTGATGGGCGGACTGGGCAGTAGCAGCGAATGGGTATCAGCCGGCCTGATGAACAGGGATCATGTTCATTTCCTCTCGCCGGGATACCGCTTGATGGGTGATTTGATTTACAATGCTTTTGTGCAGGATTACAACGATTATCTAAGATAAGATATGGATTTGTCAGATTTCATAAGATATATTCAGAACGTTTTTTCTTTCGACCCTGAGACTCCTCTGCTTTTCACGCAGTTCCAGTTCTGGGCATTCTTTAGTTTGGTGTTCATGGCGTTTGCATTCTTCCAACGAAAGGCATGGATGCGCAACGCTTACCTTTTTGCCGTAAGTCTGCTGTTCTACTATAAGACCAGCGGTGCATTTGTAGGCTTATTGGTATTGGTCACCTGTTCGGACTTTCTCATTGCCCAGTTTATTTACAAGTGTAAGAAACAGTGGAAGAAGCGGGCTTGGCTGACGCTGAGCGTATGCATAGACTTGGGTATCCTGTGCTACTTCAAGTACAGCTATTTCATTGCTGATATCCTGAACCAGATGCTTGGAACCCAAATAGAGGTCACTAATGTGGCAGCGAAATGGCTGAACGAACTGACCGCAACCTCATATTTTGGTGTTGATAAGATTATCCTGCCTGTGGGTATCTCGTTCTATACCTTCCAGATTGTGAGCTATACGGCTGATGTGTACAAGGGGTTGGTGAAGCCTGTTAGGAATATTCTGGACTTTGGCTTCTACGTAAGTTTCTTCCCACAGCTTGTGGCAGGCCCTATTGTCAAGGCCAGCGACTTCATTCCCCAGTTGTATCGCAAGTATTTCCTGAGCCGCAGGCAGTTCGGTATTGCCATCTTCTGGATACTGAATGGTCTGATAAAGAAGATTGTGCTGAGCGACTACCTGGCTGTGAACTTCATAGACAGGGTCTTCGACAATCCCATGCTCTTTACGGGGTTCGAGAATCTTTCGGCTCTGTTCCTGTACTCTCTGCAGGTGTATGCCGATTTCTCGGGTTATACCGATATTGCCATAGGATTGAGTATGCTGATGGGCTTCCATCTTCCTCGCAACTTCAATTCACCATACAAGGCAGCCAACTGTAGTAACTTCTGGAAACGTTGGCACATCAGTCTGAGCCGTTGGTTGCAGACCTATCTGTATATTCCCCTTGGTGGTAACAGGAATATCACTTTCGGAACGATTCTTTGGATAGCTATCCTCACCCTCTCGGCTCTGATTCTGAGCGGTAACCTGTATGTTTGTGCGGGAGCCTTGGTACTGGCAACAGCTGTGATACTGACTGCCTGGTATTGCCCAGATAGGCGTCGTAAGATATGGGCCAACCTGAACAGTATGATAACCATGCTGTTGGGCGGTTTGTGGCACGGAGCCAGTATGAACTTCCTGATATGGGGCGGTCTGAATGGTGTCGGAATGGTGGTGTTCAAGTTCTGGCGTGATGCCTCGCTGCTGGTTCGCTCCTTGGGTAGCACCGTGGTTGTGATTGTCCTGTGGGTGCTGACAACGCAAGCTCCCTCACCTGTGTGGAACCTGTTCTTGGCATACGTAGCCTTTATTATGGTAAGTGCTTGGATAAAATGGGGCTACGGTAGGTTGAACTTGCCACATTGCTGGGGATGGCTGGAGCACTCGTGGTGCATTCTGGTAACATTCACCTTTATCACCTTTACCCGTCTGTTCTTCCGCTCGGGTTCTAACCTTGACCCCGCCACAGCCAATGAGACGGCTTGGAATACAGCCTCTAATATGGTAACAAGGATTGGGTCTGCTTGGAGTGGAAATGCTTGGGAGATTGTGCAGGCATACAGTAGTGTCTTTACCTTATTTATTATAGGAATGATAATCCACTGGTTGCCAGAGAACTTGAAGAGGCGCTACCGTCTGAGTTTTGCCATGCTGCCCATTCCTGTGATGTGCCTGGCATGTGTCATAGCTGTCTTTGTTGTCTATCAGTTCGTGACGGCCAAGATGCAACCGTTCATTTATTTCCAGTTCTGACAAATGCAGGTGGCAGAAAAGGTGAAAACTTGTTATAAAGTACGTAAAATTATGTATAATCCTTGCAGGGGTCTGCAAAAATCTTTATCTTCGCAATATAAAAAGTAACTATTTAATCTAAGAATAAAGATAATGAAAACAAAAACAATTCTCTTTATGATGCTGTCAATGATGGCAGTGAGTGTAAACGCACAAAAACACGAGTTTGCAAACTGGAAACGTTATGCTCAGGCAAATACAGAGCTGGGCGCTCCTGCTAAGGGTGAGAAGCGCGTTGTATTGATGGGTAACTCCATTACCGACGGTTGGCCAGGCAAGCGCCCCGAATTTTTCAAGGAAAACAAGATTATCGGTCGTGGAATCGGTGGCCAGACCAGCTATCAGTTTCTTCTTCGCTTCCGCGAGGATGTAATCAACCTCCAACCCAAGGTTGTTGTTATTAACTACGGAACCAACGATATCGCAGAGAATACAGGTGCATACAACGAGGACTTGACATTCGGTAATGTCTGCTCAATGGTTGAGTTGGCAAAGTATCACAAATGCAAGGTCATCCTGACCAGCTGTCTGCCTGCAGGAGGTTTCAGCTGGCGTCCGGCCATAACGGATGCTATGGAGAAGATTCGTCACCTGAATGCCCGTGTGCAGGAATATGCCAAGAAGAATAAGATCCCATATGTTGATTACTTCAGCGCAATGGTTACTGCTGACGGCAAGGAGATGAGACCCGAGCTTGCTCAGGACACACCTGGTGTTCATCCCAATGTGGAGGGATACAAGATTATGGAAGGCTTGTTGCTTCCCGTAATCAAGAAATTACGCTAAGAGAGATATATGTGTAAGTGCCGCCAATGCGGCACTTACTTGTCATAACCTAAGAATCCTATCATGAACGATAATAATTATTGCCTAATTCTTGCCGGCGGTAATGGAAGCCGTCTGTGGCCTGTAAGTAGAACTACCTATCCCAAGCAGTTTATGGATTTGCTGGGTACGGGAAGGACTTTGTTGCAGCAGGCTTATGACCGCGTGGCACAATTTATTGACCCTTCACATATCTACATCTCAACCAACGTTCAATATCTTCCTATTGTATATGAACAGCTGCCACAGGTAGATGATGTTCATATTCTGGAGGAGCCTATACGTCGTGGAACCTTAGCTGCCGTAGCATGGGGTACTGTGGTGATAGCCAAGGAAAATCCCAAGGCCAGGATATTTGTATCCCCCTCAGACCATTTGATAATGAAGGAGGCTGATTTCGAGAAGGATGTCCTCTCTGCGATGGATTTTGTGGGGAAGAATGATTGTCTGTTGGTTACCGGCATGCATCCCACAAGACCAGAAACAGGATATGGCTATTTGCAGATCGACGATGACCGACAGGTAGGAGAGCGTATTTATCCGGTAAGGTCCTTTACGGAGAAACCTAACGAGGAGTTTGCCAACATATTCCTTCAGGAGGGAAGTTTCTATTGGAATACGGGTCTCTTCTATTTCAACGTGGATGTCATGCTGAGAAAATTGTATGATTTGGTTCCTGAGTATCAGGTAGAGATTCCGCGTATGATGGCAGAGGCAGAATTTGCTGACCCCAAGTCCGTTCCCGATTTCTTCAGTCGTTTGCCGAATCTGAATGTTGACGTCAGTATTCTTGAGAAGAGCGATAATGTTTACATGCAGCAAGGACATTTTGAGTGGGCAGACCTGGGAACATGGGCCAGTATCTATGATGATGCTCCTAGTGATGAGGAGGGAAATGTTCTGCTGAACACGAAGGCTTATCTGTACGAAAGTCAGAACAATATTATCCGCCTTCCAAAGGGCCGCACAGCTGTCGTTAAGGGCCTGAGTGACTATGTAATAGCAGAAGAGGGCGAAATCCTAATGATTTGCCCTCGTGCTGATGTGGCTGCCATGCGTAAGATGCATACAGACACCAAATTCTCTTAAGATATATCTTATAACTCTTTGCGGATAGAGGCTGCTATTTGCTGAAACTCCTCAGTGGTCAGTTCCAGATGAGGATTGGTGAAACGCATATCAGCCTCACTCTGCATGGGTACCAAGTGGATGTGGGCGTGGGGAACTTCCAGGCCCAATACACATTGTCCTACTTTTACGCAGGGGATAGCTTTCTTTATAGCTATTGCAACCTTCTTGGCAAATACCTGAAGGCCAGCCAGTTCCTCGTCGGTAAGGTCGAAAATGTAGTCAACCTCACGTTTGGGAATTACCAATGTATGACCCTTCTGAAGGGGGCTGATGTCGAGGAAAGCGAAGTATTTGTCGTCCTCGGCAATCTTGTAGCAGGGAATTTCTCCAGCTACAATGCGTGAGAAGATACTTGCCATAGTGCTTATTCAAATTTAATGCTTACTACTTCCAGTTGAATGGTGCCGGCAGGAACCTTTACCTCGGCAATCTCGCCAACCTTCTTGCCCAGCAATCCTTTTGCGATGGGAGTCTCGACGCTCAACTTGCCAGCACGCAGGTCAGCCTCTGTGGCACTGACGATGGTGTACTTCATCTGCTGCTTGGTCTTAACGTTGCGCAGCTCCACGGTAGAGAGGATCTGTACGGTGCTGGTGTCCATCTGGCTGGTGTCGATAATCTTAGCTTCCATGATGGTTTTCTTCAGCAGCGCAATCTCTGTCTCCAGCTTGCCTTGCCATTCTTTTGCCGCATCATATTCTGCGTTCTCTGAAAGATCGCCCTTGTCGCGTGCCTCAGCAATTGCGGCGCTTGCTGCGGGTCTGTCAACACTCTCCATGTGCTGAAGTTTTGCTACCAATTCATCGTAGCCTTTCTGTGAAATGTATGCCATATTCTTGTTTTTTGTTTTGTTTTAGCTTCTTGTTTGTTTTCACGGCTCCTCCTTTTTTATAACGTAAAAGAAAAAGAATCCCAGCGCTAATGCCGGAACCCTTTACTTGTTAATTGTTAAGATTCACCGCTGCAAAGGTATGTATATTTTTCCTACCTTGCAAATTTTCCTCCTATAAAATCAAAGCAGGCTTTCAATTGCCTTTTTGATATCTTTGATGTCTTCCATCCTCGACCGTAGGTCGCAGTTGCGGTCTATCAGGAAGTAGCTGGGTATTGCCTGTACCTGATATAGTTTCAGCATATCGCTGTTAACTCCTTCCTCACAGTATACGCTAACCCATGGGAGATGTTCGCAGCGTTGTGTCCACAGGTGACGGTCGGGGTCAACGCTCACCTGATAAATCTCGAATCCGCTGCTGTGGTATTTGTTGTACAGTTCGCGCAACTGCAGGGTTCGCTCCTGGTTCCCTTCCATGCCAAAGGCCGTGAAGTCCAGCAATACAACCTTTCCCTTCAGGTCGCTCAGCGTACGTTCTGTTCCGTTGATATCGGGGAATGTCATGTCTATGATTCCCAACTCCTTTATCTTTTCGTCTTCAACATCCAGGACAATGCGGCGAGGGGGAGCCTGGTTGCGTCGTCCCTCAGAGGCAATGTTGAATAGATTCTGCGTACGAGGACATCCCGGGTATTTCTGGTCCCAGGCATTGGCAATGGCACGTATCCATGCCAGGTCGTTCTTGTCGTTCATGGGATCGAAGAGCAAGCGACCGCCCAGTACCTGGAAGCAGGCGAAATAGCTGTACGTGGCATCATAGCGGTTCTGGATAATCTCCATCTCGACGTCGGTCTTGTAGTCGCTAATCAACTGCTCTATCATGTCGGAACGTTCCTGTATGGTGTAGTTGCGGTCGTTAGAGACACGTCTGATTTGTCGTTCCAGGTCGGCCAACTTCAGGCTGAGCAGACGTATGGTGTCGCATACACCGCTGCCTTCCACCTTGTAACCGAACGACATGTTCTTCAGGCTGGCATCCACCGTTACTGTTTCAGTGCTGTCGAAAGCCAGATTTATACATTGGTTGCCAATGCGCAGACGATAGAATTCGGGGTTGCCGACGGTGTCGCCGCTCATCTCGTAGAATCCGTCTTCGGTGAGTTTTACGGAGTCTATAACTTGAACACCATTGCCAAGTGTTAGATGTTCCAGGTACATGACGGTATCTGCCGCATCTGTGATGTGACCTGTTACGTGGAATTTTCCTTTCTGTGCACAACCTGCCAAAACGAGGCAAGCAGCTATAATGAATGATTTTAACTTCATGATTGTGAAAATGCTGTTTTAAACCTCGCAAAGGTACACTTTTTTATCTTGTTTGGTACCTTATTACATAAAAAAGAGCCACTAAGATGAAAAATTATGAATTATGAATTGCATATTATGAATTTTAATTCCTACCTTTGCAACAATTTTTTGACGCAATTTTTATTATTAACGAAAAGATGAACGTAATTACAAAGACAGTCGAGTTGCCTGATGGAAGAACCATCAGCATCGAGACCGGGAAACTTGCCAAACAAGCCGATGGAGCTGTTATGTTGCGTATGAACAACACCATGCTGCTGGCCACTGTTTGTGCTGCCAAAGATGCCGTTCCCGGAACAGATTTCATGCCCTTGCAGGTAGAGTACAGAGAGAAGTATTTTGCTGCCGGACGTTTCCCCGGTGGTTTTACGAAGCGTGAGGGTAAGGCTAATGACGACGAGATTCTGACTTGTCGTCTTGTTGACCGTGCTCTTCGTCCCCTCTTCCCCAGCAATTATCATGCTGAAGTTTATGTTAATGTAATCCTCTTCTCTGCAGATGGTGTGGATATGCCCGATGCTCTGGCTGGCTTTGCTGCTTCTGCAGCCTTGGCTTGCAGTGATATACCCTTCGAGGGTCCTATCTCTGAGGTTCGCGTAGCCCGTATAGGCGGTGAGTTTGTTATCAACCCCACCTTCGAGCAGCTTAAGGAGGCCGATATGGACTTGATGGTAGGTGCTACCGAGGAGAACATTATGATGGTAGAGGGTGAGATGAAGGAGGTTCAGGAGACGGATCTTCTGGCTGCCCTGAAGTGTGCCCATGAGGCTATCAAACCCATGTGCCGCCTGCAGAAGGAACTGAGCAAGGAGCTTGGTAAGGATGTTAAGCGTGAGTACTGCCACGAGGTAAATGACGACGAGCTGCGCGAGGCTGTTAAGGCTGCCTGCTACCAGCCCGCTTACGATGTTACCAAGCAGGGCCTGGAGAAGCATGCCCGTACAGAGGCTTTCGAGGCTATCCGTGAGCAGTTCAAGGAGAAGTATGCCGCTGAGCACCCCGATATGGAGGCTACTGAGCTGGAGGAGAAGAATACACTGATTGACCGTTACTACCAAGATGTGGAGAAGGACGCTATGCGTCGTTGCATCCTGGATGAGGGTATCCGTCTGGATGGTCGTAAGACTACAGACATCCGTCCTATCTGGTGCGAGGTTAGTCCTCTGCCCGGTCCTCACGGAAGTGCTATCTTCACTCGTGG
>DLBF01000050.1 GCA_002494215.1 Prevotellaceae bacterium UBA7028
CCTGCCCTGCAGATTATCAAGTGCGCTCCTGGCATCACATGTGTCAGCGGTGCCATGCTGCTGATTACTGATAAGCCTGAGTATGGCGAGGATGGAGTTGTTGTATTGGGTGATGTAGCTGTAACACCCGTTCCTGATGCTTCACAGCTGGCTCAGATTGCTGTTTGTACCGCTCACACAGCACGCAGCGTAGCTGGTTTCGCAGATCCTCGCGTGGCTATGCTGAGCTTCAGTACCAAGGGTAGCGCCAAGCACGAAGTAGTTGACAAGGTTATCGAGGCTACTCGTCTGGCTCATGAGATGGAACCCTCTCTGAAGTTGGATGGCGAGCTGCAGGCTGATGCTGCTCTCGTTCCCTCTGTAGGTGAGAAGAAGGCTCCTGGCTCAGAGATTGCCGGTCATGCCAACGTATTGGTTGCTCCCAGCCTCGAGGTTGGTAATATTGGCTATAAGTTGATACAGCGTTTGGCTGGTGCCGATGCTCTTGGCCCCATCCTGCAGGGTATCGCTCATCCCGTGAACGACCTCTCTCGTGGATGCTCCGTTGACGACATCTACAAGATGGTTGCCATCACTGCCTGCCAGGCAATGGATGCGAAGTAAGAGCCCCTCACCCCCAGCCCCTCCCCCCCAAAAAATGGAAGGGGAGAATAAAACGGAATATTAATAATTAATAATAGCCCCTGCTTGCAGTTCTCTCCCATTGGGGGAGGCTTAGATAAAGGGGTGTAACTAAACTGCCCAAGCCCCTGCTTGCAGTTCCCTCCCATTTGGGGGAGGGTTAGGGAGAGGGGCCGAATATGAAGATTTTAGTCTTGAACTGCGGGAGCAGTTCCATTAAGTACGCATTGTACAACATGGATGACAAGAGTGTCATCACAAGTGGAGGTATAGAAAAGATTGGTTTGCCAGACAGCTTTATCACCGTTAAACTCAACGGCGAGAAGCACAAGATGGAGCGCCCCATAGCAGAGCATACTGCCGGCGTTCAGTGGATTTTCGAGGTACTGACAACAGGCGAGTATGCTGTATTGAAGAGCCTCGAGGAGTTGGATGCTGTAGGTCATCGTATGGTGCATGGAGGTGAGAAGTTCAACCAGAGCGTTCGCCTGACCCCCGAGGTTATGGAGGCTTTCGCTGCCTGCAACGACCTGGCTCCTCTGCACAACCCTGCTAACATCAAGGGTGTGAATGCAGTAACAGCTTTGCTGCCTAACATACCTCAGGTAGGTGTGTTCGATACCGCATTCCATCAGTCAATGCCTGACTATGCTTATATGTATGCCCTTCCTTATAAGTTGTATAAGGAGTATGGCGTTCGTCGTTATGGCTTCCACGGAACCAGCCACCGCTATGTTTCACAGCGTGTATGCGAGTTCCTGGGTGTAAAGCCCGAGGGTAAGAAGATTATCACCTGCCACATTGGCAACGGTGCCAGCATCGCTGCTGTTAAGGATGGCAAGTGCGTGGATACTTCTATGGGCTTGACTCCCCTGGAGGGTCTTATCATGGGTACCCGTAGTGGTGATATCGATGCTGGTGCTGTTACATTCCTGATGGACAAACTCAACCTCGATACCAAGGGTATCAGCAACCTGCTGAACAAGCAGAGTGGTTTGGCTGGTGTAAGCGAGGGTAGTAGCGACTTCCGCGATATCCTGGCTGGTATTGCCAATGGTAACGACAAGGCTCGTCTGGCTAAGGAGATGTACACCTATCGTATCAAAAAGTACATTGGTCAGTATGCTGCCGCTATGGGTGGTGTGGATATCATCCTCTTCACTGGCGGTGCTGGCGAGAACCAGTGGGAAGTACGCGAGGGTGCTACCCAGGGTCTGGAGTTCATGGGTGTTAAGATGGATGCACAGAAGAACCGTTCATGTCGTGCCACAGAGTCTATCCTCAGTGCCGATGACAGTAAGGTTACCGTATGCTGTATCCCAACTGACGAGGAGCTGATGATTGCCCTCGATACTCAGGCTCTCTGCTAATAGACAGCTTAAAACATTATTCTATAAATAGGAAGCGTAGCCCCATCAGGGCTGCGCTTTATTTGTGTCAGATTATAGATTATAGATGATAGATAGTTTCAAGTTTCAGGTTTCAAGTTTCAGGTTTCGCTAACCGATATTTGTGTAAATAATTTTCGGAAACACCTTTTCGCCCCTGTTTGTTGCCCAGTTAGAGAATATTTACTGTCTCACTAGAGAAATTTTGTTCCCTAACGTGGGAGCAAATACTTATGGCTTATAGCGTTGTGAGGAGAATGAGGCATGCGTCGCCATTGTCAAATTATTTCAGAAACATCTATAATCTATCATCTAACTTAAGTCTAACATTCACAGTATTCACAATTCACAGTTAAATTTTAAAGGGGTACCCTGCTCAGAGAAGGATAGATATACCTTATTTATATCTATATAATTATATATAATATATATTAATAAATATTAACATTCCGAACGCAAGTCTAGAGGGGGTAGGGTATAAAAGAAACTGTGAATTGTGAATACTGTGAATGCTTGCCGTCAAACATGCCCTACAGCATCTTCAGGGCAATCACTTTTTCTTCATCTTTTTTGCAACCCATAATACCCATTCGTCTATGTTGTCAGTCAGTTGCTTGGGGTAAGGTAGGGGGATGATAACGTCTGGCTTATGGCCGGGATTACGTTCCAGGCAACCTTTTTCGAATTTCTCATCAACGGTCATAGGAAAGACTAGGGTAATGTCTGTATGCGGCAAGCTGATGGAATTACAGTTGCCGGTCTGGTCACAGCCACTAGTGCGTTCGCGACCATAAACCTTAGCATGACTCAGGGAGAAGTTCCGTACCATCCGTACAGGTGTTTCGGCAGCGCTAGCGGTTTCGTTGTCTATTATAATGGCCCCCTTGCGTACCAGCGGTGTATAAGGGTCAGTTCTTTTCTTAATAGTAAGCCAGTTGATGAGACTTCCTTCCTCTGTTCTTAAGGCCTCTTCCATCACTTGATCATAATACTCACCAGGAGCTGCCATGCACCGGTTCTTTAGTTCCCAGTAGTTTTCCATACTGTTACGGTAGTAGTAGTGTTGGTCTTCCAATCCACTGCAATCACACATAAGTGCAGTAAATAAGGTACTGTACCTGTCACCTCCGCCTCCGTTGCCACGAAGGTCTAAAATCAGGTACTTGCAGCCTGAGAGCTTAAACTCCTGCTCCTTCTTCTTCAGCCAATCCCACGTTGGTACTATGCCCCCGCACGATGGCAGACGTAGGAGGTAGGTGTCTGCATCAACCTTGCAACCAACGGGCTCTGGAGCATATTTAGGGATGAGGGTTTTGTAATCAACACGAACTTCATTCTTTAGCTTCCCGAAGAACTTGGAGTCACAATTGGTGTGACGGTCAAAATTCTTATAAAACCAGAAAACGTAGCGTCCTACAGCCTCATCAACATTTATTTTGCCCTGCATCAGACGTGAAAGCAGCGAGTCTTTCATGGCCTTGTATTCGGCTTCGAAGCCATTGCGCATCAGGACGGGGAAAATGGCATTGTTACGTTCGTTGGCATCCACGCAATAGTCGAAGGTCTCAAACGCTTTGCAGATAGAGTCCGGCTGAACTCCGTATTTATCTGTGAAGCCGTTGGCATAGAAGCGTGAGATGTCCTTCGTCATCACAGGGGTATCTGTGCCAAAGGTTCTTTGGATGTTCTGCGGTAAACCGCAACGGTCCCAGACGGTAACGTATGGGTGACCTGTGTCATCAATACAGGTAAGGGAAATGACATCACCGTTAAACCAATGTACAATGTTTGTCTGGTTATAAAGCTCAAAAGCATTGTCACTCAGATAATTGCAAGGCGAAAATATGCATTCCATGGAACCTTTGGGGAATCTGGTATTGGCATAAACGGAAACAGTTTCGTGGCTGCCAAAGATCAGATAGAAGTCCTGGGTACTTCGCTCTATCCAATACTGCGAAGCGGCGTTATTATCCTGCTGCATGCCTCGCAGTTTCCAGACGCCCTGCAAAAGATGCGTCTTGGCTCCCAGCTTCATCTGCAGGAGGTTCAGTGCTCTCTGCATGAGGTCCGAGGAGTCTCTTACCTGTGTATATAGTTCATCTGTATTTGTCTGGTAGGGAAACAAATGCTCGTTGAAAGCGCTCCTGTCGTTAAACCAGCGCAATGTGAAAGTGCTGTCTGTAACATCAAATACCTGCTCTCCTTTGTTCTCTGTTTTAGATAGCTCGCCCGTGTAAACCAGTGGCTTGTTACTATAGATGGTGAAAGAAAAAGGGTAATTATATGGTCCAGGGCGATAAGTAAACAAGAGCGCCAGCGAATCAAGTCCAAGCTTATACTGTTTGAAGCCTGTCTCCACATGTTTTCCGTCTTGATGGACTACTTCCGTGAGTTTGTAAAGCCCCTTGGGATTGGATGTTTGCGCTGTTATAGACTGAATAGAAATCCCAAATACCATGACAGTGAGTAAGAACTTCACTTGCCAGGCGGTGTGTAAATGTTTCATATAATTTGTGCGTGAGAAATCTAATATAATGTGTGTATCTATTTATTTAAAGACAAAGGTATAAGAAATTTTTGAAATCACCTACTTTTTAATCATTTATTACACAAATTGACGAAATTAGTGAGTCGGGAACATTTCAAAATATTAATGTACTTACCTTTTGGCGGGCTCATTATTTCTTTGTACCTTCGCATAAAATATAGGATTATATGGCAAAAAGAAGAGAGATACGTAATAGTACTGCAGAGTTTCTGATTTTTTAGATTGAAGGAAAGGAAAGGGGGGTTGGGGTCTATTATAAGGATAAAACCATATGGTGTACCCAAAAGGCAATGGGGACGCTGTTCGATTGTTCTACAGACAATGTGGGGCTCCATTTGAAGAACATCTTTGCAAGTGAGGAACTTATCAAGGATTCAGTTACCGAGAAAATCTCGGCAACTGCCTCAGATGGGAAAAACTACATGACGCAGTTCTATAATCTTGATGCCATTATTAGCGTTGGTTATCGCGTAAACAGCGTACGTGCTACACAATTCCGCCAATGGGCCACCAGTGTGTTGAGGGACTTCGCTATTCGTGGTTATGTGTTGGATAGAAAACGAATGGAGATGGAGGATTGGAGCAAACAGATAGATACCATATTAGCAGCAGGTAGAAATGAAGTGCTACAGGGTGCCGGTTCTGTTACTGCTGAGGAGGCGAAGCAACATGCAGAAACGGAATTTGAGAAGTATCGCATTGTGCAAGACCGCTTGTTCCAGAGTGATTTTGACAGATATCTTGATGAATTGCCAGTAATAGAAGACTGACATTAGTTTTTTTTGAAGCTTACTCGTTTTTTGTCGAAATAGATATAAGAAAGATGTGAAATGCAGGACTTTGCGGCAATAGATTTTGAGACGGCGAATAACGAACGAAGCAGCGTTTGCTCCGTAGGAGTCGTCATTGTGCGTGGTGGTGAGATAGTTGATTCTTTTTACTCACTCATACAACCAGAGCCCAATTATTACAACTATTGGTGCAGCCAGGTTCATGGCCTTTGTCGGGAAGATACGGACGATGCACCGGTGTTCCCAAAGGTATGGGCACAGATAGAGCCGTTGATTGAAGGTCTGCCCCTTGTGGCTCATAACAAGCCCTTTGATGAAAGTTGCCTGAAAGCGGTGTTTCGTGTTTACCAGATGGATTATCCCGATTATGAGTTTTACGATACCCTGTGTGTCTCACGCAGAGTTTTCCCGTACCTCTGTAATCACCAACTTCATACAGTGGCCGAAGAGTGCGGTTACTGCCTAAAGAACCATCACCACGCCCTCGCAGATGCCGAAGCCTGTGCCTGGATTGCAAGGGAGATATTGTGAGAAGAAAATTTGCTACTGAATAATGAAATTAGCTAAAAATAGTATGGATAAAGAAAAAAGACTACAAGCGTTTAAACAATACATTGAAATTTGCAAAAAAAGAAAGAGTATGTAGGTCTTGGTAATCCTTGTGCTGATATTTTATTAATTGGAAAAGAACCTAGTATTAAGGGGAATGACGAGGAGCATATCCTCAGGAATATTCGTGATGTGAAAGCCTGTTTTGAAAATAATGATCTGTCATGTCTTTATAAACAAGATAAGCCTGCGATTGCAAACCACACTTGGAATCTATATCAGAAATTAATTGGTTACGTTTATAATTATAAATGCGAGGATAATAAAAAAACAGATTTTGGTACTTTCGCATTTACAACAGAAATGAATAACACCGTAAGTTTGAGAACTGCTACGGCTGATCGAAAGTACAGACTTGATACATTTAAGAAGTCTTCTTTTATTCAGGATTTCCCTGTTGTTGTTCTTGCTTGTTCTAACTATATTCACAATATCGAAGGAGATTGGCAAATAAATGAAACGTTTAACGTTACATTTGATGTGGAAGATGGTGCCCACATTAATTATTCTCCAGGTAATTGGTTTTATACTCATCATAGTCGTCCTGATAAGAAAAGGTTGGTTATTCACACTCGCCAACTTAGCCAGAATTGTAATGATGAACTCTTGCGTGATATAGCAGAAAGTATAAAAAGTCATTTGGATTTTTTGAATAAAATAACCAAATAATGCCCCCAGTATTCAGGCTTAATGATTGATGACTTGATTGTCTGGACCTATGCAACCGATAGTTTGAAGGTGAGCGTCATTTGATACATGAATGGGGGAGGCGGCTTTGTATCCCTGCATGCGACAGGCTGTTAGGGTGACACTGGCCTCGTCGCGAACGGTGATGAAATCCCATGAGGCTCCAAGGGTGGTAAGGGCTGCATTGCCACCTGAGAAACATTCCACATTTGTTATCGAGGTATGTCCCTTTCTTTCAATAAGAATGGGGTGTACGTCCTCCACACGTTCACCAATATTGGCAATGATGCTTCCTTGGGCAATCTGCCAGTTGCGGTTCTTCCATTGGCTACCCTGTTTGTGAATGCCGAGGCTGACACAATCAAAATTGAAATTCGTCAGCTGGCCGTATGTCTCACTCCCCAAGTAGATGCCGCCATAGACACCAAAGGTAAAGAGGTCCATAAGCTGGGCATTATCTGTGTGGTCTATCCAATAGGTGTAGGCCTTGTTGCGTACCACTGCATCAATGACACTGGGTGTGAAGGAACGGCGGAACTCTCTCATGTTTGCTGGGTTTACGTGGCAATGCAGAATGCGCGGAACATCGTAGCAGCGGTCTATGGCTATGAACTGGCCACTGAGGGGGTATCCGTAACAATGCTCGAAAAGAATCTGCTCGCAGATATGTGGAGCCTTAGCCCGAAAATCCATAGCCATATATTCGCCATAGAAAGTCAGGCTGCTGAGGGTTACACCTTGAACGGCTTGGTCGGTAGCCATACGGATAGTAGGTGGATAGGCGATAATCTGGCTGCCGTCTTTCCATGTCTGTTCAGGGTAATAGAATTGTATGCCAGATATTTGTGTGGCGGATTCCACAGTTATAAAAGGATGTTCGCGATCACGGATGACAAATAATGAACCAGTTGGGCCAGAGCGGTCGGGGAGTGCAGTTCCTCGGCCTGTTGGACCATGAGCGCCCAGTAGGGTGACGTTCCGTCTTAGTATGATACCGCCTTGCATGGGATAGCCGCCTTTGGCTGGTTCTATATACAATACACCGCCTAAAGCGCTCATCTTATCTATGGCTTCCTGCAGATGCTCTCGGTTTTCTTCTGCAGAGTTCTGGGGCAGTACGCCCACGGTTTGCACAGAAACCCATCCTTGGGCCTTTGCCAATCCTATTGCTGAGAAGAAGATTAGAAATAATGTGATGATGTTTTGTTTCATTGTATTTTGGTTCGGCATACAAATATACATATTAATATTTGGCTTTTCCTTCATTTGTTCGTACTTTTGTCAGCAAATTAATGAAAATTTATGATAATGAAACATTTTCTTTTTATATCTAGTGCATTGTTGCTCAATTCGCTGGGCATGAATGCACAGGTTGAAGGTCCTACGATGGGATGGAGTTCATGGAACACCTTTTCTGTTAACATTTCGGAGGATATTATAAAAGGTCAGGCTGATGCTATGGTCTCGCAGGGACTGAAGGACGTTGGCTACCAATACATAAATATAGATGATGGCTTTCAGTATGGCCGCTTGTCCAATGGAAAAGTACGCATTCACCCTCAGCGATTCCCCAACGGCCTGAAGGTGGTAAGTGATTATATTCATTCCAAGGGCTTGAAGGCTGGCATATACAGCGATGCGGGTGACTGCACTTGTGGCAGCATCAGCAATGGTGATACGCAGAACACGAATGTGGGAATGTATGGCTATGAGCAGGTGGATGCCGACTATTATTTCAAGGAGTGTGAATTCGACTTTATAAAGGTGGATTATTGTGGTGGCAGGCATCTTGCCCTGAATGAACAGGAGCAGTACACAGCCATCCATGATGCAATTGTTAATACTGGTCGTGATGTGCGTTACAATCTATGCCGATGGGCTTTCCCTGGTACCTGGTGCCATGACATATCCACATCTTGGCGTACCACGGGCGATATTTATGACGGATGGGCTTCTGTGAAGGGCATTCTGGAAGAAAACCTGTATCTGTCTGCTTATTGTTACGGAGGCACATACAATGATATGGATATGCTTGAGGTCGGGCGCTCGATGACGGAGGAAGAGGACAAGACGCACTTTGGCATGTGGTGTATTATGGCCAGCCCCTTGCTGATTGGCTGTAACATGGCAACTATCAAGGAGCGTCCGTTGGAGTTGCTGAAGAATCGCGAACTGATTGCCCTGAATCAGGATCCCTTGGGACTGCAGGCTTATGTGGTACAACATGTGGGCGAGACTTATGTGTTGGTGAAGGATATTCTCACGCTGCACGGAAATACGCGTGCTGTGGCGTTGTATAATCCGTCGGATAGGGAAGAGGAGATGTGTATCAGTTTCAGCGAGATTGATTTGGGTGGTAAGGTGAAAGTGCGTGATTTGTTCGAACATCAGGATTTGGGCGAAAAAGAGGGCTCGCTTTCTGTTGTGGTACCTGCTCATGGAACACGTATCTATAAACTAGAAGCTGAGAGCCGTCGGGATCGTTATATGTATGAGGCGGAAACTGCGTTCCTGCACGACTATCAGGAGATTTCTAACAATCAAGCCTTGGGAACAGCTATCTATGAGACCGGCTCAACTGCTGCCAGCGGAGGTGCCTTTGTTGGTTGGCTGGGAAGTAAGAGAAGCAACTCTCTGGAATGGAGAGATGTGTATGTTGTGGAAGAGGCTGACTACACGGTTCACTTCTGTGGAAGTTCGGGCGAGAATCGTTCGTTCTCTGTGGTACTGAATGGGGAAGAGGTGAACTCTATTACAATGAATACATCTGGCTGGACGACTTTCAAGGAGTACAATACGACCCTTCATCTGAAAGCCGGCTCTAATAGTATTCTGCTATACAATGAGAATGGCTGGATGCCAAACATGGACTACATGAGCATAGAAAAGGCAGGAGACAATACTGTCTTGGGAAGGAGATTGGAAGAGGCTGTCCAGCATCTTGAAGTAATGGGGCATAATAGCTTGATTCCTGAAAAGCTGCGTAAGAATATTGCTAGTCTTCAGACGAGGGCCACAGCGGAGGGACTTACGGATACCAAGATAAAATCGATACTCACGGAAACGCAGAACATGCAGAATACTGTTGCCATGATTATTCCGCTTTGCGAGGAATACCGATTCTGGAAAGCATATGCTGAGAAGAATGTGCAGGCCAGCATGGAATCTTCAGCCCTGACTTCTCTCGTGACAAAGATTTCGAGAAGCGATAATTCGCTGTCGCAGTCTACGACAGAGACGCAGGTAAATAGTGCGTTGACGAATTTGAAGTCGGCAGTAAACACTTATCTGAAATCTACCAGTGCAGTTCCTAAGGAGGGTGAATACCTGGATATGACTCTTTTACTTGCCAATTATGATTTCTCTGTAAAAGAGGGGTGGGAGGGTGAACCCACCTACCGCGATGGATGTGGTGAGGAGTTTAACAAATCCTTCGATATGAACCAATCACTTGCCAATATGCGTCCCGGCGTTTACACCGTTCGCTGCAATGCTTCTTATAGAACGGGGGAAAATGATGGTGGGGCAGCCTACAGAAATGGTAAGGAGAATATACAGGCTTATTTGTATGTGAATGATAAGAAGGTGAAGGTTAAATCCTTGTATTCCGAGAGCTGGCCTGAGGCTTCTCAGTATGGCTCTGTTGACAACCAGAACGGCTACCCGCATAGTATGCGTGCTGCAGGTATTCGGTTTGTCGAAGGGTGCTATATAAATGAATTGGCTTTTCCGCTACAAGAAAAAGGTACGCTGACTTTGGGATTGAAGTGCGACAAATACACAGCAAGTAACTGGTGCTGCTTTGACAACTTCTCGTTGCTTTACCAACCGCTTCCAGATTTCTATGACGGGCTAGAAGCCGTTGTAAAGCCAACATTGAAAAAGGAACATTCCAGCTATGACCTGAGTGGTCGTAAAATAGGTGATGACGATTCCTCAAAGGGTATTGTCATCCGAAACGGAAAGAAGGTTTTAAACTAAAGTGGTCAGTTTAACGACTGTCTTTTGGCGCCTTGTCGGGTTATTCTTCGTTTCTGCTTACTTCTTTTTCGACGTCTCTATTTACGATTATACTGGCGCCAAAAATAAAAGCAGAAATAACGATTCCCGCAGCAAAGGCAATTAAACTATCTGGCCAGGAGTAACCCCTGCCGGCAAAATAGCCTCCCAAAGGGAATGTAAGGCTAAAAGTAATGGTGTATGCGATAGAAGTTTTAATTATTGATACTTGATTTTTGCTTAGTTTCATACCTTATTAATGTGTTATAGTGGATAATTGTCAAGTGTCATCTGTCCTTCAGAGAACTCGGCGTAGGTGAATTGGGTTACCCAGTCTCCAAGGATGAGGAGGCGGTTCTGGCGGGTAAGCATGAGGTCGAGTTCTATATGACGGTGCCCGAAGATGAAGTAGTCTATCTGTGGATTCTTCTTTAAATATTCCTTGGCAAAGAGAACCAAGTGTTCTTTGTTTTCGCCCATATAGGGAGGCTCGCCTAACGGGTTCTCAGCCGTGGGCTCGTGTTTCATGCGGCTATGCTTGGCCCAGTTTAGGCCAAAGGGCATGCCTAAGTCGGGATGCATCCAATGGAAAGCCCATTGGCAAAGTTTGTTATGGAAAATGGAGCGCAGAAAGCGGAACGACTTGCTGTCGTCGCCCAGTCCGTCGCCATGTGCCAAGAAGAAAGTCTTGCCCTGAATCTCAACAACCTCTGGCTGATAGTGCATGATAACGCCGCACTCCTTGGTCAGGTAATCTTTGCACCAGATGTCGTGATTGCCAGTAAAGAAGTGAATGGCAATGCCCATGTCGGTAAGCTCTGCCAACTTGCCCAATAGACGAGTGTAGCCCTTGGGCACCACATGCTTGTACTCGAACCAGAAGTCGAACAGATCCCCCAGCATGTAAATGCTCTCAGCCTGTGTCTTTATCTCGTCGAGGAAACGACACAGGTGCTTCTCTTGTTCTATGGGGTTGGCAATAGCCCTACTTCCCAGATGAGCATCACTTATGAAATAAATATGTTTCATAATAAAAGACCCTCTCCCTAACCCTCCCCCTCTATGGGGAGGGAACTGCTTTGCAGGGTCGATGTCAGTTTCTTTTATAGTGTTCTCCCCATATAGGGGGAGTTAGAGGGGGGGCTTAGAGGAATCCCAGTTCCATTTTTGCTTCTTCACTCATCATGTCCTTGTTCCATTCGGGTTCGAAGACCAGTTGTACATCCACCTTTGTGAGACCTGAGATGGCTTCCAACTTCTGGCGGACATCCTCGAGGATGAAATCGGCAGCCGGACAGTTGGGGGCTGTAAGTGTCATATCCACGGACAACTCGGTAGCATCATCGTTAAGTTCTATACGATAGATGAGGCCCAGGTCGTAGATGTTGACTGGTATTTCGGGGTCATAGACAGTACGTAAGACTTCAATGACGCGTTCTTGTGTCTGTAATGTATCGTTCATATTCTTCCTTGTTCTGTATAGCTGAAATAATTATTGTCTGCCACGATGAGGTGGTCGAGAAACTTGATGCCCATCATCTTACATGCATCGGCAGCTCTATGGGTCAGTTCGTCGTCATGTTTGCTGGGTCTGAGGCTCCCGCTGGGATGATTGTGGCAGAGAATGACACTTGTTGCCTGTGCCAATAGAGCATGGCGCAGCAGCTCGCGCAAATCCACCGCAGTGCCTACCAGTCCGCCATGACTGAGCATCACGCTGTTGATAATCTCCAGATGGTTGTTGAGCATCATCAGGTGGCACTCTTCAACAGTCAGGTCCTGTAATCTGGGACGGAAGTAAAGGAAGGCATCCTTCGTGGCAGTAATCTTCTGGCGTGGTTGCAGATCTTCCTTTAGTCGTTCGTTAGCCAGCTGGCAGGCTGCCAGAACGGTGATAGCCTTGGCCTTTCCCATACCCTTGTAACGTATCAGGTCGTTGACGGTTGCTTTGCCCAACAATTTTAGGCTGTCGTTATAGTCGTTCAGAATCTCGCGCATCATCTCCACTGCACTTTTGCCTGGCACGCCGCTGCCTACCAGGATGGCCAGCAACTCTGCTTTGCTCAGCACGCTGGCACCGTGAGATTCCATCTTCTCGCGTGGTCTGTCGTCTAATGCCCAGTTCTTGATACTCTCCATTGTTTACTTATAGAAGTTTTTACGGAAAGCCTGCAACTCCTCGTTTCTGCCGCATACACACCTCAGCCACCATGCACGCAGGAATCCTGTTCCGTAGCCAATAAGCTGGATGAAGCTGGCCCCAATGGATAGGAAGCCAATCTTAATGCTCTTGTTACGGAAGGAACTGTCCATAAATATGATTGTAGAGAAAAGTATCAATGGCAAAAGGAATAATAACATACCACCAATGCCCGCAATGATGCACATCATAGGACCGTTGACACAACCAGGCTTTGGTGCGCTCCATAAAGCAATAAAGCCGAATACAGTTAGAATCAGGAACAATAACGCCATCAGTAGGCAGGCGAAGGTTCCCAAGGTGAAGACGGCAGGCAACAGATGCACCAACTTCAGGGTGCCAGGGTGTCGCTTCATCAGGTTGATGCGAGCAATACCACTATTGTGAACCTGTTTAAAGAACTTCTTTAGGTCTGTTCTGCGCTTGTGCCATACCCAAGCCTCAGGGAAAAGGCGACAGCAGGCTCCGTTCTCGTAGATGCGGATGCTGAAGTCAATGTCCTCGCCAAAGCGCATTTCAGAGAAACCGCCCAGCTTGTTGTATAACTCCCTGCGAATGCCCATGTTGAAGGAGCGCGGGTAGAACTTCTTGTCCATCTGCTTCTTGCCGCCGCGGATACCTCCTGTGGTAAAGAAGGATGTCATGCTGTAGTTGATGGCCTTCTGTACGGGGGTAAAACTCTCGTGGGCACGATCAGGACCACCCCAGGCGTCTATTTCAGTTGAGAGTTGAGAGTTGAGAGTTGAGAGTTCTTTTTCGATGGCTTGCAGATAACCCTCGGGTAATACTACGTCGCTGTCTAAGACGATAACGTATTCGCCCTGGCTGTATTGAACACCGTAGTTACGTGTCTGGCCGGGGCCGCTATTGGGCTTGACGTAGTATCTGAGTTCCATCCTGTCGGCATATTTCCTGACCACCTCTTCGCAAGGTATGTCGGAACCGTCTTCGACAACCAGTACTTCAAAGTCCTTGAAGGTCTGGGTGCTAAGGCTTTGTAGCAATTCGTCCACCTCGTCGGGGCGGTTATATACCGGAATAATTATAGAGTATTTCATCTGTTAGTCTTTATTATGGGCACAAAAGTAAAAACTTTCTGTCAGAATTCAAAGGTTTTATTGTTTAACTTCCTTTTTTACTCCCTAACGAAAATTCTACTCCCTATTTATTTATAAGAAATATCGCCGGAACCTTGCTTATGTCGGGCAGTTCAATCTTCTTCCACTCCGCAATGGTGTGGGTGTGGATGTATTCGTCTTCCGTTGTGATGCCCGCAGCTATGCACATTCGGGTCTGTGGCCGCAGATTCTGTACTAAGGTCTGGAACATCTTTAGGTTGCGATAGGGCGTTTCTATGAACAGCTGTGTCTGGTGCTCGTTCCAAGCTCGTGTCTCCAGAGCTTTTAGTTTCTTGGCCCTATCCTGTGGGTCAACAGGCAGGTAGCCGTTGAAGGCGAAGCTCTGTCCGTTCAATCCGCTTCCCATTACTGCCATTATCATGCTGCTGGGTCCCACCAGAGGGATGACCCTCAGGTTTTGACGTTGGGCAATAGCCACCACATCAGCTCCAGGGTCAGCAACGGCAGGGCAGCCCGCCTCGCTGATAACACCCATGGGCTTCCCGTCACGAAGTGCTTGCAGGTACTGAGTGAACATGCGTTCGTCGGCATGCTTGCCCATTTCATAGAATACGGAGTCGTCAATGGGGAACTCGCGGTCCACCTGACGCAGAAATCGTCGGGCAGAACGGACATTCTCTACAATGAAGTGCCTGATGCCCATGATAACATCGTGGTTGTATGAGGGCAGGACTTGGTCTATCTCTGTAGAGCCCAAGGTGACGGGTATAAGGTATAGAGCTATTTCCATAATTGTATCTTTGCGTCTGAATATTGTGCTACACTCAGTATGTAGCCGTGGTACAGATTGGGAACTGTCTGGATACAGATTCCCTCTGTATTGCGAGGGGATAGTATATCCTTGATGTCATCGTTAATGCCCGTTCCCTTAAGCTTGAAGACAGCCTCTTTCTTGGTCCATAGTGTGATGAAAGCCTCATCTGGGTTGGGAGCCGAGAAGATCTGCTGGTATTCCTTCTCGTTCATGCAGTACTTCACCAAAGAGTCCTTGGCCGAGCGTATGCCTTCGATGTCCAGTCCGCAGGGGGCTGAGCTGATGTAGCATCCAATGGCTTTCTTGCAGTGGCTCAGGCTGAAGTGTATGTTGGGATGCTCTGGCAGGAAGGGTTTCCCGCTCTGGTTGTAGGAGAATGTAGGCATCTCTGTAATGCCGTATTCCAACTGCAAACCGCGGCATAGCTCCAGGTATGCCAATGCGCATTCCCTTTTGCCTTCCGGGAACTTGAATTTCTGTGCCAGCTCTTGCCTCCAGGGGGGTAGGGAAGAGATGGCTTTCTCCAACAGCTCTGCCGAAATGTCTTCTAAATGGTCGTTGATATACAGCATACGTAAGAACAAAATTATACATTTTATTTCATTTAGGCGTACGAATCGCACTTTTTTCTTGTCTAAGTCGTTCATTTGCATGCTTTTATTCTTAATATGTTTGCGCACGCGGGTTTTATTTTGTAACTTTGTCCCCACTTTCAGTAAAAAGATTTAAACAAAAGACCTAAAATGAGTGACAGATTGTTTATTTTCGACACCACATTGCGTGACGGCGAGCAGGTTCCCGGATGTCAGTTGAATACGGTGGAGAAAATTCAGGTAGCCCGCCAGTTGGAGGCTCTTGGCGTTGATGTTATCGAGGCAGGATTCCCTATCAGTAGTCCTGGCGATTTCAACTCAGTAATAGAAATCAGTAAGGCTGTAACATGGCCAACCATTTGTGCGCTGACACGTGCTGTTCAGAAGGATATTGACGTAGCTGCCGATGCCCTGAAGTATGCCAAGCACAAGCGTATCCATACGGGTATTGGTACTAGCGAGAGTCACATCCGCTATAAGTTCAACTCTACTCCCGAGGAGATTATCGAGCGTGCTGTGGCTGCTGTTAAGTATGCCAAGAAGTATGTAGAGGATGTTGAGTTCTATGCCGAGGATGCCGGTCGTACCGACAATGAGTATCTGGCCCGTGTCATAGATGCTGTTACCAAGGCTGGTGCTACGGTTTGTAACATTCCCGACACAACGGGTTTCCGTATTCCCAATGAATATTTTGAGAAAATCAAGTATCTGTATGAGCACGTAGATGCTTTTGCGGCAGGAAAGAGTATCCTGTCCACTCATTGTCATAACGACTTGGGTATGGCTACCGCTAACACTGTAGCTGGTGTATTGGGTGGTGCCCGTCAGGTTGAGGTTACCATCAACGGTATTGGCGAGCGTGCCGGTAATACTTCTTTGGAGGAGATTGCCATGATCTTTAAGACGCATCCCGACCTGGGCATCGAGACCAATATCAACACCACTAAGATATATCCCACCAGCCGTATGGTCAGCTCTTTGATGAATATGCCTGTTCAGCCTAACAAGGCCATCGTGGGTAAGAATGCCTTTGCTCATAGCTCTGGTATCCATCAGGACGGTGTGTTGAAGAATGCTTCTACCTACGAGATTATGGATCCCAAGGATGTGGGTATCGATGATAATGCGATCGTGCTGACGGCCCGTAGCGGACGTGCCGCCCTGAAACATCGTCTTAGCGTGAATGGTGTGGAGATTGACGGCGAACGTCTGGATAAGGTTTATCAGGAGTTCCTGGTTCTTGCTGACAAGAAGAAGGAGGTTACCGACGACGATATCCTGGTACTGGCTGGTGCCGACAGAAGTGCTTCACATAGTGTTAAGCTTGACTACCTGCAGGTTACTACCGGCAAGGGTGTGAAGAGTGTTGCCAGCATCGGTCTGTTGGTGGCCAACGAGAAGTTCGAGGCTGCCGCATCGGGTAACGGTCCCGTTGATGCCGCTATCAATGCCCTGAAGCGTATCATCAAGCGTAAGATGACGCTGAAGGAGTTCACCATCCAGGCTATCAGCAAGGGCTCTGACGATATGGGCAAAGTACACATGCAGGTGGAGTACAACGGCCACCTCTATTATGGCTTCGGTGCCAACACAGATATCGTAACCGCCAGTGTGGAAGCATATATTGATTGTATAAATAAGTTTAGGTAAAAGCCCCTTTTTAACTAATGAAGACTTTATTTGACAAGATTTGGGACGCACACGTTGTGCAGAACGTGGAGGACGGCCCAACACAACTTTACATAGACCGCCTTTATGCGCATGAAGTAACCAGTCCACAGGCATTTGATACATTGAGGGACAAGAATATCAAGGTGTTCCGTCCCGACCATGTGTACGCTATGCCTGACCATAACACCCCCAGCGACCAGCAGGAGCGTATTGATGATCCCGTAGGTCGTAACCAGGTAGAGACATTGGCCAAGAACTGTGCCGAGTTTGGCATTACCCACTTTGCTATGGGAACCAAGGACAATGGTATCATCCATGTTGTTGGTCCTGAGAAAGCTCTTTCTTTGCCCGGTATGACCATCGTCTGTGGCGACTCTCATACCAGCACTCACGGAGCCGTAGGTGCCATTGCCATGGGTATCGGCACCAGCGAGGTTGCTCAGGTGCTGGCTTCACAGTGTATCCTGCAGAGCAAGCCCAAGACTATGCGTATTAATATAGAAGGTACCTTGCAGCTTGGCGTTACTGCCAAGGATGTAGCCCTTTACATCATGGCTCAGATGACCACCAGCGGTGCTACTGGCTATGCTGTAGAGTATGCAGGCAGTACCATCCGTAATATGAGTATGGAAGGCCGACTTACGTTGTCTAACCTCTCTATTGAGATGGGCTCACGCGCTGGCCTTATTGCTCCCGATGAGATTACTTTCGCTTACCTGAAGGGTCGTGAGTATGCACCTAAGGGTGAGGCTTGGGACAAGGCCGTTGAGGAGTGGAAAAAACTGCGTAGCGACGATGATGCTGTCTTCGATAAGGAGGTAACTTATCGTGCCGAGGATATCAAGCCCCGTATCACTTACGGAACAAACCCCGGTGCAGGTATTGCTATTGACGAGTGCATTCCTACCTTGGAGAGCATCCCCGAGACTGAGCGCCCTCAGTTCCAGGCTATGTTGGATTATATGCAGTTCCAGCCCGGTCAGAAGTTGGAGGGCACACCCGTTGACTATTGCTTCTTGGGTGCATGCACCAATGGACGTATCGAGGATTTCCGTGCTTTTGCTTCTGTAGTAAAGGGTAAGAAGAAGGCTGACAACGTTGTTGCCTGGTTGGTTCCCGGTAGTTGGGTGGTACGTCAGCAGATTATTGACGAGGGTATTGATAAGATTCTCGAAGAAGCAGGTTTTGAATTGCGTTTGCCCAGTTGCTCTGCCTGTCTGGCCATGAACCCCGATAAGGTTCCTGCCGGCAAGCTCAGCATCAGTACTAGCAACCGTAACTTCGTGGGGCGTCAGGGTCCAGGTGCCCGCACCGTACTGGCTAGTCCCCTTGTAGTGGCTGCAAGCGCGATAACTGGCGTTATCACTGACCCAAGAAAGCTTTAATGTTCAATGTTCAATGTTCAATGATCAATGAAAGAAAAATTCGACATTATACAGTCAACTTGTATTCCCATCGAGATTGACAACAATAATACAGATAACATTATTCCTGCACGTTATCTTGCTTTCACTACCCGTGATCCTAAGTTCTACGGTGATGCCTTCATGCACGACCTCCGTTACGATGCAAACAACCAGCCCATAGCAGACTTCGTGATGAACAAGCCTGAGTTCTCTGAAGCTCCCCACAAGGGTGTGCACGAGATTATTGTGGGCGGTCAGAACTGGGGCTCTGGTTCCAGTCGTGAGCACGCAGCCTGGGCTATTGCCGGCTACGGCGTCAGAGTGGTCATCAGCAATAGCTTTGCCGATATCCATCGTAACAACCTGCTCAACTGCTTTGTGCTGCCCGTTATTGTCAGCCGTGAGTTTCAGCAGGAACTTTTCCGCAGCATTGCTGAGGATAGCAACACCCTGGTAACGGTAGATGTTCCTAACCAGACGGTAAAGAACGAGAAGACAGGTAGTGTGGAGCACTTCGAGATTAATGCTTATAAGAAGTATTGCCTCATGAATGCCTACGACGATATCGACTTCCTCTTGGCAAACAAGGATAAGATAGAGGCGTGGGAACAGAACTCCTAAGGACCCTCTCTAACTTTCCCCTTTAAAGGGAATATATAGAGGAGAATAAAACTCTGTAATTATATGTCCGAATTGGAAAATAACCATAACCAAAACTTCCCCCTAAAGAAGGATGGAGGGTATGTCGAAATCATGGACACCACGCTACGCGATGGTGAGCAGACCAGTGGAGTGAGCTTTGTGCCCCACGAGAAGTTGCTCATTGTGCGTATGCTGCTGCAAGAACTCTGCGTTGACAGGGTAGAGGTAGCCAGCGCCCGTGTGAGCGAAGGTGAGAAGGATGCTGTAACCATGATATGTCGATGGGCACGTCAGGCCGGCCGGCTGGAACAGGTCGAGGTGCTGGGCTTTATAGACGGGCATACCTCTGTTGATTGGGTAAAGAATGTTGGGTGCAAGAATATCAACCTGCTTTGCAAAGGTTCGGAGCGCCATTGTAAATACCAATTACAGAAGACCCTTGCCGAGCATCTGGCAGATATCAAGCAATGCATCCAGTATGCCCACGAACAGGACATCAACGTTAATCTGTATCTTGAGGACTGGTCCAACGGAATGAAGGACAACCCTCAGTATGTATTTGATTTTGTTGACGCACTTCGTACGGCAGGCGTAAAGCGTTTTATGCTGCCCGATACGTTGGGAATCCTGAACCCTTTCCTTACAGCTCAGTTTATGACGCAGATGGTGGAGCGTTATCCTGAGTTGCACTTTGACTTTCATGCACATAACGATTACGATATGGCTGCCGGCAATGTCCTGGCGGCTGTGAAAAGTGGCTGTAAGGGTATTCATACTTCGGTCAACGGACTAGGTGAGCGTGCTGGTAATGCACCGCTCTCTAGTGTGCAGGCTATCCTGAAGGACCATTTTCATGGTAACACGGGCTTGGTAGAGGAGAACCTGAACAAGGCCAGCCGCATGGTAGAAAGCATCAGCGGTATTGCCGTGCCACCTAACAAGCCTATTATTGGCGAGAGTGTCTTTACGCAAGTGGCAGGTGTGCATGCTGATGGTGATAAGAAACATAGCCTTTATTGCAACGACCTGATTCCCGAGCGTTTCGGTCGTAAACGTGAGTACGCCCTTGGTAAGAACTCTGGAAAGGCTAATATCCTGAAGAACCTCGAGGAACTGGGCTTTGAACTCACCCCCGAACAGATACGCCGTGTTACGGACCGCATCATAGAGTTGGGCGATAAGAAGCAGCTTGTTACTCAGGAAGACCTTCCCTACATCGTTAGTGATGTATTGAAACATTCGGCACCTGTTGATAAGGTTAAACTTAAGAGCTATATGGTTTCTACCGCCTATGGCCTGAAGCCTATGGCCAGCGTGAAGCTGGAGGTCTGCGGAGAGGTATATGAGGAATCTGCTATGGGAGATGGTATGTACGATGCCTTTGTACGTGCCTGTCGCCATATATACCGCGATCGTTTGAACCGCGAGTTCCCCTGGCTTGACAACTATCAAGTAAGTATTCCACCAGGTGGACGTACCGATGCCTTGGTACAGACCACCATTTCGTGGGTATGGGGTGATAAGACCTTCCGTACCCGTGCCCTTGATCCCGACCAAACAGAGGCGGCCATCAAGGCAACCATTAAGATGTTAAACATAATAGAACAAGAATATGAAGCTTAAGATTGCAGTTTTGGCCGGTGATGGTATCGGTCCAGAGATTATGGAGCAGGGCGTAGCCGTTATGAGTGCTGTAGCCCAGAAGTTCGGACACGAGGTTTCTTACAAGGAGGCTCTTTGTGGCGCTCATGCTATTGATGAGGTGGGTGATCCCTTCCCCGAGGAAACTTTCCAGACTTGTATGGATGCTGATGCTGTACTCTTTGCCAGTGTAGGCGACCCCAAATTCGATAACAACCCAACAGCCAAGGTACGCCCTGAGCAGGGTCTTTTGGCTATGCGTAAGAAGCTGGGCCTGTTTGCCAATATCCGTCCCGTTGAAACCTTTGACTGCCTCGTGCACAAGTCTCCCCTGAAGGACGAACTGGTACGTGGTGCTGATTTTATTTGCATCCGCGAGCTGACCGGTGGTATGTACTTTGGTGAGAAAAAGGAGGGTACAGATGAGGCTTACGACACCAACTTCTACAGCCGTCCCGAGGTAGAGCGCATTCTGCGCGTAGCCTATCAGTATGCTCGTCAGCGTCGTAAGCACCTGACTGTTGTTGACAAGGCCAACGTATTGGCCAGCAGCCGTCTGTGGCGCAAGGTCGCTCAGGAGATGATGGGTGAATATCCTGATGTCGAGACCGACTTTATGTATGTTGACAATGCTGCCATGCGTATGATTCAGGATCCCAAGTTCTTCGACGTTATGGTAACAGAGAATACCTTCGGTGACATCCTTACCGACGAGGGTTCTTGCATCACAGGCTCTATGGGCTTGCTGCCTAGTGCCTCTACAGGTGAGCATACTCCCGTATTCGAGCCTATCCACGGATCATGGCCTCAAGGCAAGGGCTTGAATATTGCCAACCCCTTGGCTCAGATCTTGAGCGTAGCTATGTTGTACGAGTACTTCAATCTCAAAGCTGAAGGTGCTCTTATCCGCGAGGCAGTGAATGCTTCTCTGGACCAGAATGTCCGTACTCCCGAGATTCAGGTTGAGGGCGGTGCCAAGTATGGTACCAAGGAAGTTGGTCAGTGGATTGTTGACTATATTAAGAATAAGTAAGAGACCCTCTCCCTAGCCCTCCCCCTCTATGGGGAGGGGAAGGGGAGAAAGTGACATGTTAAATGGAATGAGTAAGGCCGGCGTTATATATAAGGTATGTTTTTCCGTTAGAGGAGGTTTTTTTTGTCTCTTCCTCTTGTTTGCCCTGTGCACCAACGCACAGCGATACCAGCAGTTGGTGAAGCAGGGACTAGAACAAATGCAGAAAGACAGCCTGCAGCAGGCTGAGGCGACCTTTCGCGAGGCCTTAGAGGTAGACCCCCTTATGAAGTCCAACGCCCTGCTTTATCAGTATATTGGCAATATTCAGGAGCGTAGGGGAGAATATCAGCGAGCCCTCGAATCTTATAATCAGGGCCTGGCTATTTCGGGCACCACCATCAGCCTTTTGCTCAACAGGGCCTCCCTTTATATGCATTTGGATAATACCGGTCGTGCAATGGCTGATTATACTGAGGTGCTGAATTTGGAGCCTAATCAGACAGAAGCCCTCTTCTTCCGTGCCTATCTCTATAGTCAACGACGCGATTACAAATTGTCGCGTGCAGACTACGAACGTCTCGTAAAGCTTGAACCTCTGAACGAGAAGGCACGCCTTGGTTTGGCTATTCTAAACGATAAGGACCGTCGTCCACGTGAGGCTATGGAGCAGATGGATGCCCTTATTCAGCTTTTTCCCAAACATGCTTCGTTGTATCTGGTACGTGGCGGTATATATCAGGGTCGCAAGCATTACGACCTTGCCCTTGCCGATTTCAATCGTGCCATTGAACTGGAACCGGAGAATTCAGACTGCTACGTCTCCCGCTCCCTTTTGTATAAGGACATGAAAAAGAAAAAGCAGTCCCGTCAGGATGCCCAGACCGCCCTTCGTTTAGGCGCCAATCCATCCTTTCTGTCTTTCTGATTTATGAGATATGCCGTATCGCTATGAGCGATATGCCGTATTGCTGTGAGTGATATGCCGTATCGCTGTCAGAGAAACGCCATATTGGAATTGGGACTATTTTCAAAATGAAAATAGTCGAATAAAAAAAAAGAGGACCTCAATAGGAAGTCCTCTTCTTTGTTCTTATAGCATATATCTCTTACTTGCGCTCGATAGTCTGAGCACGGTCAGGACCTACACTGACAATGGTGATAGGAGTGGCGGTTGCCTTCTCTATATATGTAATGTAGTCCTTGAGCTGCTGGGGGAACTGAGCCTCTGATGTCATCTGTGTGAGGTCGGTCTTCCAACCGGGAAGGTCCTCATATACAGCCTGCCAGCCCTCTGTGTCGTATGGCATGTCGGTGGTGGTAACGCCGTCCTTCTGGTAAGCCACACAGACGCGGATAGTGTCGAAGGTATCCAGTACATCGCTCTTCATCATAATGAGCTGAGTTACACCGTTTATCATGATGGCGTACTTGAGAGCTACCAAGTCCAGCCAGCCACAACGACGGTTACGACCCGTTACGGCTCCGTACTCGTGACCAATCTCGCGGATCTTATCGCCTGTCTCATCGAACAACTCTACAGGGAAGGGACCTGAACCTACACGGGTGCTGTATGCCTTGAAGATACCAAAGACTTCGCCAATGCTGTTGGGGGCTACGCCCAAACCTGTGCAGACGCCACCACTAACGGTGTTACTGCTGGAAACGAAGGGGTAGGTACCGTGGTCGATGTCAAGCATAGTGCCCTGAGCACCTTCAGCCAATACACTCTTACCCTCGGCCAGTGCCTTGCCCAACTCTATCTCTGTATCGGTAAGTTGGAACTGACGCATATATTCTATGCCTTCCATCCATACCTTCTCCTCTTCTGTGATGTCAAAGTCGGTGTAGTGGAGGTCCTGCAGGATCTGCATGTGACGAGCTTTTAGGGCTGCGTACTTCTGTGGGAAGTCACCCAGGATGTCGCCAACGCGCAGACCAGTACGACTTGCTTTCTCGCTATAGGTGGGGCCAATGCCCTTGCCTGTTGTGCCAACTTTGTTCTTACCCTTAGCTGCCTCGTAGGCGCGATCCAGTACGCGGTGTGTGGGCAGAATTAGGTGGGCTCGCTTGCTGATGTGCAGACGGCTCTTGAGATCGTAACCGGCAGCCTCCAGTTCCTTGGCCTCCTGCATAAAGAGGTCGGGGGCAATGACGCATCCGTTACCGATGATGTTGAGTTTACCCTCGTCGAAGATTCCTGAGGGAATGCTTCTGAGGACGAACTTTTTGCCTTCGAATATAATGGTGTGGCCGGCATTCGGACCACCGGCAAAGCGGGCTACGACATCATAGCGGGGTGTGAAACAATCCACAACCTTACCTTTTCCTTCATCGCCGAAAACGATACCCAGCAGGGCATCTACTTTTCCTTTTTTCATTTCTTCTGTATTTTTGTTTTTGAATTTGCTTTCTTTTTTTTGATACTGTTCTTGACCATACAGCTACGGCACAGGCCATGGAAGTACAGCACCGGTTGCGTAATGATGAATTGCTTGCATTTCTGCTCGCTGAGCCAGTTTTCTATTTTGCTGCTTTCCAGTTTGCGCACTAATCCGCATTGCTCGCATACCAGGCATACCATGGGGTGTGGCGTGATGCAGCATTCGTAGTGGGCGGCACGTGAGAGGGTGTGCTTGATTACCAGCTTGGCCTCTTCTAACAGTCTTAGCGTGTTAAAGAGTGTGACCCTGCTGACCTGAAACTTAGCTTTCTTTTCCATCATCTCCTGCAACTCGTCGATGCTGAAGATGCCTGGTATCATGCAAACGACACGCAGAATCTCGAATCTTTCGGGGGTCTTGCGTGTAATCTTGCCCTTCATGAATTCCGTGAGTCGCTGGGCGGCAAGGGTGTATGTGTCTGTATTCTCACTCATTAGCGGGTACAAAATTACGAATAAGTGAGCGGAATACAAAATAAAACTTGTTTATTTTTATTCCCGAGCGAGAGTAATTTCGAGACGAAGGTCTCAAAGTTTCGAATAAGTGAGCGGAATACAAAATAAATCTTGTTTATTTTTATTCCAAATATGATGTTGCAGCTATGATGGCTTTTCTTAGAGGCAGGTCGGCATTGGGGAGCAACGATTGTGCCTGGTCCTGAAACTCTTGGGCGGAACGTTCCTGCAACTGGGCTCCTTGTTGTAACAAGCGGGCGATGCAGAGGAAACCGCATAACTGACGCATCGGAGCAGGGGAGGCTATCCACTCGAAGGCTACGGTGGCGCACCAAGGTTCCTTGCAGAGAAGTTGCATGCAGAGGATTTGCGCTACCTCGGCCGTGGAAATTTCGTCAGCCCAAATGTCAGCCACCTCGGGCAGGAACTCCTCGGGTGGCATAAGCATTGTGGCCAGAAGTTTGCACTCGCGAATATTCTCGTTCCACAGTTGCTGAGCCAATGAGCGTGAAGGTTGGAATTCGTTTGCTATGTTCTGCAGTCGTGGCAGTTCAACGCCAAACACCAGTTTATAAGGTGCTCCAGCCTCGCGCATCTTGGCGCTGAGGATACCGTTCATGGCGGCGCGAAGTTCTTTCTTTATGTTCAGTAGGTCAGAGTTTTCCATATCGTAGCATTTGATGGTCGTAGGCCTCGCCATATCGTATCTCTACATCCGTAACGTTGCCCTTCGCATCATAGATAAGTTCGTATTGGGGGTTGATGAAACCCTTGTAGGGTGAGATATTCAGTTCCTTGTATCGTTCCAACACTTCCTGGTGCAGGTCTTTGTCAACCTGTACGCCAAATTCTTCTACTAACTGGCGTGCTGCGGAAAGGTCGCCTTCGCTCTTTATGCGCTGAATCTCTGCCAGCAAGGTGGCAAAGGCGGTACGTAGCATAGGGTAGGAATGTACCTGTATGTAATGCTTGCCGTCTTTCTCTGTGAGTTCGGCAGCTTGGGGAAAGTTTTTCAGTACCCAGCGGGCAATGAGGGCCCGGTTGCGCATGTGGGCTTCCTCTATCTGGTCGCCCTTCTCGATACGTACCAACTGTGTGAGTGCTCCGTTCATCAGGTAGCTGTAATACTGTGCCTTATAAGCCTCGGTATTGGGCGTAAGGCCTAGCTCTACAAGTTTCTCGTCGGCCAAATAGTAGAGTCCAAAGAGGTCGGCACGTGCTTCTTCGATGGTGCTGCCGTAAGCCTTCAATGCATCGGGGTCAACACCTGGCAGCAATTGTCCGCTTCCGTGTCCTAAGCATTCGTGGAGGTCGGTATGCAGGTCGTCGCAGATGTCGTCGTACTTGTCTAACAAATCAATGGTTTGTGGGTCTATAACAAATTCCTGACGAAGTCCACTGCCTTTGGCTGCTTGAGCGTAGGCATGTGTCAGATTGCCAATGGTAACGCTCTTACTGCCGTATTCAGCTCTGACCCAGTTGCTGTTAGGCAGGTTAATACCTATGGCGCTGCTGGGGTAGAGGTCTCCACCCAGGATAGCGGCATTGATGACTTTGGCCGAAACACCCTTGCACTCCTTCTTGCGGAAACGGGAATCTATGGGCGAATGGTCCTCGAACCATTGTGCATTGTCACTAAGGGCTTGGGAACGACGGGTAGCAATAGGATCGATGAAGTTGACGTATCCCTCCCAGCTGGCTTTCAGTCCCAACGGGTCGCCATAGACTTCGGTAAATCCGTTGGTGAAATCCACATGGCTTTCTGTATCCTGTACCCAGAGGATGGTATATTCATCGAAGGTCTTGAGATTACCTGTTTGGTAAAACTCAATCAACTTTTCTATGACGGCATGCTGTTTCGGATTCTCGGCATACGGCAGTGCGTCCTTGAGGGATGCGATGATGCGTTCAATGATTGGGCCGTATAGGCCTCCGCTGCGCCATATATTCTCGTACAATGTGCCGTCAGGTTTCTTCTCTAAACGGCTGTTCATACCATACATAATGGGACGCAGGGAATCTCCCTCGGCTTTCTGATTGGCATAAAAGTCTTCTGCTTCTGCCTGGGTGATACCGTCCTGATAGTAGTTGCTGGCCGAGGTGAGCAGGAGGTCTGCTCCCTCTGTCTGATTTACACGCTTGCTCAAGACGGAAGGATCGAAAATGATGGGAAGTAAATCCTCTACGTCTAGTCCTAATTGCTCTGCCGCATCGGTAAAGAAATTCTCTGAGAATCCTGGCGTAAACTTCTGGTATCCATAGTGATGGTGTATGCCGTTACTGAACCAAACACGCTTCAGGTAAGTGGTGAATTGTTGAAAATCCTCTGTGTTGCGATTACCCTGATACTGTGTATAAATAGTTTCGAGAACCTGACGTATGCGCAGGTTGTATGCTCCGTTCTGGTCCCATAAAATGTCACGACCCAACAGTGCCGCCCTGCTCAGGTGGTAGATAAGGAGTTTCTGACGTAGAGTAAGTTCTTTGAATCCGGGAACCTGGTAACGGAGAAGTTGTATATCGGCAAAGCGTTCAGCCTGGAATGTGAAATCACTTTGTTCCTGCATTCTTCTCCTCTTTCTTTTTGTTTTTCTTGTTTTTCTTCAAATCTAGCTTCTCCTGCAGCATCTCCATGTTGCTGGTTCTGTACTCACGTGGAGTAATTCCCAGACGCTTGTAGAAGGCTACGTAGAAGCATTGTCTGTTCTGGAATCCTACTGCAAGGGCAATATCCTCGACAGTCATGTTCAGGTATCGACGGTCCTTGAGCATATACATGGCTTCCTTGATGCGGAACTCATTTACCATCTGGGAGTAGTTGTCCTGATAACGCAGGTTAACAATGGCGCTGATGTACCTGACGTTGGTGTTCAACTCCTCGGCCATCTTTTTGGCAGAATAGTTGCAGTCTCGATACTTCTTTTCAACAATGAACTTTGCCATTATCTGCTGGTAAATTTCATCTACGGTCTCCATCTTAAGCAATGACCTGTAAAGAGGTGTCTTTTGCTTTTTCTCGGTTAAATTGTACTTAGCCATCGTTCTTTTTTGAGGATTTTCCGCTGCAAAAATACAAATTTGTTTTATTAGTAATGTGAATATTGTAAAAAAAATGATAAATTTGCGCAATTTTTTTTACATCCTCGTATGGAAAATGTGTTAAAACGATATTTCGGGTATGATAGTTTCCGTCCCTTTCAGCGTGAAATTATAGAAAATATTATGCAGGGACACTCTGCACTTGTTCTAATGCCGACAGGTGGCGGAAAGAGTCTTTGCTACCAATTGCCGGCCTTGATGATGGAAGGTACAGCTCTAGTTGTCTCACCCCTGATATCGTTGATGCAAGATCAAGTGCGACAACTTCTTTGCAATGGTATTCAAGCTGTTGCCCTGAATAGTAGTGTGGATGATTTGGACTTAATGACTCTGCAACGCGAGTGTCAGGATGGGCATGTTAAGCTTATCTTTCTTTCTCCTGAACGTTTAATGGTGGAAATGCCCCGCCTGCTCAGGTCTATACGTGTTTCGCTGATTGCTGTGGATGAGGCTCATTGCATTTCGCAATGGGGGCATGATTTTAGACCGGAATACAGTCAGTTGGGTGTCTTGAGACAAACCTTTCCACAGGTTCCTATCATAGCCCTGACTGCAACAGCCGACAAGGTGACGCGTTTCGATATCCTGAATCAGTTGAACATCCCTGATGCAGAAGTCTTTATTGGCAGTTTTGACCGTCCGAACTTGAGTCTGGACGTAAGACGCGGATTAGATTCATACGAGAAACGTGTTGCCATCTTGCATTTTCTAGCATCGCATAAGAATGACCCTGGTATTATCTATTGCCTGAGCAAGAAGAATGCTGAGTCTGTGGCAGCTTTCCTGCGAGCACACCATGTGGAAGCTGCCGTCTATCATGCAGGTTTGTCGTTGCTGGAACGTAACAGAGCGCAGGAAGATTTCCTGAATGACAGGGTGCAGGTGGTATGTGCTACTATAGCCTTTGGTATGGGAATTAACAAGGGAAATGTCCGTTTCGTAATTCATTACAATCTACCAAAAAGTATAGAGAATTACTATCAGGAGATAGGCAGAGCGGGTCGAGATGGTGCTCCGGCTGATACCTTGTTGTTCTATAATGCTGGGGATATTGTACAACTTACGAGGTTTGCACAGATGAGTGGACAAAGCGAGATAAACATGGAGCGTCTAAATCGTATGCGTGAGTATGCCGAGGCCAATGTCTGTCGCAGACGAATCCTGCTGAATTATTTTGGGCAAGAAACGGCATCGGATTGCCATAATTGTGATGTCTGCCAGCATCCTCCTCAGTTGTTCGATGGAACAAAGTATGTCCAAATGGCGCTGAGTGCCATAGTGCGTGCCAACCAGATGATTTCCATGCATACGTGCATAGATATCTTGTGTGGTATTCCATCAGACGAGGTGGGGCGTTACCAATACTACAAGTTGAAAACCTTTGGGGTAGGAAGTGCAGTGCCAGTAAGAGATTGGAGGGATTATATGCTGCAGATGCTGCAGATGGGGTATATTGAGGTAATGTACGACCAGCACAACCATTTGCGTGTAACCGAACTGGGGCGACAAGTGCTATATGGAGAGCGTCAGGCTATGCTAGTGGTGATAAGGCGTGAGGTACAGCCACTTAAAGGGAAAAAGAAACAGCCCCGGCAAAAAGAGGTGCTGTCAGATTTGTGGAACTTTCCAAAGAATGAACCCGAGGAGGATAAGGAACTGTTCGAGATACTAAGGCAGCTTCGCCTTAGAATAGCTCAGCAGAAGGGTGAACCTCCGTTTGTGATTATGTCGGAAAAGGTGCTGCGCCAACTGGCTATGTACAAGCCTACCACCATGCAGGCGTTTGGCAATATCAATGGGATAGGGGAGTTCAAGTGCGCTACTTACGGCCCAGTATTCCTTCCTGTGATTATTCAGCACTCCTCAGATTCTGGCTCCTCGGACTGAAGCTGTGCCGAGTTGTTGGCTGAGTGGATTGCTTTCTCGTGATCTTCTAGTGCAACGCTATGACGGGCAATCTGCATCATAATCTCGCGACGCTTGGATTCGAGGCTTTCTAACTGTGCGACAAGGGATTCCTGTAACGTTTCGTCGTCGGCACTATGGTAGTTGCCTTCAGCCTGCAGGGAAATAAGTCTGCTGTTCAGGTCGTCAACTCGAGCCTGGCAGAGGGCAATGTCGCGTTGTACTTTCTGAATATTGGAACGAATCTCCTCCCATTCCTTTTCTTCGCTGAAGACTTCTTGCAGTTCGGAATATTGAACAGGAGGGTGATGCATGTTGAAGTTGCGTATCCAAAGATCCAAGCGCGAGCGCTCCTGGCTTAGCTCTTCGCTCAGTTCCTTTCCGAACATAATGTGGAACTCGTCACGTCCTCTCAGGTAATCAATATCGTGCAACATCTTTTGGGTTTTCTCCTGCTCGGTTTCTTCTGCTTGACGAGCCTCTGTAAGTTGCTGGTAAACTTGGTCATATAATTGTTTGGGGCCATATTCACCTGTAGATTGCCTGATGGTCTTACTGTTCTCTTCAATCTGGTTCCTGCGATCCTCTGTACGATTGAGGGTCAGTTCGAGATAGTATCTGAAACTTTTCTGCTGTAACAGGATGGCTTCGTGCTGGGCTTTCAGAATAGCTAGTTCCTGCTGTTCCTTAAGAATCTGTTCGTTTATGGTGTCCCAGGTGTTCTTCAGCGTTATGATTTGTTCGCGCAACCCTTCGTGGGTGTTGTCCCAAATACCCTTCCAGTCTTTTATGGTTATGCATTCCTCCAGATGGTGGTAAATCTCGCTATAACGAATGCTTTCGCTGTCTATCATTGCCGTTACCCTCTCAACTTGTCCTACTCTTACCTGACAGCCAGTGTTGACTTCGTTCAAGCGGACGTCAAGGTCTTTCTTCTGCAACTCGAGGGTCTGTAGCTTCTCGCTCAGTTTTGAGATCTGTGATATGTGATAGTTGAAAGTGTCCAACTCCTTCTGTGCTGCCTCGGCATCTGCACCTGTACTTTCTATCATGTGGCGTATCATTGCCATTCTGGCATTCTGGTTGGTGCTGGGAGAGCAGTCCTTGAAAGATGCGTCCAGCGAAGAATAGATGCCCCATTCCTTTACGTCGTCATTTTGACGAACGCGGATGGCATTGAGGGAACTCTCTTCTGAGAACTGACGACCTTTGCTTTCGGCAAGGTCAAGTCGCAACTCGTCAAGCAGCTTTCGTTTACCTCGTAGTTCTGCCGACAGCAGTTCGTAATCAGTTTTGAATTCGCCAATGAGCTTGCTTTGTTCCAACATGGTATCGCTGTGATAGGGGTGGTGCGTAGCTCCGCAGACAGAACAGCTGACGCCTTCCTTGAGGTCGGCTCTTAGTTGAATGATGTTCTGTCCCTTACTCAGAAGGTATGTATGTTCTTTTTCGTGGCAGAGGCGTGACAGCTTGCCGACCTCGTTCTCCATCTCCTTGATGTTGCGTTCTGTCTGGTCTATGTGCAGGCGCAGTTCATTCAGCGTTCTGGTTTTCTCCTCAATAGCCCGGTATCCAACAGAAATCTGGTGCCATAGCGATTGGGCAGAAATCAGCATTTGCTTCATACTCTTGAGCTGCATGGCACGTTCCTGCAGTTTGTAACTGTCCTGTCCCAAGATATTGGACTTGTGTGTTTGTAACTCGCCCTCCAGGGTTTCTATGTCTGACGTAACGTCCTGATATTTGCTGAAAACTCTCTCGAGGAGTATGTTCTCTTCCTCTTGTTTTTGAAGTGTCTCGGCTTGCAGGTTCTTGGTCCTTGCCTGTTCCTCTTCGATGTCTTGCAGGTTATCGAGTAGCAGCAGGATCTTCTCGGCATGCAGAATCGTCTGCTCGTGAATCTCCATGCTTTGGCGTCTGGACTTGTGGAGCGACAGTTGTTCGGAAATTAGGTCTATGTTTTGTTCTACTTCGTAAATGTTGCTATCCAAGGTGCTTACCTGCTGGTTGGCTTTCTCAATCAGTTTGCTCAGGTTGTCTATTTCTTCTTCGCAGGCCTGGGAATAGCCCTGAAGGGTAAAGGCGTGGAAGATATTGTCGTGTACGGCGTGGTTCTTCTCCTCCGTACTCTTGCGCTGATTTTTCATCTGAACCTGTAGCTTTTCCTGTGCACTCCAACTCTGGTTCAGGTCATCGCTTTCCCGTTTTATCAAGCTGAGACTGCGTTTGTTCTGGTCGGTAAGTTTCTCCAGGATGGCTACTCGTTGGAAGGTGCCCTGGATGGCCTCGAACATCTCGTAGCGTTCCAATTGGCGAATGTCGTTTGCCATCGAAGCCTGTTGTTTGTTTAGCTCGAAGAGTCTGGCTTTCTCTTGCTTCAGGTCCATCTTCAACTTGTTGTATCTGCGTAGGAATACCTGCTGTTTACGCAATAGTTCCAGGTTCTCCTCTATATTGTTGAGCTTGGTTTCAGCCAGCCGTTTCATCTCTTTTGTTCGCTGAAGCTGTGTATCGTTAAGTATCTTTTTGCCAAACATGTTCATTGCATTTCGGAATTTTCAGTGCAAAGGTACGGGTAAGCGAGCGAAAAAGCAAATTAATTTGTTTTTTTCCGAGTGAAAGTAATTTCGGCGAAGCCAAAGGTGTGGCATTAATTCAAAATTCAAAAAACCTATTCTTAATCCACACTTTTAACTTTCCATTTCTCATTTTTCACTTTTCACTTTTCACTTTTCACTTTTAATTTGTACCTTTGCACCCGCAAAATGAAACATCTATAGATAAAATGGCACAGAAACCAAGTATACCAAAGGGAACGCGCGACTTTGGCCCTCAGGAGATGGCCTGCCGTAACTACATCTTCAACACCATTCGTCAGGTTTATGCCTTGTATGGTTTTCAGCAGATAGAGACTCCTGCCATGGAGAATCTGAGTACGCTGATGGGTAAATATGGCGAAGAAGGCGATAAGCTTCTCTTTAAGATCCTGAATAGTGGCGATTTCCTGAAGGGAATAAGTAGCGAAGATTTAGAGAAAGGTGCAACCGGACATTTGGCTGCCCAGTTGTGTGAGAAAGGATTGCGTTACGACCTGACCGTTCCTTTTGCACGATATGTTGTGCAGCATCGTGAGGAATTGACACTTCCCTTCCGACGTTACCAGATTCAGCCCGTATGGCGTGCAGACAGACCTCAGAAGGGGCGTTATCGTGAATTTTACCAGTGTGATGCTGATGTGGTTGGTAGCGACAGCTTGTTGAACGAGGTTGAGTTGATGCAGATTGTAGATACAGTCTTTCAGCGCTTTGGTATTCGTGTCTGCATAAAGATTAACAACAGAAAGATTCTTTCCGGTATTGCTGAGATAATTGGTGCTGCCGATAAGATTGTTGATATTACAGTTGCAATCGACAAACTGGACAAGATTGGCTTGGAGAATGTGAATGCCGAGCTGTTGGAAAGTGGATTGTCTGAGGCTCAGGTTGAGAAGCTGCAGCCTATCATCGGTCTGAGTGGTTCCAATACTGAGAAGATTGCCACCATGCGTCAAGTGCTGAAGGATAGCGAGACGGGTTTGAAAGGACTTGATGAGGTTGAGTATGTCCTCTCTAAACTCTCAACTCTCAACTCTCAACTCGAACTCGATTTGACTTTGGCTCGTGGTCTGAACTACTATACAGGCTGCATCTTCGAGGTGAAAGCCTTGGATGTTCAGATTGGTAGTATAACAGGTGGTGGTCGTTACGACAACCTGACAGGTATCTTTGGCATGCCAGGCATCAGCGGTGTAGGTATCTCCTTTGGCGCCGACAGAATCTACGATGTCCTGAATCAACTGGAACTTTATCCTGAGGAGGTGACAACTGCAACCCAGTTGCTGTTCATCAACTTCGGAGAGGCTGAGGCCAATTATTGTTTGCCCATTGCCGACAAGGCACGTAAGGCTGGTATCCGTACGGAAATATATCCCGACAGCGTGAAGATGAAGAAGCAAATGCAGTACGCAAACGCAAAGTCAATCCCCTTCGTTGCTATTGCTGGAGAGACGGAGATTGCCGAGGGTAAGGTAATGTTGAAGAATATGATAACCGGTGAGCAGAAACTGCTTGTCGCAGAAGAAGTAATAGCGGAAATTTTGAAATAGTTTAACTATTCAACTTCCGAAATAGAATTTAGCCTTAAGGTGGATGCTTTTCTCCTTGAGGCTTTTTTATGTTTTAGAGTTCTCGATATTTCGGTATATCGATATTTCGGTATTTCGCCAACCAATTCTTCATTCTTCACTCTTCATTTTTAATTCCCATTAGGGGGCTACTTCTTATATAATGGTACTTTTTTGTAAAAAAAGAGGTCTAATGGTTTGTCAGTTTGAGAAATAGTTGTACCTTTGCACGCCGATTATTATCAAGGGGGGACAGAAATGCCCTCCATGCATGTAAGAATAGCTTGTTCTTTGGCCAGACAGGTGGTTCGTAAAAGCATGCAGAATTGAGAAAATAGTAGTTAAAAACAAAAAGAACAAAAACAAAGAATGGACACTTTGAGTTACAAGACCATCTCTATCAACAAGGCAACCGCCAAGAAGGAATGGGTTGTAGTAGATGCTACAGATCAGATTCTGGGTCGCCTCTGTACTAAGGTGGCAAAATTGCTGAGAGGTAAGTACAAGCCCGAGTTTACTCCCAATGTAGACTGTGGTGACAATGTTATCATCGTTAATGCCGAGAAGATTCGTCTGACAGGTAAGAAGATGACAGATCGTATCTATTATTCTTACACAGGTTATCCCGGTGGTCAGCGTGAGGCTACTCCCGCTAGCATCCTGGCTAAGCCCAACGGCGCAGACAAGCTGTTGCGTAAGACTGTAAAGGGCATGCTCCCCAAGAATAAATTGGCAGATCGTCTGTTGAACAACCTCTACATCTACGAGGGTGCAGAGCACAAGCAGCAGGCACAGAGCCCCAAGGCAATTGATATTAACCTGTATAAATAATAGTAAGAGATGGAAGTAAAGTATATTGCAAATGCACTGGGTCGCCGCAAGAGTGCTGTGGCTCGCGTATATGTTGCTGATGGTACTGGTAAGATTACTATCAACAAGAGAGATCTTACAGAATATTTCCCCAGCCCCATCCTGCAGTATGTGGTTAAGCAGCCCCTGAACCTTTTGGATGCTGCTGAGAAGTATGATATTAAGGTAACCTTGTTCGGCGGTGGTTTCACAGGCCAGTCTCAGGCCCTGCGTCTGGCTATTGCCC
>DLBF01000049.1:0-52397 GCA_002494215.1 Prevotellaceae bacterium UBA7028
CTTCCGGGCGGCTTTTCCGTATCTTTACGTCATTGCTGCTTTGCCTTGGCCTACGGCCGAGCCTGCTCACGCTCAGCAGAATGAGCAAGCTCTTCAGCCCTCGCTTAATCGCAGCCTTGACGAAGACACCTTCCATACGCTGGCGATAGTTGCCAGTAGCGTACAGCGGATTCTTGACCTGCGGTCGAGCCTGCTCACGCTCGGGATTATAAACAAGTTTTTCTTCTCTCATTCAATCGCAGCCTTCAATGTTCAATGATGAACGTCACTTCCTTAAAGTCATAGCGCCTTTGCTCTCCGTTCTCGCATTCCAGAACAAGATGCCCCGAGGGTTCCACATCAATGATGCGGGCCAGGAAGGTACCTGTGGTGTCCGAGTAGGTGTGTAACTCTCCCTTGTGATAGAGGTACTGCATATAGCGGTTGTGCAGCTCGGAGAACTGCTCACGTTCCATCATACCGTAGTAATGGTTGAACTGCTGCATGATGCTGTTCAGTACATGGTCGCGCTCAACCTCCTTGCCCAATATCTGTGCCAGGGAAACTGGGTTGGGCGCATCGCTGAGGAAACGTGTCTGGTTGATGTCCACCCCCACGCCAATGATGGAGCGGTAAACCCACTTCCCTCGCAAATCATTCTCTATAAGCATGCCCACGATTTTCTTGTCGTTGTGATAGATGTCGTTGGGCCATTTTATCTGGAATCCCGGCGTATAGCTGCTGAGGGCATCTCTGATGGCGAGGGCGGTAACCTCCGAGAGGGCAAACATCTGGTTGGCCTGTAATCCCTTGGGGTAGGAGATGAGGCTGAAGAGTAGGTTCTGACTACGCTCAGATTCCCACGTGTTGGTGCCTGCCCCACGTCCAGCCGTCTGGAACTCGGCAGTAACCAAGGTTAACTCGTGACTCTCGTCCTCGGGCATTTCCTTGGCATACCTGTTGGTGGAAATTGTTTCGTCTAATACTATTCTCTTCATGTTCAACCTTTAACCCCTTAACCCCTTAACTTTTTAACCCTTTAACTTTTTAACCTTCCAACCTCCAATCACCTGTACCAAACCGGGGAACGGAACGCATCCTCAATGTGATTGATAATGTCGCTGTTGCTGACAATAGATATAATGTCGAAGCGGACAGGCAGATCAATGCGATTGAAACGGATGTAGGCGTCGGCAGCAAGGACGGTATTCCGTATTTTACGGGAAGAGACGGCATCCTCGGGGTTGCCGTATTTGTCGCTCTTGCGCGTTTTTACCTCTACCACTACCAGCGTGCCGTCTTTCTCGGCTACGATGTCCAGTTCCTTGTGGCCGCTTTTCCAATTACGATCCAGAATGAGGTAGCCCTCCCTGATAAGGTAGTTGACGGCCTTGTCCTCGCCTTCTAAGCCAAATTCGTTGTGTGCAGCCATTTTAACTCTCTTTATTAGGTGCAAAATTAGAGAAAAATTGTAATTTTGCATGCAAAAGCAATGGAAAAACTTTATGGCAGACGATAATTTCTATATGAAGCAGGCGCTTCAGGAAGCTAAATGTGCTTTCGAGGAAGACGAGATTCCCGTGGGGGCTGTTATTGTGTGCGGCGATCGCATCATAGCCCGTGCCCATAACCTAACGGAACGCCTCTCGGATGTTACGGCACATGCCGAGATGCAGGCCATTACGGCTGCATCGGAATATTTGGGTGGAAAGTACCTGAACGACTGTACTCTGTTTGTAACAGTAGAGCCCTGTATTATGTGTGCCGGGGCTTTGGGCTGGTCGCAGATTGGAAAGGTGGTTTATGGCGCTGGCGATGAGAAGCGGGGCTTCCGACGTTTTGCCCCTCAGGCTCTGCACCCTAAGACGCAACTGGTCTCTGGCGTGATGGAAGAGGAATGCGCCGCACTGATGAAGGAGTTCTTCCAGAGAAAAAGATAGGCTTTAGGCTTCAGACTTTAGACTCTAGCTAACTTTCCAACTCAGGAACTCAAGAACTTAAGAACTGATCAACTCAAGAACTCACGAACTCATCAACTCATAAATAATGTAAAAATGGGTGGCATTACGAATAAAATGCCTAACTTTGTGCACTATAAGAAAAAGAGTACAATAAAAACATACAACTATGGCAAGTTCAATTAAAGAATTGGATCCCCAGATTATCTGGAAGAACTTTTATCTGCTTACTCAGGTACCCCGTCCTAGTGGACACTTAGAGAAGATTCAGCAGTTCCTGCTCGATTGGTCAAAGGAGCATGGCATTGAGGCCTTCAAGGACAATGCCGGCAATATCGTAATGCGCAAGCCTGCCACTCCTGGTATGGAGGGTCATAAGACTGCTGTCCTGCAGGCACACATGGATATGGTTCCCCAGAAGACAGACGAGAGTACCCATAACTTTGAGACTGATCCCATAGAGACCTACATAGACGGCGAATGGGTAAAGGCTAAAGGTACCACGTTGGGTTCCGACGATGGTATGGGTGTGGCTGCTATCATGGCCGTTATGGAAAGCGCCGATTTGGTGCATGGCCCCTTGGAGGCACTTATTACTGCCGACGAGGAGAGCACCATGTATGGTGTTAACAACTTGGCTGCTGATACACTGAAGGGTGACATTCTGCTGAACATCGACAACGAGACGATGGGTGAGTTTGTTATTGGTTCTGCCGGTGGCGTAAACATCTCTGCTACCATGCAGTACAAGGAGGTTGCTCCCGAAGAGGGTGACATAGCCGTTAAGGTTATGCTGAGGAACCTGCGTGGCGGTCACAGTGGCCTGGAAATCAACGAGGGCCGTGCCAATGCCAATAAGTTGATGGCTCGCTTTGTTCGTCAGGCTATTGCTGATGATGAGGCTCGTCTCTGCACTTGGAATGGTGGTAACATGCGTAATGCTATCCCACGTACAGCTACCGTAGTGCTGAGTCTTCCCAAGGAGAATCTTGAAGACCTGAAGGATCTGGCTCTGTATTGCGAGAAGACCTTCCAGGACGAATACCGTGGTGTGGAAGAGGGCATCTCCCTGGCCGTTGAAACAACAGCACTGCCTGCTGGACAGGTTCCTGTGGAGATTCAGGATAACCTGGTGGATGCTATTATGGCTTGCCACAATGGTGTGCTGCGTAATATTCCCAGCATCCCATCAGTAGTTGAGACCAGTAGCAACCTGGGTATCATCAATATCGGTGGCGGTGAGGCCAGCATTCTGATCTTGGGTCGTTCCAGCAACGAGACCATGATGGAGTACCTCCAGGAGATGCAGGAGTGCTGCTTCTCGATGGCTGGTATGAAGGTGGAATACAGCGGTCAGTATGGTGCTTGGCAGCCTAACTTCGACAGCCCCATCGTAGCAACTATGGTGAAGGTTTACAAGGATATCTTCAACGAGGATGCCCGTGTGGAGGTTTGTCATGCGGGTCTGGAGTGCAGCATCATAGGCGGTGTATATCCCAAGATGGATTTGGTAAGCTTCGGTCCAACCTTGCGTAGCCCCCATACGCCTGACGAGCGTTGTAACATCCCCAGCGTAGCTAAGTTCTGGGAGTTCCTAAAGGCATTGCTGAAGGCAATCTAATTAGAGAAAGAAGAATGAATTTAGATAATTTCTATAAGGCAAGGTATGTGCTGAGCCAGGTCATCCGACGTACTGACTTGGTTCAGGCTCCTCGCTTGAACCCTGCTGCCGACATCTACCTGAAGCCTGAGAACCTGCAGGTAACGGGCTCCTTCAAGGTACGTGGTGCCTGTTATAAGATTTCGCAGCTGACGGACGAGGAGAAATCACGCGGTGTTATTGCCTGTTCGGCTGGTAACCATGCACAGGGTGTGGCCCTTGGTGCCAGCTTCAATAAGATAAAGAGCCTGATTTGTCTGCCCGACGGCGCTCCCATCAGCAAGGTGGAGGCTACACGTCGTTACGGTGCCGAGATATGTCTGGTGCCAGGTGTTTATGACGACGCCTACCAAAAAGCTATCCAATTGAGGGACGAGCATGGCTATACCTTTGTACATCCCTTTGACGACGAGAATGTGATAGCTGGACAGGGCACAATAGGTTTGGAGCTGTTAGAGCAACTGCCAGGCGTGGAGGTTGTGCTGGTTCCCATCGGAGGCGGTGGTCTGGCTTCAGGTGTAGCGTATGCCATCAAGAGCCTGAATCCCAAGGTTCAGGTGTGGGGCGTGCAGGCAGCTGGCGCTCCCAGTATGTACCAGAGTCTGGTGGATCATCAGATTCTCCGTCTGAACGCAGTAAACACCATTGCCGACGGTATTGCCGTGAAGGAACCGGGCGTGTTGACCTACGATGTCTGCCAGAAGTATCTGGATGGCGTGGTTACAGTTACGGAGGATGAGATTTGTGCTGCTATCCTGGCATTGATAGAACAACAGAAGATGGTAGCCGAAGGTGCGGGCGCTGTGAGCGTGGCAGCTGCTATGTTCAACAAGGTGCCTATAGCTGGCAAGAAGACCATCTGTATTGTCAGCGGTGGTAACATCGACGTAACCATCCTGAACCGTGTAATTAACCGTGGTCTCTTCAAGAGTGGCAGAACCTATACGTTCGTGGTAGAACTGGATGATAAGCCCGGACAGCTGGTTGGCGTGAGTCAGATTGTTGCCAGCCTTGGTGGTAACGTTATCAGCGTGCGTCACGAGCGTAACGATGATGCCGAGAGGGTAACAGCCTGCCAGTTGCGTCTGAAGGTGGAGACTCGCGACGAGGAACAGATAAATGAGATTAGAAAAGCATTGAAGAAGAATCATTATAAATTAGTATAAGAAAATGAAAGTTATCAGTACAACAAAGGCTCCTGCAGCCATTGGCCCCTATAGTCAGGCCATAGAGGTAAACGGTTTCGTATATGCAAGTGGTCAGATTCCCATCGACCCCGCAACAGGCCAGTTCGTAGAAGGTGGCATCAAGGAGCAGACTCGTCAGTCACTGACAAATGCGCAGAATATCCTCAAGGAAGCTGGCACCGACCTCTCTCATGTAGTAAAGACAACGGTTTATCTGAGTGATATCGATAATTTTGCTCCCATGAACGAGGTGTATGCCGAGTTCTTTACTGAGCCTTATCCCGCTCGTAGCGCTGTAGCAGTTAAGGATCTGCCCAAGGGTGCCTTGGTCGAGATAGAGGTGCTGGCAGCTAAGTAAATATATCCTAACGTAACAAATATCCATGATGAGAACTTCAAGAATTCTTTCCTTCCTTTTGTTGGCAGCTTCCTGCGTTTCAGGCTTTGCCCAGAAGGTTGTTAGTGCCCAGAGTCCCAACGGGCAGACAAGTGTGAGTGTGACACTTTCTGACCGCATTTATTATGATGTGGTAAGTCATAATGAGACGCTGCTGAAGCAGAGCATAATTGGCATGCAACTCTCTGACAAGACGTTAGGTGCCAATCCTGTCCTGAAGAAGAAGAGCGTACGAACTGTCAAGGAGACAGTAAAGCCTGTTCTTCCTCTGAAGTACAGCCAGGTGGAAAACAACTATACGTTGCTTTCCCTGGATATGAAGGGCGGTTATGCCGTTGACTTCCGTCTCTATGACGATGGCGTAGCCTTCCGTATGAGAACTTCCCTCCCGGGCGAGATAGAGGTGATGCAGGAGAATACCGTGTTCCAGTTGGCAGACAACTGCGACTTAGTGCTGCAGCAGCCTGGCGGCTTTAAGACAAGCTGCGAGGAGAACTACTCTTTTGTCAAGAGCAACGAATGGAAGAAGGAAGACAGAATGTCTGAACTGCCTATTCTTATCATGGGTAAGAACCAGAAGATTTTGCTGAGCGAGTTCGACCTTGTCAGCTATCCGGCTTTCTTCCTGAAGGGAAATGCCGACAACAGCCTTTCTGTTATCCAGCCCAAGAATCCCATAGAGTATGAGGATCAGGGCGACCGTAGTCATCGTATCCTTAAAGAGGCAGATTACATTGCCAAGACAAAGGGTACACGTACTTTCCCCTGGCGTTATATGCTCATTACTCAGGAGGATGGCCGCTTGGCAGAGAACGCTATGCCTATGCGTCTGGCACAGAAGTGTCAGATTGAGGATACCAGTTGGATTAAGCCCGGACAGACCTGCTGGGACTGGTTGAATGGTATTCCTTACGGTGCAGACGTAACCTTCAAGAGTGGTATCAATCTGGATACCTATAAGTACTTCGTGGATTTTGCTTCACGAAACGGTGTTCCTTATATCATAATGGATGAGGGTTGGGCACTGGATACCCGCGACCCCTTCCGTACCAATCCTGAGGTGAACCTGCCTGAGTTGATTCGTTATGGCAAGAGTAAGAACGTAGGTATATGGGTTTGGCTGCCTTGGCTGACGGTTGAGCACCATATGGACCTCTTCGAGAAATTCGAGGAGTGGGGTATTGTAGGTACCAAGATTGACTTTATGGACCGTCAGGACCAGTGGATGGTTGACTTCTATGACCGTGTGGCAAAGGAGGCTGCTAAGCATCATATCATGGTTGACTTCCACGGAGCCTTCCATCCCAGCGGTCTGGAATACCGTTATCCCAACATCCTGACTTACGAGGGTGTGCGCGGTATGGAGTATAATGGCGGCTGTACGCCCAAGAACAGTATTTGGTTTCCCTTCCTGCGTAATGCCGTAGGTCCTATGGATTACACCCCAGGTTCTATGCTTTGCTACCAGCCCGAGTCACATCATGGCAACCGTCCTATCTGTTCTGGTGTTGGAACCAAGGCTTACCACATGGCAGTCTTCGTAATCTTCGAGACGAACCTGCAGATGCTGATGGACAATCCTTGCCGTTATGACAAGTGGCCCGACTGCCGCGACTTCATAACCGGTGTTCCTGTGAACTGGGACGAGACACGCGTCCTGGCAGCAGAGGCCGGACAGTATATTGTTATGGCTAAGCGCAAAGGCCAGAAGTGGTTTATTGGTGGTATTACCAACGATAAACAGCGTGAGTTGGATGTTACACTTAATGTCCTTCCTGAAGGCAAGACCTTACAGATGACCTCTTTCGTGGATGGTGTGAATGCCGACCGTATGGCTATGGATTACCGTCAGGAGAAAGCTTCTGTAAACAAGAATACCAAGCTCCACATTAAGATGGTTCGCAACGGTGGTTTTGCTGCTGTGATAGAATAGACCCTCTCCCCTTCCCTCCCGCCTCTAAGGGGTGGGAGGAAACAAGTCAATAATAAAAGACACCCAATATAAAAAGCCCCTAAATCTACACTCCTCCCATTGTGGAGACTGTAAAGGGGCTTTTTTGTTTTTGAATTTTGAATTTATAATTTTTGAATTTATATGATGCGCCGTTTCCTGTTTTTCCTTTTCTTTTTGCCAGTTATGGCATGGGCGGGTAAAGAAACACCTGCCAAGAAGTTGGTATCATTGCTTACCGAGTGTAAGGAACGTGAGGAACTGGTTCCAGATTCCTTCTTCTCCGACGTGCTGCTTCTGAAGCAGGAAATAAAGGAGCAGAATGATTCGGCTGCCAAGGCTATCTATAGTGCCACACTGGCTCATCTGCTGATGCAGAATCAGCATTTGTCGCAGAAATGGAGTTCGGAAACGAAGAGTCATCCTGATAGCATAAGGGAATGGAGTAGGGAGGAGTATATGCAGCATGCATCCGACCTCTACAAGTATGCCCTTCGGGATTTGGATCTTCTTCATCGTGTACCTACCAAGGAGTGGATTCCCCTTGTTAAGAGAGGAAAGGACGAGAAAGTGTATGGTAGCAGCATGCTTGCCGTTATTTGGCAAGCGATGTACAGTGATATCTATTATGAAAAGCGGAAAACGAATGGCCTTCCCTTATTCGGGACATTTATCAACTTCTATAAGGAGCGTGGACTCAGAGAGGCGGCTTTCCGTCTGAGCCTGGATTCAGTTTTTGAAACGAAAAAGGCAATGCGGGAGGCATATCTGTTGCAACTCAAGGAGGAATGTGCCGATTTGCCCTCTTGCGACAAGGTTTATATACAGCTTGCCCAATTAAAGAATACCCCCGAGAAGAAACGCCAAGTCATAGAAGAGGGCTTACGTCTGTATCCCAAGTCGGTAGAGCTTAAGAATTGGATAACAGAGCAGGAGACTCCTAATCTGTATTTCAGGATGCCAACTTTCTTGTATCCTGATTCAGAAGGAGAGGTAGAGCTGGAAGTGCAAAATTTGCAAAGTGTGTCGACTTGTATTTATCGCCTCCCTGACGATTTTCAGCAGGATGATGAGCAGGAACTACTCACTCAGGTGCTTCGCAAGGGTAGGCTTGTAAGCAAGGACGTACATGCCTTTGCTCCTCATCCGCCTTATGAGAAATGGAATGATACCCTGCACCTGCAAATGCCATCATTGGGTGTGTATGCTATGGTGATGCAGGCAAATACACAAGTTCCCATGGAGAAGAAACCTGAATCACAGGTTCATCTTTTCTATGTGTCCAGATTGCGTGCTTTCTCAGTGGCATTGCCCAATAAGAGGACCCAGATTGTTGTTGTGGACGGACAGAGTGGAAAGCCTGTTCCAGGTGCCAGTGTAAAACTAATGCCCGTTCAAGACTCTTCGGCTAGAAAGTCATATACAGAATATACAACAGATGAGCGTGGAAAGGCGGAGTTCTATACTCAGTCTGTGCGGAATAGAATGAAGGTGAAACTGAGCAAGGGCGAAGACTGTATTTTGCCTGAACAAGAGCTTAATGGCTCCTCTTTCTATAATTCCTTTACTGCGGATAAAAACGTACCCAATAAGAATTTGCGCATATTTACGGACAGAATTATCTATCGCCCAGGTCAGACAGTTTATGTGGGTGCTGTTGCCTATAGCCAGAAAGGCTGGGAGACTCAGGTTGAAGAAGCTGGGGAGTATAAGCTCACCGTAAAGGATGCAAAGGGCAACATGCTGTCAGAGCGCATTCTAAGAACCGACGAGTTCGGCGTTCTTAATGATTCTGTTACCTTGCCTAAAGAAGCTACCCCAGGTTATTATACCATAAAGATAGGTTCAACAACACACAGTATCCGTGTGGAGGAATATCGCCGTCCTGTCTTCTATGTTGAAATGGATCCCGTTCCAGCTGTTGCATTGCCAGTTGATAGCATTCGGATAACGGGTAAGGCCATTACTTATAGCGGTGTTCCTGTAGCTGGTGCACGTGTGACGGGTAAGTCCAGCAGTTATACAGGTTTCTGGTGGTATCAACGAGACTTTTCGGATTCCCAGATTTTGGATACCGTCTATACTGACGCAGAGGGACGCTTCTCTGTGAATGTTTCCCTGGAAAGCGTGAAAAATGATCTCCGTACAGGGGCTAACTTTGTTGTGGATGTGGATGTGCTAAGCAAACAGGGCGAGACTCAACAGGGAAATACAAGGTTCTCTCTCTGTTCACGTCCTTATGTGTTGCGAGGCGATATCCCCAGTTGTCAAGATAAAGAAAGATTGCAGCCTTGGTCGTTCGAACTTTGTGCCAGCACTGGTGCTAAGGTCGAAGGTGATATCCTTTGCCGTATCATTGAAGGTAAGGATACGAAAAAGGCATCCTTTGTGCTGCCTGCAGGCAAGTCGGTAATACCGTCGGAATTAAAGAATATTCCCAGTGGGTCTTATCAGGTAGTGGCTCAGTATGTGAACGGTAAGGATACCGCCCGTTATGAGCAAAAGATGGAACTCTTCTCAATGACAGATACACGTCTGGTGGAGCAGAAAGACTTGAGCATCTATACCCCATGTGACACATTCTCTATCAGCCGACCGGCTCAGGTGCAGATAGGAACTTCTTTGAAGGAGGCATGGATTTATCTTACTATGGCTCATCATGAAAAGGTATTTTTGGATACTTTAATCTGCGCACACGATACTGCTTTCGTTTGGGAGATACCTTATAAGGAAGAATATGGTGATGGCATAAGAATCAGTGCGGCTCTTTATCATAAAAGACTAAACACTGCTGTCGCGGCGTTACGTCTGGCCTTGCCGCAGAAGGAACTGAAATCATGTTGGAAGACTTTCCGCAACCGCCTGCGTCCTGGTCAGCAGGAGGAGTGGCAACTTTCTTTGCGTCATACGGATGGTACTCCTGCTAATGCTAATGTTTTGCTGAGTATGTACGATGCTTCCTTGGATGCTATCAGGAAGCACAAAATAGACTTTGGATTAAGTTATTCATATCTTATACCTTGGATCCGCTATGGACAGCTGGGGGGCATGTCATCTGGTTATAACTTCTATTTCCCTGTACGTTTCTTGAAGACAAAGGACTGGCAGTTCAGCGAGTACGATCCTGACTATATATATGATGTTTTTTCTTTGCAAAATGTTACGCTTGGGACTACTTCAACACTCACGGGTGCTAAAAATGGGCGTACATTACGCTTAAGGGGAGCACCCACAGCAGTGGTGATGACGTCTGAATCTGCCCAGCCGACGTCAAGATCCAAACAACTTGTTCAAGTTGCTTCGCCACTAGCATTTGAGTCTGTTGATCAGACATTACAGGGGCAGATAGCAGGTCTGGATGTGGTGAATTCTGATTTGCCCGAAGGCGAGATGCGTGGAACAAAGAAAGATGCTTTCTCTGAACTGGCATTCTTCCATCCCACACTTCGCACAGATGCCAATGGTGAGGTGAAGATTAGCTTCACACTGCCTGAGAGTCTTACCAGCTGGCACTTAACGGGATTTGCTCACGACAAGGATTTGTTTGCTGCTCTGATAGACGAGACCATTGTGGCACAGAAGGAACTGATGGCTGAACTGTATCTGCCTCGCTTTCTGCGTAGCGGCGATGAGGCTTCCTTTACTGCCAGCATCCGCAATATGTCTGAACGCTTGCAACAGGGTAAGGCTAATTGCATCATCATGGATGCTGAGACAGAGAAAGTACTTGCCCGATTCCCTGTTCAGTTCCGTTTGGAGGCTGCGTCGGATACGGTATATACCTTCCCTGTCGGTTCTTTGGACAATCATACAGCTCTGTTGGTTAAATGGGTAGCTGAGGGAACGGATTATTCTGATGGCGAACAGCGTCAGCTTCCTGTCCTGTCGGATTTGGAGACCGTTACAGAGACGCGCGCTTTCTCTGTTAACGAAAAAGGTACGTCGAAGTTTAACTTGGAGAGCCTCTTTGCCCACAATCATCCCAGCGCTACCAACCGTAACATGGTGGTTGAATATACGGCTCGTCCTGCGTGGTTGGCTCTCAAGGCGTTGCCCTCATTGTTTACTCCGCATTGCAAGTGTGTGCTCTGCACCTCGGCAGCTTATTATGCTACCAGTATGGCACAGCACATTTTGCGTCAGGTTCCTGATGCCGATGCTTTGGTTGATTCTTTGCAGTATGGCGACATGCTATCGTTGGACTACCGCATGTCTTTGCTCTCATCACTCTCTGCGTTGCAACTTCAAGATGGATCATTCTGTTGGTTCCCTGGTATGAAAGGAAATGCTTACCTTACACGCGAGGTTGCTTTCCAGTTGGTGCGCCTTCGCCATGTAAATGTTGTAGCAGATGCTGCAACGGTTGTTGCTGAGCGTATGCTTAATAGTGCTGTGAATTATCTGGGTAGGGAGATGCACAAGCAGGTGCAGTGGATGCAAAAGGAGAAGAACGTGCAGGTGGGCCTTTCAATACTTCGTTATTTGTATATCCTTAGTCTCTCTGGCAATAAACTATATGAGGACTATCAGAAAGATGAGAAATATCTTATAGATCTTCTGATTCAGTCTTCTGGGGATAAGAAGGTGAGCATTGAAGAGGCTTCCCTTGCTGCTGTTGTACTGGAACGTAAGGGACAGACTAAGTTGGCAAATAAGTATCTGGAAGGATTGGACAAGAAGGTTACTCATCCCGATGGTTATTACATCTCTTATCCCAGCGGTAGCTTTACCAGCATAGACCGTAAAGTGCAGACACATGTTCAGGTGATGGAAGCTTTCCAGGAGGTGAAACCTTCTGAGCAGAAGTTGCTGAACGGTATGACGGAATGGCTCTTGCAGCAGAAACGTACCCAGCAGTGGGATGAGCCTGTTAAGACCGTGAATGCCGTTTATGCCTTGTTGTTGGATGGTTCACAGCCGTTGGATAAGGGAAATAGCGATGTACTGAAATTGCGCGAAGGTCAGAAGACACATACCTTTGTAACGCCTCACACCTCTGTGGGTTATCTGCGTGATAGCCTCAGTGTTTCTGTTCCCAAGGAACTGAGGGTCGAGAAGCATGAGAAGGGCCTCTCCTGGGGTGCTGTTTATGCAACCTATCAGATGCCTTTGGATAGCGTAAGAGCCAGTTGGCAGGGCTTCCATATTCGCAGGGAGGTTTCTTCGCAGCAGCCTAAGGTAGGTGACCGTCTGCATGTGCGCTATACCATTACGGCTGATCGCGACTATGAGTTTGTACAGTTGACGGCTCCCCGTTCTGCAGCTGCTGAGCCTGATGCCAGCCTATCAGGCTATCGTTATCAGAGCGGGTTGGGATACTATCGTATGATACGTGATGACCGCACAGAATACTACTTCGATTCGATGCCAAAAGGCACTTATGTGATAGAGGAAGACTGGCTAATTTCACGCAACGGTAATTATCAGACGGGTTCAACCGTTATTCGGTGCCTTTACGCACCCGAATACCGGTCGTTTACCGACTCTGGCAGACTGCTTGTCAGGTAATATCATGCTTTTTTCATTATAAAGTTCTCTTTTTTTTGGTTGGAATGTAAAAAAACAATACATTTGTAATTGTTTTGTTATTTAAATCGAGAACTTTAACTATAAACACAATGAGAAAATTTGCATATATAGCCGGGGCGGTAGTGTCTCTATTCATGTTCAGTTGCTCTGAGTCAGTAGACGTGTCTGCTCGCTATGTCTTTAAGGAAGAAATAATTGCTGGTTACTTGCAGAAGCATGAGCAGTATAGCGAATATTGTAAGTTGCTGAAGCAGGTTCCCGTAAGCATGGTCTCCAACACATCTGTCTATCAGTTGTTGTCGGCACGTGGTAATTATACCGTCTTTGCACCTACCAATGAAGCTATACAGCTTTATTTGGATTCTTTGGTGAAGAAAAACCTTATTCCAGAGGCTTCGTGGGATGCATTCACCGATAGTGCGAAGTTAGACTCTGTCCGTAAGGTTATAGTCTATAACAGTATCATTGACGGTGGCGACGAGAATGGCTATTTCGAGGTGAATTCTTTCCCGGAGGGTGCTGCAGGTGCTACAACTGCTGAGATTGAGGTGCCTAACATGAACGACAGAAAGTTGGTGGTGAAATATACCGGTGATCCAGACAGCATCCTTATTAATGATTGTATGATAGACAAGATAAACCATGACATTCTGGCTATCAATGGTGTTGTTCACAGTATGCACGACGTTGTGGCCCCCAGCGGAGATTCCATGGCTTTCCTATTGAAGAATATGATAGAATCTAATAAGGGCGGCTATGTGGTGATGGCTAAACTTATACGTGCCTGTGGTCTGATGGATACTCTTGACAGAATTAAGGATGACGTCTATGAGTTAAAGTATCAGACAAAGAAGATTCCACAAATTATGCATGATAGTTCTGAAGGAGAGATGGACTTCTATTCTCCAGAACATCGTTATTTTGGCTACACCATTTTTGCTGAAACAGACGAATTCTGGTCTCGGAAGATTGGCAAGCCAATTGAGGAAATCTCTGTTGATGATATATACAACTACATAGACAGGATGGGACTCTATCCTGATGCAAATCGCGACAACAACTATAAGAGCATAGATAACCTGTTGAACCAGTTTGTTACTTATCACATGCTGCCCATGCGCCTGTCAGCAGATCGTTTGGTGAACCATTACAATGAGAAGGACTACGTAACAAGTTCGAAGAAGCCTACTGTTGCTATCTATGAGTTCTACACCACCATGGGTAAGCGCCGTTTGCTGAAGACCTTTGAGAGTAAGGAAAGTAATGGTATTTACCTAAACCGTTTCCCCAATCTTAATAATGGCCGTCGTGGTGACTATCACGAGAACTCCTGTGATCCACAGAACGTCGGTATATTGATAGGCGAGGCTAACCTGGAGGGAGAGAACAATGTTCGTAATGGTATCATTTATCCCATTGATGAATTACTTTGGTATAGCGACAATACCCGTAACCAGATGATGCGTGGTCGCATTCGTTGGAATGTTACTGCTATGTGGCCCGAGTTTATGAATAATGACATCCGTATATCAAAGATGACTGATGACCAACACTTGAATGTATATATTCCCACCGATGCAGAACTTGGTTATCAGTATCTTAATGATGTAATCATTGAAAAAGATACCAAGTTCTTCTACTGGACTGGCCGTGGACACGGGTGGGCTAATATGCAGGGTGATGAGATGTCTATCCGTGGTCTCTACGAGGTTACCATGAAGCTTCCGCCTGTACCTGTACGCGGAACCTACGAATTGCGCTTCGGTCAGCAGTGTGGTGGTAACAAGCGTGGTATGGCTCAGTTCTATTGGGGAAATGATGTTGATAAGTTGGCTGCCATGGGTATTCCTCTGGATCTTCGTCAGGGTGCTTATTATCTGCAGACAAAGAACGGCAACGTGCCAAGCGATATTGGTTACGAGGATGATGACAAAGAAGATGATGACTATAATGCCGCGATTGATAAGCAAATGCGTAATAACGACTTTATGAAGGGTTGTCAGCAATATGTCGCAGGCGGACCTGGCGGTAGTACATTGATGCGTGCTTCAAATATCTGTTTGCGTCGAATCATGTTCCGTCAAACCATGGATCCGAATGAAACATACTACGTTAAGTTCAAAACGGTAATGGACGATCCCACCCGCTTCTTCTATATGGACTATCTGGAGTATTGTGCCAAGGAGGTATATGATAATCCAGAAGAGCCGGAAGATATATGGTGATGTTCAAATTCAAAATTCAAAAATTATAAATTCAAAATTGGGTATAAAGTTTAAAGATAAAAGAAAGCGAGGTTTTTGCCTCGCTTTCTTTGTGTGGTTATTTTAATGTTTTTCTGCCGTCTCTTATAATAAGGTGAGAGGTTTTTGTAACCTTTCTGCCAGAGATATCATACACCGCGTCAGGCGAATGTTCAATGTTCAATGTTGAATGCTCAATGTTGTTTATCCCGACTTCTTGAGATGTTACGTTGAACTCGGGACCTTCTGTGAACGTTGAGCCTGTATATGTGGCGTCTATGGTTTGTACGCCCCACTTGTAGGTGCCTGCGGTGGGAGGATTGAATGTCCAAGTGTTAAGGCAACCTATGCGGCCCATACGGTTTATCTTGCGCACGCCATTCTTGTCTTCGCCTATGAAGGCTGGTGTGCCGTTCAGGAGATTGCCCACGTTGTCTTGTATAAAAACCTCGTATGTGTAACAGGCTTTTGCACTCTCAGGTGCTTCCCATGTAAGGGTCACGGAACCATCGGCATTCACTTCTGCCTGACAATTTTGGGGTGCGTCGGGTCTTTGGGGAATTGCTGCCAAGTTGTAGCAAAGAATTGCATTAATGCCTTTGGGGCAAAGGTTTAGGTAGTTCGCATCTGTGCAATTGCCGTATGTGACAAAGTCCTTGCGGCCGTCTCCGTTCCAGTCGGGGAATATGATGGAAGCGCTTGTGGCACCAGGTACAACGGTGTTCCTTGTCATGCGTCCTTTTCCGTTGTTCAGATAGAGTTGTCCCGTGCTGGTTTTTGCTGTTCCTTTCAGTCCGCCTATAAAGATGTCGTAGGTGCCGTCTCCGTTCCAGTCAATGATACCTGTGGAGTTGTTCACACTGGCTTGCATGTTGTAGGCATCAGTCAGGAGCTCGGAATTGGAGGACTGGCTAAAGGTAGGCTTGCTTTGCTGTTTGTTGGTATAAATACGCTGGCGAATAGCGGTTTCGCCTGATGAGCTTTCGCCTGTTCCTGCCAGATAAATATCTATCCATCCGTCGTTATTAAAGTCTGCCAGCTGGAGGGAGCCCTTGGATTTCCGCCTAATGCTACTTCCTGTATCTCCAAGTCCCTGACGCAGGAATTTGCCGTGTTGAAGGGTGTCGTTCAAATAGACGTCCGTAAAACATGTCTGCCCCTCTACATTATCCAATACAGAGGAGATGGCAAAATCCTGATAACCGTCGTTGTTTAGGTCGGCAGCCTGTATGATGGCCTCCGAGAACTGTAGTTCCTGTTCGTATGGCTCAACACAGAATGCCAGTTGGGATGGGGATGAACTTATGTTGCGTAGGATGACATTATAGTTTTCTTCGCCCAAGTGTCCGGCACAGACGATGTCCAATCTGCCATCATTATCTATGTCTAATACATCAGCGCTGCAAGGGCCACGCAGATTAAAAGCGCATGAGCTGCCGTCTGGGGTGGTGAAAGTTATGGCAGGGGCAGAGAAAGTTCCGTTTCCTGTTCCCAGAAAGATGCCTTCCTGGCTGTAATCTGAATCTGTGTCAGTGTTGTTCTCGAAGGCTACGATGTCCATGTTCCCGTCGTTGTTGATGTCGCAGGGGATGATGGATGGTGCATTGGCTACTTGAAATGTAGGACTGTTTGTTACTTTGCTCCACTTGTGTGTAGAAGGGAGGTACAGCATAGCATATGTGGTGCGTTTGCTTGTCTGCTCGTCTTCGGCGGAGTTCTGAACTTGGTTGGCATACCCACCGGCCACGATGTCTTGGTTGCCGTCATTGTTCAGATCTACGGTGACCGCTCCGCCGTTCTGAAAACCCCGCTCGCTGCTTATCATTTCAGGGTTGTAAGGAGCAGAGGTGGATAGCGTGGGTCTTATGATAGGTTCGTTGCTCATTGTCAGACGCGAACTTGTGGCGTTGACGGTGCCGATATACATCAGACGGTTACCCACTTTCTCTGTTGATTCGTGTGCATGGAAGACAATGCGCAAGATTCCTTCTTTGTCATAGAAAAGTGAGTGGTGCCCCGTTCCTACCAGGTCGTCGAACCTGCATAGGATGGGATTAGCTGTGTACTTAGTCCAGGTGCCGGAAGCAATATTGGTGGTAGTGGCATAGCCAACTCCATAGTCTTGTGAACGATAGTCGTTGCCTGAGTAGGTGAGGTAGTATCGTCTGCCAACCTTCAGTACGTTGGGGCCTTCATTCACGCGTCCCATCTTATTCTCCCAACTCTGTGATACGGCAAAGCATTTCCTGAGCGTGCCAACCTTGGGCGTTATGTAGTTGTCCTCCAACTCTGCTTGCCAGATGCAGTTTCCGTCAGTAAAGCGGACAAAGAAGACATAGGCTTTTCCGTTGTCGTCGAAGAATACGTGCGAGTCTATACATTTCTCGTTGCCTATCAGATTCTCCATTTGGTAAGAGCCTACTTGTGTGAAGGGACCTTTTGGCGAGTCGGCTGTTGCTGCAAACAGATGCTCGTTAGCCGAGAAATACATAATGTAATGTCCGTTCACGTGGTACACCTCTGGTGCCCAGAACCATTGCTGCTCCGTGGTGTTGGCCTTGTTTAGGGCCTGCCCCTCGTCCTTCCAGGTACGCAGGTCATCCGAGGAATAGCACCTGATACCACTGGCGTCGTGTGTGCCGTAGGCGTAGTATTTGCCATTCTCCAACAGGATGTACGGGTCGGCCAGTGGTACCTGACTAACCTCTCCTTCGGCTTTGGCTATCAGGCTTGTTGTTAGTACAATTAATAATGTAAGTAATTGTTTCATTTTCAAAAGGTTTTTTTTGAGTTTTTAGCTTAATTCTGCGCAAAGATAGTACTTTCTTTGCAAATACATGTGTTGATATCGGAGTTTTTTTCTGATTCAATAGTGAGAAACATTCTATCTCCAAAGAAAAAAAGTGTAATATGGGCTGATAAAACAATTTTCAAGCTTTGAAAATATATAACCAAGCTTTGAAAATATATTTTCAAGTCATGAAAATAAATTATCAGGCTTTGAAAATAGTTTTATTGCACGTGTTGGGATGTTTTATTTCGGGGATTAGCCAGTTTTATTCGGCGTCTCGGCAAATTTGTGACACCGCTTCTATAATAAGGTATGTTTCAAAGCCTCTGGATAAAGCGTGGCGGGTGAGCTTGCCTTTGCGGATGTAGGGGTCGGAGTCCTTGAGTTGCCTGTTTTTCTGCTCAAGAACATGGGTGAGGACTTCCAGATATTCTTCCTCAGGAATAGCTTCTAAGCCTTCGTTGATGTCTGAACTGTCCATCTCTAACATACGAAGCATCTGGCTTATCTTGATTCTGCCCCAATGATTGTATCGGAACTTATCGAGGCAATATGCCCTGCAGAAGCGCATATTGTCAATATATTTCTCTTTTTTGAGATAAGAAATAATGTCTTCGGCTTGGGTCGGTGTAAGTCCCCATTGGATGACTTTCTTGCGTATCTCGGAACTACAATGTTCGCTGCCGCTGCATAGCGAAGCAGCGCGTGAGAGGGCTTGCTCGTAGGTTAGGGGTTTCATTCTTTGATGGCTGAGATAAATCTTGATTTTCCAAAATTATCAGGATGTACGGTTACGTGGGTGTAACCCATCTGCTCCAGCAGGGAGGATGTCTCCGTGGGGTATGCCTCGTTGATTTCGAAGTACAGACGGCCGGATGCTTTCAGGTGCGTAGTGGCAAATTCTGCAATGGCACGATAAAAGAGTAAAGGGTCGTCGTTGGGGACAAAAAGGGCCAGATGAGGCTCGTAGTCCAATACATTAGCATCCATTAGACGTGCCTCTTCCTGACAAATATAAGGAGGATTGCTGACAATAACATCCCATAGACGTGTGTTGGGTGCTGGATGTAAAATATCTTCTCGCTCGAAAATGACGTCGGTATGGAGTGTTTGGGCATTCTCTCTTGCAATGCGTAGTGCATCTGGCGAGATGTCAAAAGCCGTTGCCTGATGGCCTGCCAAAGCCAATGAGATGGCAATGCATCCGCTGCCCGTTCCGATGTCAAGAACAGAACAAGGGGTAGGGTGCTGTTGGTTGATGAGATTGACAAGTTCCTGTGTTTCGGGCCTGGGGATTAGCACTCCTGGCTCTACATGGAAGGTGTGTCCACAGAAATCTGCTTGCCCCAAAATATACTGCACAGGTTCTTTTCTGACAAGTCTGCCAATAATATTTTGCAGTAACGCCTGCTTATCTTCAGATAATTCCTTATCTTTGCCTATCAAAACTTGTGTGGGAGTCAGCCCAAAAGCGACCTCCATGACCAGCATGTAAAGTGCACGGGCTTCGTGTGGCGGATAGACGGATAATAGCTGTTGTATCTGATTCATGCTGCAAAAGTACGAAAAAAAGTGAAGAATGAAGAGTGAATAGTGAAGAATTTTAGGTGAAGAATGAGGGGCGATTATGAATTTTGAACTATGAATTATGAATTAAAATACATGCAGCGTTGCATCCAATTGGCAAAGTGTGGCGAGATGGGTGCTCCTCCTAACCCAATGGTGGGCGCTGTAATTGTACGCAATGACGAGATAATAGGCGAGGGATACCATCGCAGATGTGGCGGTCCGCATGCCGAAGTGAATGCTATCCGAAGTGTTCGAGATGAATCGCTGTTAAAAGACAGTACCATTTATGTGAGCTTGGAACCTTGTTCGCATTATGGGAAAACACCTCCCTGTGCCGATTTGATTATCGAGAAGCAGATTCCACGTGTTGTGGTCGGTTGCTTGGATCCTTTTGCTAAGGTAAACGGACAGGGAATCAATAAGTTGCGAAATGCGGGAATAGAGGTTGTTGTGGGAGTTCTGGAGAAGGAATGTCTGGAACTGAATAGGAAATTCATAACCTTTCATCAACATCATAGACCCTGGGTAACGCTGAAATGGGCGCAGAGCGAGGACGGGTTTATGGATGTTCAGAGACAGCAGGGTGAGAAGCCTGCAAAGTTCTCCTCAGCCTTTACCCAAACCCTTGTACATCGTATGCGTGCCATGCATCAGGCTATTATGGTCGGCACACGAACTGTGCTGCTAGACAACCCGACATTAACGACCCGCATGTGGGACGGCCCTAATCCGCTAAGGGTTACCATAGACCGTAATAACGTACTGCCCGACTCTGTTTGTTTGAAAGACGGAAGCGTTCCGACTGTAATCTACAATAATGGAGATTTGAAGCAGATCTTGGATGATTTGTACACGAGGGGAATCCAGTCTTTGCTGGTTGAAGGCGGCGCCCAGTTGTTACAGCATTTCATCGATGCCGGTCTATGGGATGAGGCTCGGGTTGAGATTGCTCCGATGACTTTGGAGAGAGGTGTCCGTGTTCCAAAAATAGAGAAGGCTGATCTTGTGGGTAAGAGCATCCTGGACGGGCGAAAAATACTTAACTATAAGCGTGAAATGTAAAAAAACTGGCAAAAAGTGCAGTTTTAGGTCACATAAACCCTAATTTTACTTAATTCGAGGGCGGAATATGATGTAATGTCAAATATTAACTATACCTTTGCACTTTGGTTAAAGAATACCATTATAAATGTGCGCACATAAGACTATAAAGAAATACGGGATGTTGCTGATGGCAACAATGCCTTTCTTGTTGTTGGGTTCATGTATATCTAACGACGAGGTGAAGAATGATGATTATTGTTATATCTGGGAGGTGTCCTTGGGCTCACTGAAGCGTGAGGTTAATGTAATTAACGCTTTAGGGAAAGATACAACAATAATATCTTCCTATTCGGGAAGCCAATTCCCTATGACCATAAACCAACGTACGCAGACAATAGAGAACATGGATTCTTTGTTGTATGGTACCGTATTGCGAGCCGTACTGGTGGATATATCCTACAACGGTTCAACATTGGTATATCGTACAAAAGGGGATGAGGACAGTACGTGGCTGACCTACAGATCTTCCGACAGCTTGGATTTGCGTAAGCCTATTGAGCTGATGCTGGTTGCCAACGATGGTTTAAGTGCAAGACTCTATACGTTGCAGTTGAATGTGCATAGTGTGGAGGGTGATTCGCTATATTGGAAGAAAGCCGATGAAGCTGTTCCGCAATTGCAGAATATGGACCAGCAGCGCGCCCTTATTGTACAAGATAATGTGGCCGTTCTTGGTAAGGATGGTGATGCAATAACATTCGTGGAGCGCACTTCGGAGGGCGTGTGGGATAGTACACCTACAGACCTGCCGTCTGGTGCAGACCTGCAGACTCTTACCAAGAAGGGAAATGCTTTTTATGTTAGTACGGCAGAGGGTGATATCTACACCACTGCAAATGGAAAGAACTGGCAGAAGCTGAGTGCTCCTCAGCATCCTGGTATGGTGCTGGCAGGCGCAACGCCTGATTACCTGTATGCTCTGATGGATGGAGAACTGTACAGATGTTCAGAGGACGGACAGGGAGAGTGGTCCTTCTTGCCAGAGAACTTGGACGAAAGTTCTGCGTATCTGCCTTCAAAGGATGTGAGAATGCTGTTGATGAAGCAAGCTAATGGTAGTCAACGTTTAGTCTTGGTTGGCAATCGCTCTGATGAGAACGATAAGACCTCTGTTGTATGGACTAAGATGTGGAACGGTGATGTTTCGGAAAGCGATGCTGTCTGGATGTTTGTGAACCAAACAGAAGACAATAAATATGCATTGCCTCAGTTGGAGAGCTTAAACCTGATACAATACGATAAAAAGTGCTTGGCCTTTGGTGGCTCTTCTGTTGCAGGAAAGGGTACGAACGAGGCAATGGACGCTCTGTACGTAAGCGAGGACTATGGCATTTCGTGGCGTAAGGATTCTGATTTGCATCTGCCAACACAGCTGAAAGGCGTAAATGGTCCCATCTGTAGTGTGGTGGATGATAACAATGTAATATGGATAATTGCCAATGGTGAGGTATGGCGAGGAAAACTGAACAGACTGGACTTCGAACGACAGTAACGCTACTGCTCCTGTTGTGTTTCTTCTCTGCCAATCTTAAGGCGGAGGATCTGGAATACAAGATGGACATGGGAGCTGCCATAGGAACCTGTTTCTATATGGGAGATGCTAACAGCAAGCCATATGCTAACATGGGTTTCATGGGTGGAGTTACTGTTCGCCGTATCTTTAATCCAAGGATGGCGTTGAAGGCTAATCTGGCAATGGGCCATTTGAGTGGCACCGTGGATGGATTTATTCCTCAGGATCCTTGGAGCGGTTCAATAGAAGGCGGTGTGCCAGTAAAGGTGGATTTCTCGCGTAATGTGTTGGACCTGGGTGTTCAGTTTGAGATGAACTTCTGGGGCTTTGGCATGGGAGCCGGTTATAAGGAACTAAGTCGTATCACCCCTTATGCCTTGGCTGGCGTGGGTATGACAGTCGCCATGGGGGGCGGAGCCAGTGCATGTGGTGCCCTGTGTCTGCCTGTAGGTGTCGGTGTTAAATACAAACTTAAGCCACGTCTGAATATTGGATTCGAATGGACAATGCGCTTTACAACAAGCGACAGACTGGATGCTACGCCTGAGGGAACAACTCAGTTGGCGCATCCCTATGGAATAAAAAGCGTAGGACTGAAGAATAAGGACTGTTACAACTTTACAATGGTGTACCTGACTTATGAGTTTATGCCAAAACTGAGGAAGTGTAATAACTGAGAGAGTTGATGAGTTTTTGAGTTGATGAGTTTTTGAGTTTGTGAGGTGATAATTATGAATTATGAATTGTGAATTATGAATTGCAATAAAATAGAACTTGACATGAATAACATACCTGAGTCTATTGCCATTATCATGGATGGTAACGGACGATGGGCAAAGGAGAAAGGCTTGCCTCGCTCGGCAGGACATGTTGAGGGAGTGGATACTGTAACACGCATCACCTCGGAATGTGCGCGGTTGGGCGTGAAGTACCTGACCATGTACACATTCTCCACAGAAAACTGGAATCGTCCAGAGCCTGAAGTAGAGGCGCTGATGAATCTTATTGCCACTAAGTTGGAGGATGAGATATTCATGAAGAATAATGTCAGGTTCCGTTTGATTGGCGACATTACACGTCTGCCTCAGCATGCCAGAAAACGTCTGGAGGAATGTATGGCCAACACAGCCAACAATACTCGCATGACTGCTGTTACAGCACTTAACTACAGTAGCCGCTGGGAATTAACAAAAACCATGCAGCAGGTGGCAAGAGATGCTGCCGCAGGTAGGGTTAAAGCGGAGGAAATAGACGAGAAATATATATCAGACCATCTGGAAACCCACTTTATGACAGATCCTGACTTGCTTATCCGTACGGGTGGCGAACTTAGGATCAGTAATTATCTGCTTTGGCAGTGTGCCTATAGCGAATTCTATTTCTGCGACACATATTGGCCAGATTTTAAAGAGGAAGATCTGCACAAGGCTATTGCAGAATATCAGAGACGTCAGCGTAGATTCGGAAAGACGGGCGATCAGGTGGAAGAGGAACAGAAACTATAGACGTTAGTCTACTTTGAAATTTGAATTTATAAATTTTGAATTTTGTGAAACGAATATACCTTGTTATATTATTATTGACGACACTGCTATCGGATGTATGTGGTCAGGTGGGGCAGCGTGAAATAAAGCCTGTAATAGACTATAGTCGTTCGCCGCGTACCTATTATATCGCTAATATAGCTATAGATGGCATAAAGAACTACGATGAATATTTGTTGTTGGGACTCAGTGGCTTGAATGTCGGTCAGTCTATCACAATACCTGGTGAGGAAATATCTAACGTGGTTAAACGTTACTGGCGAAACGGTTTGTTCAGTAGCGTTGCAATCAGTGTGGATAGTTTGGTTAATGACTCGGTATATTTGCACATTCAGCTTGCACAAAGACCCAGAATATCCGAGATAAACTATAGTGGCGTAAGAAAAGGTGAACGTGACGAATTGCAGGAAAAGCTGGGTTTGATAAAAGACAACCAGTTGACACCTAATATGTTGGACCGCGCGAAGATTCTTTGTGAGAGGTATTTCTCTGATAAGGGGTTCAAGAATGCAGTGGTTAATATTCTGCAGCGTGATGACGCCAGCCATCCAGATAAGGTGATTCTGGATGTCAACGTGGAGAAGAAAGACAAGGTGAAGGTTCATAGAATCTATATTTCGGGAAACCAGAGCCTGAAGACGGGCAAGATAAAGGGTAACTTGATAAAGTCAGGTATTCTTAAGAAGATTCACGAGAAGGGTTCCTTGGCAGGTTGGTTCCGCAGCAAGAAATTCACAGACAGCAGGTATAAGGAGGCAAAGGAGAACTTGATGTCGAAATATGCCGAACTGGGTTATATGGATGCCATCTTGGTTTCTGACAGTGTCGCTCCTCATGAGAATGATGTGGATGTATTCCTGAAGGTAGAGGAAGGCCAGAAATACTATGTGCGTAACATAGAGTGGGTCGGTAATACACTTTATCCTACGATTTACCTGAATGAATTGTTGCGCATGAAGAAGGGTGATGTGTATAACCAAAAACTTCTGAATGACAGATTGAAGGTGGATGATGATGCTGTGGGTACCTTATATTATAATAATGGTTATATCTTCTCGCAACTTGATCCTGTAGTAGTGGATGTGGTGGAGGATTCTGTGGACTTGGAGATGCGTATCTTTGAGGGCACTCAGGCACATATCAGCCATGTAAGAATATCTGGAAACGACCGAGTTTACGAGAACGTTGTACGTAGGGAGTTAAGAAATAAACCCGGCGACCTCTTCTCTATGGAAGCATTAAAGCGTTCATACAGAGAAATTGCATCAATGGGACATTTTGATGCAGAAAACATCAAATATGATATTCAGCCTAATGCAGCTAATGGAACAGTGGATCTTGATTGGGGACTTACTACCAAGAGTAATGACCAGGTTGAGTTCTCGCTGGGTTATGGCCAGACAGGTGTGGTAGGTAAGATCGGTTTGAAGTTTGGTAACTTCTGTATGGCCAATCTGTTTAAAAAGAATGGCATAAGAAGAGGTGTTCTGCCTCAGGGTAATGGCGAGACCTTCAGTATCAGTGGTCAGACCAACGGTAGGTATTACCAGCAGTATAGTGTTAGCTATGTTAATCCTTGGTTCGGTGGAAAGCGTCCTAATACATTCAGTTTCGGTGCTTCGTTCAGTAAGTACACCGACATTAGCGATAACTATTATAATTCTGCCTACTATAATAACTATTACAGCTATTTGTATGGCTATGGATATGGTAATGGCTATGGTAACTATTACGAGAACTATTACGATCCGGATAAGCGTTTCATGACTTTCAGTTTCAGCCTCGGATGGGGAAAGCGCTTGCGTTGGCCTGATGACTGGTTCAACTTCTATGCTGATATCAGCTATACCCGATACATGCTGAAGGATTGGCAATACTTCCTTATTAACAATGGTAACTGTAACAATATCAGCCTTGGTCTGACGTTGAGCAGAAACAGCGTAATTAATCCTATCTTCCCTCGTAATGGTTCGGAATTCCAGTTGAGTGTAACGCTGACTCCTCCATATAGCTTATTTGATAAGAAGGATTATGCGAGTCTGGGAAATGATTATAATAGCGAGAATTATCAGCAGGAGATGCAGGAGAAGCACAGATGGATAGAGTATCATAAGTGGAAGCTGAAGCACCGTACTTATACAGCTCTTTCCAACGGCAATAAGTGTTTTGTTTTGTCCACTCGTGTCGAGCTTGGTCTGCTCGGACATTATAACAAGAATAAACGCTCTCCGTTCGAAACCTACTATATGGGTGGCGATGGTATGAGTGGATATAGTTCAACATATGCAACGGAGACCATTGGATTGCGTGGTTATGACAATGGCTCTCTTACGCCAAACGGTTATAATGGTTATGCCTACGACAGATTCTCTTTGGAGGTCCGCTATCCTTTCATGCTTAGTCCTAGTACAAATATCTATGGTCTTGCCTTCGTGGAAGGTGGTAATGCGTGGGATGACATAAAGAAATTCAATCCCTTCGATATGAAGAAATCTGCCGGTGTGGGCGTTCGTATCTTCTTGCCCATGGTGGGTATGTTAGGTATTGATTGGGCATATGGCTTTGATTCTGTATTCGGCTCAAGAACATATAGCGGTAGTCACTTCCACTTTGTTTTGGGACAAGAGTTTTAATAACACATATCATAATTTACGTATATGAAAAAGCTATTTTTGATTTTAATGGTAATGACAAGTGTCAATGCAATGGCACAGAAGTTTGCCCTGATAGATATGGAATATATATTGAAAAATGTTCCTGCTTACGAACGTGCCAATGAGCAGTTGAATCAGGTAAGCAAGAAGTGGCAGGCTGAAGTGGATGCCTTAACACAGGAGGCTCAGACATTGTATAAGAATTACCAGTCTGAGGCTGTCTTCCTGAGCAATGAGCAGAAGACCCAGCGCGAGGAGGCTATTGTTGCTAAAGAGAAGGAAGCTGCAGAGTTGAAGAGAAAGTACTTCGGCCCTGAAGGCGAATTGTACAAGAAGCGCGAAAGCCTGATGACTCCTATACAGGACGAAATCTACAATGCCGTGAAGGATATCTCTGACTTAAAGGGCTATAGTCTGATTTTGGACCGCGCCAGTGATGCCGGCATTATTTACGCCAATCCCAAGATTGACATTTCTAACGAGGTACTATCCAAGTTGGGATATAACTAAGCGAATATATTTTTAACGAATAATTAATAACAAATAATAAGACAAGATTATGAAGAAATTATTGATTGCTATCTTGATGATAGCTCCCCTGAGTGTGAATGCTCAGAAGTTTGCTCATTTCAACAGTGGTGACATCATTTCTAACATGAAGGAGTTCACTGCTGCTACAGAAGAGATTCAGTCAATGGCTAAGCAGTATGAGGATGATATCAAGTTGATGCAGGAAGAACTGCAGAAGAAAAGCGAGGAGTACCAGAAAGAGCAGGCTAAGCTGTTGGATAATGTTAAGCAGCGTCGTGAGCAGGAACTTCAGGATCTGTATCAGCGTCTGCAGCAGTCTTACCAGGACAATCAACAGGCTCTGGAGAAGGCTCGCCAGGAGAAGTTCGGTGTTATTAACGAGAAGGTTCTGGCTGCTGTGAAGAAAGTGGGTGAAGAAGGTGGCTATGTTTATGTCGTTGATATCAGCACTGGTGTTATCCCCTTTGTTAACACACAATTGAGCACCGATATATCTGCTCAGATTAAGAAAGAGCTTGGTATTCAATAATAATAAATAAAGAAATATGAAACGCCTATTTGTATTTCTCTTCGTTGTAATTCCTATCGTTGCCTCTGCTCAGATACAGTTTGGCTATTTAAGCTACCAGCAGGTAATAAAGGAAATGCCCGAGTACACTCAGGCTATGCAGGAATTGCAGACATTAAAGGCCAAGTACGACGAGGAGGCAGCAAGGGGAGAGGCTGAGTTCCAGAAGAAGTTTGTTGACTTCCTGCAGGGACAGAAGGACTTCCCTCAGACCATTATGCAGAAGCGACAGGCTGAACTGCAGACGTTAATGGATAATGGAGTTGCTTTCCGTGTACAGGTACAGAGCTTGTTAGCCCAGGCCGAGAAAGACCTGGTTGCTGAGGTACAGAAGAAGCTGAATAGGGTTCTTCTTGAAATTGGCGTGGAATATGGATATGGTTTTATCCTGAATACTGACGATAACGCTTGCCCTTACATTAATCCTGTTGTTGGCGTAGATGTAACAGAACTAGTACGCCAGAAACTGGGGACAGCGGTGTCACCTCAAGATGAACACAAATAATAAGTTCCCACAAACGCCAGGCCCGATAGGAATTTTTGATTCGGGCTATGGAGGTCTAACAATACTGCGGCAGATACGTTCGTTAATGCCGCAGTATGATTATTTGTACCTGGGAGACAATGCTCGTGCTCCGTATGGTACACGTTCGTTTGACATTGTTTACGAGTTTACGTTACAGGCCGTACAGTACCTCTTTGCCCGGGGATGCCATCTTGTTATTTTAGGCTGTAACACAGCATCGGCAAAGGCCTTGCGTAGCATACAGCAGAATGACCTTCCGCAAATGGATTCCCATCGACGTGTACTTGGCGTCATTCGTCCAACCGTTGAGGTCTTGGGAGGTATCTCTCAAAGCCGTCATGTTGGTATTATGGCTACTATGGGTACGATACGCAGTGCTACATACGATTTAGAGATTGCCAAGTTGCATCCCGATATACATGTCACGGGCGAGGCTTGCCCTATGTGGGTTCCTTTGGTAGAGAATGACGAATACGATGGCCCGGGTGCAGATTACTTTGTAAAGAAGAATATTGATAGCCTGCTCAGTCGTGATCCACAGATTGATAGTGTTATATTAGGTTGCACACACTATCCTCTTTTAATTGAGAAGATCCGAAAGTATATGCCATCCAATATTCATGTTATTGAACAAGGGTATTATGTGGCCAATAGCTTGCAGGATTATCTGAACCGTCATCCCGAGATGGAAGAACGGATTACCCAGGGCGGTTCAACAACGTATTTAACCACAGAGCAAGCCGAGGAATTTCAGAGTAAAGCAGCAGCCTTTATTGGTGAGCCGCTCACGGCAGAAAGAGTACATTTGGAATAGGATGAAAAAGATAAAGGAGTTACTTAGTCAGAAGGAGGTTCAGCAGTTTCTTCGTTTCTGTATTGTAGGTGGCACATGTGCCATGATAGATGCTGCTGTATTCTATGTGGTGAGGCTTTTTGCTCCTTACCAGGTAGCACTCATTTCGGGTTACCTCATCTCTTTCTGTGTTAACTACTTCCTCACTGTTTATTGGACGTTTAAGACCAGCCCGTCCGTACATAACCTTATAGGTATTATCGGTGCCCATATGTTCAACCTGTTTGTGGTTCGCATGGGACTTATGTGGCTGTTTGTTGAGGCATTCGGATTGGACGACTCCGTTGCTTATATACCTATGGCTATTATCAGCGCTGTAACAAATTTTATTGTGATACGCGCTGTTGTCAAGTTCTCCAAGAAAAAGAAGAACAACTAATCAGTATACTTTAAGTAACTGTCTTTTATGGCTTCCTCTCGTAAACCAGCATCCGTTGGTTTACGGTTACGGGCTCCATGACGTATTGCAGTAATATTCGCGGATAGGTGAGGTTCCAAAGGAACTTGTGCGGAGTGGTAATCAGCCTGTAGCGGAACAACTCCTCCTTGTCGTATATGCAATGAAAGTTGCTTGGTATGGGCGCATCATAGTATTCGTGACATGTTACGATGGCTCCAATCTCACGCACTAAGTATTTGACCTTACCTGAGGCAACCCATTCTGCCTGCTCCTTTTTGATTTCTGGATCCAGAATGCTGGAGATAAAGAAGTTTTTGTTGGGTGGCAGGTGACGTGTGTGCTGATAAATGCCAGTGTCGTATGAACTGAAAGTGAGCACTTCGCTGTCATCGCTCTTGTTTGCATTGATGATCTCGGCCATTTCCAGTACACTTTTTGGGAAGGTACCGTTTATGAGTGTAACTAAGTTCCAGTTGGTTGCAGCTGATGTAATGCCGATGAGTGCTATAATTATGTATGTTCGGGTTGTGGGTATGTGATTCCTGAAGAAGTAAATAACCAACGGAGAGAATACGTACATCAACAGGAAATAATAGAATTGCACGGTCATTGTTGCAAAAGAAAGCAGCAGAATGCCATACGTACCCAATACAAGAAGCTTTACCTCCCAGCGTGCACGCACAAAGTATATAGGTAGTGTCAGTACTGCCCATATAGATAGTTTCATGAGTGGGAACCACCAGAAATCAGGTTCGCCGTTGGTGGCTGTGCCGTGGTATTGGAAGATATTGACCATAAAGTATGAATCAATAAGTGCCTCTACCGTTCCGTGTGCTATGAAGTATGCCAAAACGGGTATTGTTGCCAGAATTACTCCGGCGATAACCCATAAAACGATATTCCAAAGTTCCTTCAGTTGCTGATGTTTCCATGCAATGAAGGCAAGTGCCATAATGCCACCAATGTAGAAGAATAGGATGTTGAATTTCGTCCAGAAAATAAGTCCTAATCCAACTCCTATAATCAGTGACTGCCACCAATGCGGGGTTTTCCTGTTCTTGGCAAAACGTAGCATGAAGTATAGGCAATGAGCCAGAATAGGTAGCGAGAATTCCTCAACACTGTCCCCGTAATAGAAAAGGTCCGATGATAAAGCGAGCCATCCTATCAGGCATGCCAGCGGCAATGTAACTTTGGAAGATGAGAAAAGCCGTATTGTACGTAGCGAGTACCACATAAAGCAGAAGCTACATAATATCTCAATAAGGTAGATTCCTACGAAGCTGCTACGCGATAGCATAGCCGCCATTTCGTGCATAAGGTAAAGAACGGGTCCCTTATGGTCGAAAATATCTACATACAGTTCCCTCCCGCTTAACATGGCATTGCCTATAGTCATATAGACATTAGCATCGTCCCATGGGTTTAGCGGATATAGGAAAGAACATGTGCTGAATAACGTGGTGATAAACAGTGCAAAAACAGAGAGGAACAGAGGTTCCTGATAGTTAGTGTACTTCATAAATGATAATAATTATTTTATTTGGCGACAAAAGTACACCTTTATTCTGGTTCATTAATTGTTTCTGTTAAAAAAAAACAACAAGAGGGGAAGTTTTTGGGTTCCTCTTTGCCATTCCCGGAAAAAGAGGATACCTTTGTGGGTGAGAATGCAAAAGGCTGAAAAGGTAGGCCTAAGGTAAAGCTAAGGAATAAACATGAGATTGTACCCCATTTTGATGTTGTTGTTCTTGCTCGTTTCTTGTACACCCCAAGACAAGAAAGCAAGGATTGTGGCCTCAAAGGGTTTGCCCAGCGAACTCCTTTTGGTGGTGGACGACAAAGTCTGGCACAGCGATATCGCGGATACACTCAAGGCAATAACTCAAGGAGCTGTTCCAGGGCTTATGCAGGAGGAACCCTATTTTAAAATGGTTAGGATATCGTCTCGTCATTATGTCCAGACATATACTACATTCCATAGCAAGCTTTTTGTTCGTATAGACCCCAGCCTGAAGCATGCTGTGGTGGGAGTAGAAAGGAATGTCGTGGCTCGTCCTCAAATAGAAGTTAAGGTGGCTGCACCTTCTGTTGACTCGCTTCGAGAGTTCCTCTCTGAGAATGGCATGAACATTCGACGGATAATAGATAATGCACAGATAGAGATGCGTGCGGATAATCTTCGTAAGCATTACAATAGGGACATGGAAAAGAAGTTTTCCGCTGCCGTTGGCTATGGCATAAAAGTCCCTGAGCAAATCCAAGCCAGCAAGGTGGGTAAGAATTTTATGTGGGCAGGCTCGAATCTTAACGAGAAAGACCTTAATGTGGTTGTGTATGCCCTGCCATGGGATGGCGAGAATATTGCTGATGAGGAAAAGTTTGTAGCTTGCAGAGACTCTGTAATGCGCATGAATATTCCTGGCAGTAACCCGGACCAGTGGATGCAGACAACCAAGATAGATGGTTCTCCTATTATTTCCTCTTGCTTGCGTGAGATAGGTGGGAAAAAAGTGTATGAAGTACGTGGATTTTGGGAGATGCGAAACGGGGCTTTGGGAGGTCCTTTCGTGTCACTGACGAGTATAGACTCTGTGAATAATAAGCTAATCGTTGCTGAAGGATTTGTATATTCTCCTTCAACAGATAAACGAGACCTCTTGCGCACGGTTGAGGCCTCTCTAAGAACATTATATAAAACAGACAAACAGAAATGAGAGTGAGATATATCTTTCTTTTTCTTTTTTTGATGAGTGCTGCTATGCTGCATGCACAACCCCGCTTTGTCCCTGATGTGGAGATTAAGAAGTTGGGCGAAGTGGAATTCCAACAGCCTAAGAAGGTGGTCTTTGGCTTTACGAACAGAGGCAATCAGCCGCTGAAGATAACATCGACAAAGGCGTCTTGCGGATGTATTGACGTTTCCTATCCAACGGCAGAAATCCCTGCAGGAAAGGGTGGGGAGATCTCCATGGTTTATGATGCCAACATCTTGGGCTCTTTTTACAAGGAGGTAGAGGTGTTTACGAATGCTTCGGAAGAGCCTGCTTACCTAACCATACAAGGGACTGTAGTGGTGGAAGTCAAGGATGTAGGAGAGGATTACCCGATAGACTTGGGCAATGTACAGATAGAGACAAACTATCTGGAGTTTGACGATGTTCACAAAGGCGAGCATCCTGTGGTTGAAATGTCGCTTATCAACAAGGAACATACGGCTTTCCGCCCTGAGCTGATGCATCTGCCAGCCTATCTGTCGGCTCAATATATTCCAGAGAACGTGCCAGCTGGCAAGAAGGGAATCATTCGTCTGACGCTGGATAGTGACAGATTACTGCAGATGGGTCTGAATAAGACTTCGGTATATCTCTCCCGTTATATGGGTGATAAGATTAGCGATGTCAACGAGATTCAGATCTCAGCAGTTCTGCTTCCTGATTTCTCCAAGATGACTGAGGAAGAGATGGAAAATGCTCCCAAGCTGCATGTGTCGGAATCAATGGTAGAGTTTGCCGCCTTGACAGGAAAGTCGAAGGCTTCCCATACGATTCTTGTTTATAATAACGGAAAGAGTGATTTGCATTTCGAGCAGGTACAGGTATTTAATGAAGCTGTTTCTGTAAGTTTGGGGAATAGGGTGCTCAAACCTGGTGCAAGTACAAAGCTGAAGGTTACCGTGACGCCCAAATACCTTAAGCGTGCCAAGGGAAGGCCAAGAGTCCTCTTGATTACAAACGACCCCATGCAGCCAAAGACTGTTATTAATATTGACATCAAACCTTAAAAGACCAGATATGGAACATCCTGAAAACAGCGCAGAATTTGAGGGCTTGAAGGTAAACGAGGGAGTAGGTCCGGTTTCCATAGTCAATCCTTATCTAAAACGCGGCAGGTTTGCCCGCCGTCAACTTACTGCGGGAGATTATGTTGAGGGAATATTACGCGGCGATGTCTCTATCCTGGGTCAGGCTGTGACATTGGTCGAGAGTACGAATCCAGCTCATCAGGCTATTGCTCAGGAGGTGATAGAGAAGTGCCTGCCTTATTCTGGTAAGAGTATAAGGGTAGGTATCAGCGGTGTTCCTGGTGCAGGAAAGAGTACCAGTATCGATGAATTCGGCATACATGTTCTGAAGGAATATGGTGGTAGGTTGGCTGTGCTGGCTATCGACCCCAGCAGCGAACGTACCAAGGGTAGTATCCTGGGTGACAAAACCCGTATGGAGAAACTCTCTGTTCATCCAGATTCTTTTATCCGCCCCAGTCCCTCGGCTGGTAGTCTTGGTGGTGTGGCCCGCAAGACACGCGAGACGATAATCCTCTGCGAGGCTGCCGGTTTCGATAAGATTTTTGTTGAGACAGTAGGCGTCGGCCAAAGCGAGACCGCTTGTCATTCAATGGTTGACTTTTTCCTGTTGATTCAGCTGTCTGGCACAGGCGATGAGCTTCAGGGCATCAAGCGTGGTATTATGGAGATGGCTGATGGTATTGTTATCAACAAGTGCGATGGCAATAATGTTGATAAATGCCAGTTGGCAGCTACACAGTTCAGAAATGCATTGCAATTATTCCCTATGCCCGAAAGTGGCTGGCTACCTAAGGTTCTTACTTATAGTGGATTCTATGCTATAGGAATCAAGGAGATATGGGATATGATATACGAATATATGGACTTCGTCAAGAAAAACGGATACTTTGAATTCCGTCGTGCCGAGCAGTCTAAATATTGGATGTACGAGAGTATAAATGAGCAGCTACGTAACAATTTCTATCAGAACCCCACGATAGCAGATCTCTTGAAAGCAGCTGAAAAGAGTGTGCTGGATGGTCAGCGGTCATCTTTTGTTGCTGCCAAGCAACTCCTCGATTCTTATTTTGCACTCCTCCATTAGCCATTTGGGAGTACTTGTTGCTCCGCAGATACCAACTGAATTACAATCTTGCAGCCAGCGAAGTTCTATTTCGTTGGCTGTATCTATCATATAGGACTTGGGGTTAGCTTCCTTACACTCCTTGAACAGAACCCTTCCGTTGCTGCTTTTTTTCCCGCAAACAAAAAGAATTACATCATGTCTGTTGGCAAACTCCCTTATGTTGGGCATTCTGTTTGCTACCTGTCGGCATATCGTGTCGTAGAATGTAAACGTAGCATTGCTGCTGATATGTTCTTGTATGTACTCTACAATGCGTCGGAATTCATCCAGGGGTTTGGTGGTTTGCGAGTATAGGCAGATATCCTTGTTGTAGTCAAGCTTATGAAGGTCGGCAATTGATTCGATGACGATGGCCGTTCCTTCCGTCTGACCTACCAACCCTAATACCTCTGCATGACCGTTCTTGCCAAAGATTACAATCTGTTTTTTGTGTTCTGTGTCGTTGTCGTATTCTTTCTTGATGCGTTCCTGTAGGTGTAGTACTACGGGACATGTAGCATCTATTATCTCAATCTCGTTCTTCTCGGCAAGTTGGTATGTCGATGGCGGTTCGCCGTGTGCCCTTAGAAGAACCTTGGATTTGTGTATGTTCGTTAATTCCTCGTGATTGATGGTTGTAAGGCCTAAGCGTTGTAGGCGATCGCATTCTTTTCCGTTGTGAACGATATCGCCAAGACAGTATATGTGCCCGTCTTTGTTAAGCTCTTCCTCTGCTTTTCCGATAGCACGTGTTACACCGAAGCAAAAGCCGGAACCTTGGTCAATCTCGATTTTCATTTCCCAGTAACACGTTGGAATTGAGATATAAGCCATGCTTTCTGCTCGGCAATGGACATATTGCTGTTGTCCAATATGATGGCATCGTCAGCTTTCCTAAGCGGACTGACGGCACGTGTACTGTCTATTCTGTCACGCTCGCGGATATTGGCCAGGATATCCTCCATATTGCACTTCTCGCCTTTGGCGGTTAGTTCATCATATCTTCTTTGAGCACGAATCTCGTCGCTGGCTGTAACAAATATCTTAAGCTCTGCATTGGGGAATACAACAGTGCCTATGTCTCTTCCATCCATAATCACACCTTTTGCCTCGCCCATTAATCTTTGCAGGTCAACCATCGCTTCCCTTACAAAATCCAATGCGGCAACATAGCTTACTTTACTCGATACCTCCAGGGTGCGTATCTTGTCTTCTACGCAGATACCATTCAGATAGGTGTCGGGCTTCCCGGTGGTAGGATTCAGCAGGAATGTGATGGAGATTTCATTCATGTGCTTTCTTAGCTCCTCGGTGTCAACTTTCTCGTCTTTGATGAGCCCGTTCTGCAAGCAGAAAAGGGTCACTGCTCTGTACATGGCACCAGTGTCTATGTAAACATATCCAATCTCTCTTGCCAAGTCCTTGGCCATTGTGCTCTTGCCACATGAAGAATGACCGTCAATGGCTATTGTAATCTTATTCATGATGTAATTATATGCTAAAGTGTTGAGAACCTGTAAAAACGGATGCCGTTGCAGGTTAATCTTTGTCAGACTTCTGGAAGCTATATGCAAAGTTCAGTGAAAGGGTAGGGGCGCCCACGTGATATTTGGCATAGGCGATGCCTACTTTCACTTTCTTAAGGTTGGCTCCTGCACCAAAAGAAAGACCTGCGGCATGTGAGCTTCCTGCTGCTTTCATCTCGAATGCACGGCGGAAATTGAAACCTCCACAGATATATATGACAGGAATCGGATAAACATCTACGCCAAACTCAAGATGGTTGGTGAAGATTCTGCCTGCGCTGATTTCTCCCTCGGGAGAGTAGTAGTCGCTCTGGCTCCACCTGGTCAGGTCAACCAATGTTACAGAGAAATCAACGGGTGCGTGTCCTAATCCTTTTGTGAAGCCTATTCGCATGTCAAAGGGGATACGCTCTCCTACGTCACCGAATCTTTTTACCTGACCGCCAATGTTTCTGGCTACGGCAGAGAGGGAAAGGTTCTTCTCTTCCCAATAGTAGTTCAAACCTAGGTCAACGGCTAAGGCGCATGATGAAAATTCTCCGTAGTGAGAGTACACAATCTTTCCTGTGACACCTCCTGAGAGTCTGTCTGTGAGCATGTAGCTGTATTGCCCGCCAAAACAGAAATCCAGTGCCTTCATGTCTCCGATTATTTCGCCGGAAACATTTGTCTCCTTCATGGAGCCGTATCCCACAAACTGCGTGAATGCGCCCCATGTGCCTCTGCTGCCTACGGTCTGTGCGTATCCTGCTCCACCTGCTTTGCATCCCTGCATGTATGACATGAAGTTCACACCCACAGTCTTGTCACTTATATTTGAGAGTAAGGCGGGGTTGATTGCTGCAGTCTGGATTTCATCCTGAACCAGAGATATGTTTTTGCCACCCAATCCTGTTACGTGCGAGGAATTGGGGAGGTTCAGGAAGTTGAAGATACTGGTGCTTTCCTGGCAGAATGATTCTGTCTGCACAAATAATAATGCCCCAATAAGTGGAAGTATATGCTTCTTTGTCATTGTCCTTAGCATTTTGCGCTCAAAGTTAGTGCATTTTCTGTCAATAATGTCTTTTATTGGGACAAAATTTAAATTGAACTTAAAAAAAAACGTTGGAGAGCGACGGCGAATAAAAAAAATGTGCTAAATTTGCCCCAAATAGATGTGTTAAACGAGCAAAAATAAGAAAAATAACAATATGGAAGCTAACAAAACTGTAAATGAAGAACTGCAGGGACAGAAATCCACCAATATTCTTATTGGTTATGTTTTGTCTTTGGCTCTTATGTTCGTCGCTTTTGAGTACACTCAGCGTGAGGTGAAGATTGTTGAAGATGGTCCTATTTATAACCAGCCTATTGAGGAGGATATGATTCCTATTACTCATCAGGAAGAGACAATGGCTCCTCCCCCAGCTGCTGCTCCAACCGTTATGGAGATCATCAACGAGGTTGAGGATGATACCGAGTTGCCTGAGGAAGAGATTCAGACTACTGAGGAGGTTAATCAGGTTATTACAAATGTTGTAGGTACTGGTGCTCCCTCTAATGCTGTTGTTGCCTCAGGTCCTATTGTTGAGGCTGACGATGACGATCAGATCTTTAATGTTGTAGAGCAAGAGGCTCTGTTCCCTGGTGGTATGGAGGCCATGTACAAGTGGATTTCTGAACATTTGAACTATCCTTCCATCGCCAGAGAGCAGGAGATTCAGGGCCGTGTTACGGTTCAGTTCGTTGTAAACAAGGACGGTTCTATTACGGATGTTAAGATTCTGAAGAGTCCTGATGCAAGTCTCTCTAAGGAGGCCGAGCGCGTGGTTAAGGCGATGCCAAGATGGACAGCTGCTAAGCAGGGTAACAAGCCTGTTCGTAGCTACTTCCGTCTTCCTGTCAATTTCCGTCTGCAATAATTCAACTATCGAATATATTTAAGGCTGCTCTCCGTGTAGGTGGGCAGCCTTGTTTTTCCTTATTTTATTATAAAATAATTGATAATGTATAGTAGTAGCGAACTTTTGAAGATGGTTAACAATACCATCGATTCACTGCCATACGACAGAAAGCCTGCCGCTTTATACGACCCCATTAGGTATGTGCTGTCCTTGGGTGGAAAGCGTTTACGTCCCGTATTGATGTTAATGGCATATAATATGTATAAGGATGATGTGCAGAATATCCTGATGCCTGCAATAGCCATCGAGACCTACCATAACTTCACCCTTTTGCATGACGACCTTATGGATCGTGCCGAAGTTCGCCGCGGGAAACCTTGTGTACATAAGAAATGGAATGATAATGCCGCTATTCTTAGCGGTGATAATATGCTGGTGCTGGCTTTTCATCGTATGATCCAGTGCAATGAGAAGTATATGCCCACTGTCCTTCGTCTTTTTACGGAAACGGCCTTGGAGATTGATGAAGGACAACAGTACGACATTGATTTCGAGGATCGCTCGGATGTTACTGAGGCGGAATACATCGAGATGATACGTCTAAAGACCTCCGTTCTCTTGGCTTGTGCTCTGAAGATTGGAGCCGTCCTGGGTGGGGCTTCCGAACAGGATGCCGATGCATTGTACGAGTTCGGAGAGAAACTGGGACTTGCCTTCCAGCTGCAGGACGATTATCTGGATGTGTACGGAGATTTCAAGACCTTCGGTAAGCAGATAGGCGGCGATATCATGTGCAACAAGAAGACCTATATGCTTATCAATGCTCAGTTGTTGGCCAACAAGGAACAGGCTCAGGAACTGAACATGTGGCTGAATAAGGAGAATCCTGTACGCGAGGAGAAGGTGGCAGCCGTAACCCGTCTTTACGACGAGATTGGTGTGCCCCAACTGGTTCGTGACAAGATTAATCAGTATTATCAGGAGGCAGCGCAGGCTATTGCCCGTGTGTCATTGCCTCAGGAGCGCACGGCTATTCTGTGGGATTATGCCCAGTCTATGCTTAACCGCAAGTCATGATAGATACGCACAGTCATATCTACGGCCCTGAGTTTGAAGAGGATAGGGAACTTGTTGTGCAACGTGCACAGCAGGCGGGGGTGGAACGCATCCTGTTGCCTAATATCAATGAGGCGTCTGTAGAGCCTATGCTGGCTCTCTGCCAGTCTTATCCGGGCTATTGCTATCCTATGATGGGATTGCATCCCGAGGATGTGACTGAAGACTATCTTCAGGTCCTTGACAGAATGGAGGAGCGCCTGAAGGATTCTTCGCATCCATATATCGCTGTTGGCGAGGTGGGCCTGGATTTCTATTGGGACGCCAGCTATAAACAGCAGCAGATCGATGCTTTCACGCGCCAGATAGAATGGGCTGTCCAGTATGGACTTCCCCTGATGATTCATTCCCGTTCTGCACATTCAGAACTGGTGCAAGCACTTCGCCCATATGCGTCAGCGGGCTTGTCGGGCGTGTTCCATTGCTTTGGCGGGACGCTCGAAGAGGCAGAGGAACTGCTTGCTTTCGACAACTTCGTGCTGGGTATTGGTGGCGTGTCAACATTCAAGAAATCCCCCTTGCCAGATATTCTGCGGCATATTCCTTTGCAGCGTGTAGTCTTGGAGACGGACTCTCCATATCTTGCTCCTGTCCCTTATCGTGGTAAACGAAATGAGTCGGCTTATGTTGTGGAAGTCATGCGCAAACTGGCAGATATAAATAATGTAACGCCCGAAGAGGTGGAAAACGTAACCAATGCCAATGTAAAACGCCTTTTTTCGCGTGCGAAGTAGTTTCCGTGTGTGCAAATAGTCGAAAAAATCCATTTTACTCAAAAGTTTTTGCAATATCGTGTGGTAATGTTCAAAAAAAAAGATATTTTTGTAACCGAAAACGTATATAGTGACGCATAATATGTGCGTTTCTGCCTAAGGAGAGATGCTCGAGTGGCTGAAGAGGCACGCCTGGAAAGCGTGTATACGTCAAAAGCGTATCCGGGGTTCGAATCCCCGTCTCTCCGCAAGGCATGAGAAGGGGTTCAAAGCCGACAAGGCAGAAAGCCTTTGTTCGAATCCCCGTCTCTCCGCTTGTCCAATTATTGAGAATAAATAATAAAAGTAATAACATTAATCAATTTAAAACAACACAAAATGAAAAAGTTATTTGCAATTGTTGCGTTGGTAGCAGCATGTACTTTTGGAGCAACATCATCAGTTATGGCTCAGGAAGATGTGGAAGCTACTGCTGAGCAGGTGGACACTGTTGCTCCTGCTGACTCTGCTGTTGTAGACACTACTGCTGCTGAGGCAGAAACAGAAGCTGCTCCCGTTGTGGAAGAAGAAAGTGAAACTATCTTTAAGACTTTGAAGACAAAGTACATCGAGGGTGGCGCAGGCTTCATGTCATTGGTTGCCATCGCTTTGGTACTGGGTCTCGCATTCTGTATCGAGCGCGTTATCTATCTGTCTCTCGCTCAGATTAATACACGCAAGTTCACAAAGGATCTGGCTGCTAAGGTTGCTGCTGGTGACGTTGCCGGTGCTATTGACTTCTGCAAGGGCACACGTGGTCCTGTTGCACAGGTTAGTCGCAAGGCTATGGAGTGCTTGGCAAGTACAGACCGTAACGACATTGGTACTATCGAGAGTACTATCAACATGGAGGCTGAGGTTCAGGGCTCTTACCTCGAGCAGAACTGCTCTTGGATTACCCTCTTCATTGCTATGGCTCCCTCTCTCGGATTCTTGGGTACTGTAATCGGTATGGTTATGGCATTCGATGACATCCAGCGTGCTGGTGATATCAGTCCTACCGTTGTTGCTGGTGGTATGAAGGTGGCTTTGATTACCACTATCTTCGGTATTATCGTAGCTTTGATTCTTCAGATATTCTACAACTACATTTTGGCTAAGGTAGAATCTCTGACCAGTAATATGGAAGAGGCAGCTCAGGAGCTGTTGACCATGTGTGTACAGTCAGACAAGTGTAAGAAGTAATAACCCCGATTCAGAGAAAGTATTATGAAGATTGAGAAAATTTCCAAGATGGCTTTGTACATCTGCATTGGAATTATCTTGGTATCCTTCGCAGCGTTCTTGACGATCGGCTATGATAATCCTGTAGGTGACAACAATGAGCCAATACTGACAGACATCATCATGTGGTTGATGTACCTGTTGGTAATTGCAACAGCTGGACTTACAGTATGGTCTGGAATTAAGGGTCTTACAAGCAGCAAGGGTACTGATTCCGCTGCTTCAACCGGCGTTCCTGGTGGCAAGGTCTCTCTCATCACATGGGGCTTGTTCGTTGCTTCAGTGGTATTAGGCTTCGTATTGGGCCTGGGTGAGGAGTCTTTCAAAGCTGCAGACGGTACTGTTACCTCAGCTGGATGGGTTACTGTTGTAGATGCATTCTGTGTATCAATCGGTATCCTTATCCTAGCTGCTACAGCTGCTGTAATTGTCAGTATGACTGGCGTTCTTACAAAAAGTGCGATTAAAAAGTAACATCCTTTAAAAACAGTTAAGTAGATATGGCAAAGAAGAAAAAGAAAATGCCGGGCCTGAACACCAGTTCAACGGCTGACATCTCTTTCATGCTGCTTATCTTTTTCCTGGTGACAACATCAATGGATACGGATATGGGTTTGTCTCGCCGACTCCCCAATCCCCCAGATCCAGACCAGGAGAATGCCCAGGTGGACATCAAGTCCAGGAACATTATGTATGTTCGTCTGAACTCTGAAGGCCAGCTCTGGATAAAGGATGAGACCTTTAACGATTATGTTGATATAGGCATATTGCGTCAACGCGCTAAAGATTTTATCAAAAACGAGCAGAATCTCAGCAAGTGGCCTGAGAAGCATGTTAAGAATATTGATCATTTGGGTCGTTGCCTTGTAACTGACAAGCACGTTATCTCTGTTCAGACAGCCCGCGATACGCCATACTTTGCGTATTTCCAGGTTCAGAACGAGTTGGTGGCAGCTTATAACGAGTTGCGTAACGAGTATGCCAAGGAGAAGTTTGGACGTCCATACGATGCTTTGGATGATGATATCAAGAAGGCTATTCAGCTAGAATATTATCCCCAGCATATCTCTGAGGCTGAACCTAAACAGTATAAGCAGTAGAACAATGGCAGGATTTAAGAGAAAAGAAGGTCGTGAGATGGTCGAGATGAATACCTCATCTCTGCCCGACTTGATTTTTACCATCTTGTTCTTCTTCATGATGGTAACAACTATGCGTGAGGTTACGCTGAAGGTTAAGTTCGTTGTTCCCCAGGGTACAGAATTAACCAAGTTGGAGAAGAAGTCTGCCGTCTCATTCATCTATGTTGGTCCTCCAACAGATCAGCTTCGTGCTCAGATGGGTAGCGGTACACGTATTCAGCTGAACGACCGTTATGCAGAACCTAGGGAAGTAATGGACTTCGTTGCTGCAGAGCGTAAGGGTATGGTTAACGAGGGAGATCAGGTAATCTCCATCAAGGCCGACCAGCACACTCATATGGGTTATATTACCGATATCAAGGAAGTGTTGCGTAAGTCTTGGGCTCTGAAGATTAATTATTCAGCTTCGCGTCGTAACTGATAAATCACAGATTTCCTAATAAAAAAAGAGGTGACTTGTTTCTGCAAGTCGCCTTTTTTTTGTACTTTTGTGACCATATTTATTACACGGATTTCTTATGATCAGTATCATTGCTGCTGTGGCCCAGAACTTGGCCATAGGTTATCAGAATAAGCTGCTTTATTGGTTACCCAACGACCTGAAGCGCTTCAAAGCACTTACCACGGGACATACCATCATTATGGGCCGTCGCACCTTCGAGTCACTTCCCAAGGGTGCTCTGCCTAACCGTCGTAATGTGGTGCTTACACGCTCTCAGGTGACATTCCCTGGCGCAGAGACCTTCCCATCCCTGCAAGCTGCTTTGGCCTCCTGTACTCCAGACGAGGATATATATATAATAGGTGGAGCCAGTGTCTATAACGAGGCCCTGCCCATGGCAGACCGCCTTTGTCTGACTGAGATTGAGGATACCCCAGCACAGGCTGATGCCTTCTTTCCCCAGTTCTCAAAAGAAGAGTGGGTGGTAGCAGAAAAGGAAGAGCATGATGTTGACGAAAAGCATGCCCATCCCTACTGCTTTGTGAACTATGTGAAACGGTAAACAGTAAACAATAAATGAAACAATACTTAGACCTACTGCAGCGCATCCTCGACGAGGGTAACAAGAAGAGCGACCGTACCGGCACGGGTACCATTAGCATATTTGGCCATCAGATGCGTTTCAACCTCGAGGAAGGCTTCCCCTTGCTCACTACCAAGAAAGTACATCTTAAGAGTATTATCTACGAACTGCTTTGGTTCCTGCAGGGTAATACTAATGCCCATTGGTTGCAGGAGCGAGGTGTGCGTATTTGGAATGAGTGGGCTGACCCAGAGACGGGCGACCTAGGTCATATATACGGCTACCAGTGGCGTTCCTGGCCTGATTACGACGGAGGTTTCATCGACCAGATTCAACAAGCGGTGGATACTATCAAGAACGACCCCAACTGTCGTCGTATCATTGTTAGCGCCTGGAACGTAGCAGATCTCAAGAACATGAACCTTCCTCCCTGTCATGCTTTCTTCCAGTTCTATGTGGCAGACGGTAAACTCAGCCTGCAGCTCTATCAGCGCAGTGCCGACTGCTTCCTGGGTGTTCCCTTTAACATTGCCTCATATGCCTTGCTGTGTATGATGATGGCTCAGGTCTGTGGTCTCAAGCCCGGTGAGTTCATCCATACAACGGGTGATACGCATATCTATCTCAACCACATGGATCAGGTTAAGCTGCAGCTTAGCCGCGAGCCTCGTAAGTTGCCTAAGATGATTATTAATCCTGAGGTCAAGAATATCTTCGACTTCAAGTACGAGGATTTCCAACTTGTCGATTATGATCCCTGGCCAGCCATTAAGGGTGTTGTAAGCGTGTAACCGTTATGCAGTTGCCAGAGGACTTTGTACGTTTGATGCACGAGCAGTATGATACAGATACTGCCGATGCGCTGTGTCATGCTCTTCTGGAAACTGAGCCCGAGGTCTCTATCCGTCTGAACCCTCGCAAAGGCAAACCTCTCAATATCAGTGATACTGTACACACCGAGCCCGTTCCCTGGTGTCTCGATGCGTATTACTTGAGCGAGCGTCCCGCCTTCACTTTCGATCCCCTTCTACATGCCGGTGCCTACTACGTTCAGGAAGCATCCTCCATGTACGTTGCAAACCTGATAGACAGGTTTTTAATTCAAAATTCAAAATTGCCACTTCGTTCTCGCGTTCCGCTCGCGACCCCTTCGGCGTTCAAAATTCAAAAATCAGAAGGATCTCTAAACTCTAAACTCTCAACTCTCAACTTTGAAAGCAACGTTGTTGCTTTGGACCTCTGTGCTGCCCCTGGCGGCAAGAGTACGCTCCTTGCGGGCCTGTTGCCCGAGGGTTCCGTGCTTGTCAGCAACGAGCCAATGCCCAAACGTGCTCAGGTGCTTTCTGAGAATATGCAGAAGTGGACGCGTGTTACAGAGGGTGAATATCCTGTCCGTTGTTTTGTTACTCAGAATTACCCGGCTGATTTTGCAGCCTTTACAGACTGCTTCGATTTGTTGGTTGCCGATGTACCATGCTCAGGCGAAGGAATGTTCCGCAAGGACGAGGTTGCCGTTCAGGAATGGAGCCTACAGAATGTAGAGCATTGCTGGCAGCGTCAGCGTGAGATTATGCAGGATATCTGGCATGTGCTCAAACCTGGTGGTTTGCTTATCTATAGCACCTGCACCTTTAATCACTATGAAGACGAAGACAACGTCCGTTGGATTTGTGATACCTTGGGGGCAGAACTCTTGGAGGAGCGCCACTTCCTTCCTGGTCGTGATAGGGGAGAAGGGTTCTACTGTGCCGCCATTAGGAAAAATAGCCTCCCCCAGCCCCTCCCAAGGAGGGGTGACGAGTTGGCGCGTCTGGAAAATCTTCTCCCCTCTCTGGGAGGGGCCGGGGGAGGCTGTTTGCTTCCTGCATTCTCCGTTGATCCAGACGTCCCTCGCATAGAGCTTAATTACAACGAAGCCCTACAATATCTTCGTCGTGAGGCTATTCGTGTCCCAGCGCCCCGCGGAATGGTTCTCTTGTGCTATAAGGGTTATGTGTTAGGCCCAGGTAAGTGTGTGGGCAACCGCATCAACAATCTCTATCCAGAGCAGTGGCGCATTCGCACCACATATACCACCCCCTTTACATTAGCAGATTAAAGGGGCATAAAAATCAACTTGCAAAATATTTTTTTTAACTTGATTGTCGGTCAAAATCAAGTTGGAAAATCATCGCAATCAAGCCACAAAAGTTTAAAGGCTGAATTCAAGGTGAATTCTCCCCGAATTCAGCGTGCAAACGACCCGTATTCAGCCTTCATACTCGGAGCGGTATTATTGGTAACTCAAATACCCCTTTTCAAAAGCATCGGGGAAAAGAAATTTCTTCTCCATATCTGGGAAACGAATAATAATAAACTTCTCGTCTATCGACATTACTTCGCCTGATCCAAAGCTCTTGTGCACGACTTTATCACCAACTTGTAACGACTCCCATGGTTCTGCTGCAACCTCTGTAGCATTCTCTTTCGGTTCAGTTTCTTTTACGGGCATGCTTTCTTCTACAGTATCAATAACATCATCCCATCTGCCGATAAGAGTACCCTTGTGTTTGTCTATGCCAGCATATCCCAGCGAAGAATCTTCATAGCGTTTAAACTTATACACAGCGTCATTCATCAAGTCGCTGTTGAATACACCAAGGCTAACCAACAATTCAAAGTCCTTCAGTGTCAGACCTGTAACCTTACGGAACAGTTCAGGCTCCAACTGCATGATAACATCTTTCAGACTGTATTCACGGTAGTCCGTAAGATACATAAAGACGGGTATGCGCGTGGCGAACTTAATGAGTTTCTCCTGAATCTCCTTGCGTTTGCTCTTAAATTCCTTCTCCTCGTCCGTCAGTTGTTTTTTCTCCTTGGCTGTCAGATTATCGCCTTTCTCCTTCTTGGTGTTCTTTACGTGTTCAGATTTGTTGATAATGGTTTCTATATCCGAATTGAGGTTACGGAATCCTTCTATGTTCATTAGGGCTGCCATTGCCTCCGGATTATTCATCAATCGTTGTAGGGTGGCGTTATCTACATTCACCAGCACAGCACTTTCCCATCTACGAGCCAACAATGTTGCTGTTGTACCGCTCATGGCCATATCCAAAACGCCAGCGGCATCTATCTCTTTCATGGAGGAACCATCGAATGCCAGTATGGGCAAGAACTTGATAAACTTCTCCACTTTCTTCTCTGGGTTACTCTCCTCCACATTCAACTGACAGCTATATTCTTCCACCTGCCGCAAAGCACGGTTAGGAGCAAAGTCAAAGACATAACAGAATGGCTTCAGTATTACCTCTTTGCCATATTCATCTTTGGTGGTCCAAGGTGACTGAACACGGAAGGCTGCCTGGAAATATGTCTCTGGCGAGGTGGTGTTACGCAGCATCAAGATACCCGTCCAAGGTTTCACGGTTACGCCCGTTGAAAGTTTTCCACAAGAGAGTGTTATGGTCTTTGTTTGCTGCGGGTCTCCCATTGCGTTATATACAGGTGTTACGGCATTAGCTCCCATACCAGCCTCGTTGCCTGCTGCCACGATTACCTCGTAATCATCAAAGAAGCGGTTAGCACGTTTCCTCAGCAGTATGGCCATTGCTTTGCACGCTGCTACCGAAGGCAGGAACCAATAAGTATGTTGCAGGTAACTCAACAATCGACTGTCAGAGAAAGGCATTGGGGGCTTCTCCGTTCCAAGTTTCAGGTCTGTTACAAGATTCTCCGTATAGCTACCTCTTATCAGTTCCAGCCATTTCTGCACATATTCCTCATGAACGAAAGCATCGTTTTCGGCACGGAAGAACTCATTGAGGTCGAATTCATCAAACTCTCCTTGCGAAGCAATCTCCCTTATGCTGTCAGGCAACTGATAAGTCAGCATTACCATCTTTGGCAACTGAGCGTAAGGGTTATTGTCCCCTTGCCACTTTTCCTTTTCTGATTGCTCGTCAGAGTAAGTCCAGTTGTATATCTGCTCTTCAATGAATTCTCCTGTAGAGATGGCACGGAAGGGAGTACCAGATAGATAAAGATATGCTCCTGTGCGTAGTGGCATCAATTCCTCATCGTATAGCTCACGAATCTCCACTTCGCGTGCATTGTCAGCGTCTTCAGAGATGATTTCTCCCACTTCTTCTGCTTTCCTGAGTGCAGGGTCTTTCTTGTCGTAGAAACTCTTGGCATTCTTTCCCCAAGCACCGTAATGGTATTCATCCAGCACAATGCAGTCCCAACTGACCGTTTGAATCCATTCATTAGTAGCTTTGATTCCGCCAACGGCATTCTTGCCCAAAACATCTTGGAATGAGGCAAAGCAGACAAAGGGTTTCCTTTCATTCACATAGTTAAACTCTCTGTCTTCCTGTTTCTGGCAGAATTGCCAACCATCAAAGTCCTTGTGTGTCAGCAAGTCCTCTTCCCAGGCCGTCTTTACGGCAGGCTTGAAGGTCAGCACCAGCACCTTTGTCCACCCCATCTTTAGGGCCAGCTGATAAGTAGTGAAAGTCTTACCGAAACGCATCTTTGCATTCCAAAGGAAATGGGGTGTAAGTCCTCTGTTCGTAGGGTCTTGCCTAAAGGCAGTAAAGTATTTGGCAGTTTTCTCTACCGCCTTTCTTTGCTCTGGACGCATAGGGAAGCTATAGATGCGCTCCACCATTGTGTCTTTCCCCTCAACAGCTGTTGCAATTGCTTTCTCTACTTTCCTTGCATCGCAGACAAACCATTCGCCTTCAGGATTACGAACATGGTCTTTTCGGAGAATACGATGGATGAGATGGTCGTCAAACGACGTACCGTCCTTGCGCATAGCAGGGCGAACAAGCACTATCTTATAAGGTATATTGCCTGTTAGGTTCTGTTCCTTTACGCGGGTTTCCACATCGCGGGTAGTGTAGCCCACTTTAAGCCAACCTGCATGTGCTGGTATTCCCACATGCTCATAGGCATAGATGGTTGGCGTTTCTGCAACCTTGTTTCTCAGTAAATCTGTTGTTGCCATAACCATTACTGTTATGGCGCCCTGCAAATTGTGGGGTTGATTGTTAATCCTAGTCCATCTAGTAAATCTAGCCAGGCTAGAAGAACTAGAAAGGCTAGAAAAGGACTAGCCTGGCTAGACTATCTAGCCCGGCTAGCGGCCAACATGGCTTCCAGTCCTGCGATTCTGCGCTTGGCTGCTTCCAGTTCTTGCTTTAGTCTTGCTATTTCCTCACGCTGGTTGGTGCGGTAGCCCAAACGGGCTGCAGTCATTCGTTCCTTTATGCCACCCTCCTTTATAAATGTTTCTTCCTGTTGCCTCTGGTAGGTGATCATCATTCTGTCCACCATGTGGCATAGGGTAAGGGCAATGTTTGCCAGTTCTTCATCTGTCCACTTTTCAAAGAAGGGTTCGTAGTCTTCCAGTTTGTTATGGGTGCGGCAGAATTTCAACATCGCATCATAGCGTGGATTCTTTGCTGACCATCGATTCAGATGACGGGATACGATATAATCTTCATAATCCTCCTTCAACTCCTTGATGCTACTCCTGGCAACATTCAGGAGTTTTAGCTCCATCTCCATAGAAGTCACTCCGTCTGCCGAGCCTTCCACGATATTCTGCTTGCCAGAGCGGGCAGCTTGAATCATCTGGTCTATGGTGCGGTCACCTCTTATAAGGAAACGTTTGGTAAAGCCAAAAGTCAACTGGTATAGAACATTCGTTTTCTGATAGAAATATAACCCTTCCCAGTTAGGCTGTTTGCGAAGCACATCTTTTTCCATCTTACATCTTATAAATGAGATGCAAAGATAGTACTTTTTTAGATTTTTCTTCTATATATCAACCCACAAAATGTCAAAGAGCGCCGTTGTTTATTTCTATTTTTATTCCATTGGGCGAATCATGGATTCTACGAATGCTATTTCCTCTTTCGTCAAGCCGTACTTTTTGTAAAGCATCTCGTCTGTCCAAGGATGAGAGAAGTCTTGAAGAGGGACAAATTGAAATTTATCTTTTGACAAATTTATTGACGAGATAGCTTGTAGCATTAGAAAACGTGCAAATTTCGTTTTTAGGTATTCATATTCATTTATTACAATATGTTCTTCGGTATGCTCACCAATAATCAAGTATGAATCTGTTGACACTACATTAGGTGGTAAGACTTCCATTCTGGAAATAACTCTAAACATTCCATCCTTATCTGGCTCCCCCGCATGTTCGCATGTTACTTTACTTATTAGGATCTTATACTTACCAACAATATCTTTTCCTTGATTAACACTTGCCTTATCAATGAAAAAAGTTCCAACACTAGTAATAAGTTTATAGGAATCTTTATCTCCGTGGGTTGTCCCTCTTGTAGAAGAAGACAACCCAAAAGGATTTCTACTACTTACAATCGACATAAATGTCTGTTCTTTCTTCTCACGAATTTTGTCAATTATACAAATAGCCTCATTAAACCTGACAAATATATCGTACTTGCTTAGTGAGCGCTTCATACTATTTGAAAAGTTGCCATGAATATTTTGAACAAGACATTCACCTTGATATGAAGAGTCCCATAGAAAGAAACAAACACCTCCTCCTATACTTGTTTCCGGAAAACAATCCTTAGCATTAGGATAATCAACGAGAATCTTTATTCTATTGTCATTTAACATCGTCTCACGAAAGATATCCAATCCTTTTCCACCGGCAAACCATCTGGCTGGGGAAATAATTGACACATATTGGGGACGTAGTCTCTTAGATTGTTCGATGAAATGTTGGTATATGGGTTTTGCACTTGCTCCATTTCCACCATCGTCGAGTTGATACGGTGGATTGCCGACGATAACGTCAAATTTCATGTTTGGAAAGAATATATTAGGATTATTAGTGTGAATAAACATATAGGCGTATTGCTCCGCCTCTGAGCCTCTGTCATATACACTTTGGCTGGCACCACAATATTTGCATTTACCGTTGACCCAAGTGTGCTTGATGTTTTTATAAAGAATGTTCCCCTCTGGGGTGTCAAACTTCGATATGCTATACTTACCATTGGCTGTCTTGCTGCAATAAACGGAACGACGTGCTAACAACGATGTCAATTCTGTGCAGGCTATGCCAAACACCTGATTGTGCAGAATATGGTCAATACGCTTCTGTCGGTCTGGCATTTCATCGGCAAGTCCTATGTCAAGACGTTTTACTATCTCCCGAAGAAAGACTCCACTTTTGGTGAAAGGGTCAAGGAACGTTGTCTTCGAACTCTTGAACAACTCTTGTGGCAACAGGTCAAGCATCTTGTTTGCCAATTCTGGAGGCGTAAAAACCTCGTCATTGCTTAGGTTTGCAATACAGTTTAGCACATCTGGATTGTAGTTATTATTTGCCATTAGTTCTGGGTATTAGGTCAACAAAACGTATTTTTCTATTATCCTCCTTAGTCTTGAGGTCTTTCACTCCCCATTCTCTGATGAGACAGTAAATGCCATTATGCTTGTGGATGTTGTCATCATTGCATCCTGCACATGTAACTTTGTGTTCTTCTTCACCAAAAAGAGTTAGAATCTTTTCCATCACTCCGTCTCTGCAGGAGTCAGGCACAACACATCTCAAACCATCCATTTGCCAAAGGTTCCATGAAATGATGTAGGCAATGTAATTGATGCTCTTCAGCAAAGGAGCCTTGCCGAACTTCGCCTGATAATATTCTATAAAGGTATAGAGCAAAGCCTCACGTGCCAGCAACAGATTATCTCCTTGCCACTCGTAGCCGTAGGTATGTTTGTAAGCCACTTGTACCCATTCTAGCCACTCACCACTGGTTTCTGTGTTCTCGCTGACTACACGAAGTTTTCTATCCAAAAGACCTATGCGACTTTCAAGTGGAATCGGTTCGCCTGTTGTTGTATCATAGCGACTAACAAGGTAAGGTGCCTCGCCGCAAGTGATCTCCATGCGAGTGGCTCGCACATAGTCCTTCCACGTTTTGCCCTCAGGGAACTCTATTTTGTTGGGATTTGTTTGCCAGGTATGGGTGGTGGTGTTTTCAACATTGAAGACATCCTTCCTTCCAAACCAAGCTTCATCCACAAGATTGTTCTGAGCATTACATATCCACGAAGGAGTGAATACCTCAGCCATATCCTTTGAACGCCCTGTTTGGTTCTCCTTTGATTTAAGCACACGAGGACGGATTATCATACCGTGTTCACCTGTAATTAGTTCAGGCATAATCTGGGCATGATAATCGTATGCACTTCCAAGCGCCTCGTAGTCATGAGTTGCCCAGAAGATATTTTTTCCTGTGGTATGATCGCGCAGAAGAGTCTCAAGCACTTCTGGCGATATTGCCGACAGGTCGTCCTCCCTGATATCAATATAGGGAAGACCTGTTTCTTTGTCTGGCATTCTTTGCGCTTATAGATTTAAGGGCAAAAGCACTTATCGGAACAGATCTTCTACAGCCCCCAAAACACGAAAAAGCGCGGACGCTTATCCGTGCTTGAGGTTGTAGGAAAGACCCGTCAACGTATAAGTATTATGTCCACGCCTATCTGCGCAGACATTAACATTAAACGTCGTTGACTATTTGAAACTTCCTACATTTCAAGCACACCGAATAACTGCTAATGCTGTTATTATTTTCCACAAAAGTCTCGCAGGCGGCTTTCACTAAAGTCATAATGCCTGTGATTGGTTGCAAAGTTACGATTAAGCGAGGAAAGTACAAAATAAAATCTATATTTATTTTTACTTTCGAGCGAAAGTAACTTATGTAAAGTTACGATTAAGCGAGGAAAAAACAAAAGAATAGGATACCTTTTTTTGTTTTCTTATATACTGGAAAAACCGCCTCAAAATCTCTTATATACTAAGGTGAATTAGAAAACACCTTGTGTCAATGAAGTCCCTTGGCATAAGTATTTACAAAAAAATAAGGCGCTCGAGTGAGCGCCTTACCTTGTATTATGCGAACTTTATTGTTCCTTGTATTTCTTCACTGCGAACATCGTCGTTGCTTTCACTAATCTCGCCCGCTGCCTTGCTGCGAATCTCGTCGAGCATCTGTCGGGTTCGTTTGTATGTCGGCGATGTTTCTACGTCGGCGATGACGTCGTCGTTGTCGAGGTCTTCCTGACGGAAGATGAATATGTGTGGACGACGTTTATACTGGCTCGTCTTACCGTCCTTACCGTAGTAACGGCTGCGACGTTCACGACGCTCTGCCTCTTTTTCCTCTTCACGTGCAATACGGTCTGCCTCTTCCTGGGTGCGCTTTGAGAAGTGTCCACTCATACCGTCGATGTCTTCGATGCCGAATCCTGTTGCAAGGATAGTAACCTTCACCTTGTCGCCAAGTTCCGGGTCGGTAGCAAGTCCCCACTTTATCTCGAAGTCGCTGCCAAACTTCGCCATGAAGTCGTTGACGTCGTTCATTTCCTCCATCATAAGACCCTGCTGGTTCTGGTTGTCCGAGCAGAAAGAGATGGAGAGAAGTATCTTCTTTGAGTTGAACACGTCCTTTTCGTTGAGCAACGGAGAGTTAAGGGCGTCATTGATGGCCTTCTTGACACGTCCTTCACCCTCACCGTAACCCGTTGACATGATAGCGACGCCACCATCCTTGAGGACAGTCTTAACGTCGTTGAAGTCAAGGTTGATGAGTCCGTGAACGGTAATGATCTCCGCAATAGACTTGGCAGCCACGCTCAGCGTGTCGTCAGCCTTTCCGAAGGCATCGAGCACGGTCAGCTCAGGGTATATCTCGCGCAGACGCTCGTTGTTGATGACAAGGAGAGCGTCGACGTGCTTTGACATCTCCTCTACACCGTCGAGCGCCTGATCAATCTTACGATCACCCTCGAAGCGGAATGGAATGGTGAC
>DLBF01000049.1:52458-54328 GCA_002494215.1 Prevotellaceae bacterium UBA7028
ATGCCGACGGTGAGGATGCCCAGTTCTTTGGAAATACGGGCAATGACAGGAGCAGCTCCCGTTCCGGTACCACCACCCATACCGGCGGTGATGAAGGCCATGCGTGTTCCATCATTTAACACCTTCTTGATATCTTCCTCGCTTTCTTCTGCAGCAGCGCGTGCCTTTGCGGGGCGGTTGCCGGCGCCAAGTCCTTCCTTGCCCAGTTGCAGATGAACGGGAACAGGCGAGTCATTCAGTGCCTGTGCGTCTGTGTTGCAGAGTACGAAGGTCACGTCGTGGATACCTTCGCGATACATGTGGTTCACAGCGTTACCGCCACCGCCACCAACACCAATCACCTTGATGATGCTGTTCTCTTTTTCGGGCTCACCGAAATCTAATAGTATGTTGTTGTCCATAATCGTTGTCTGATTGGTTAATGAATTATTCCTCGTCGCTGATAACCTTCTCGCCAAAGCTCTTCAAACCTTTGAACATCTTGTTCCAGATGGAGTTTTCCTTCTTGATGCGCTGACGCTCACGCTCCTCAGCTTCCGCCTTCTCACGGGCGATACGGTCTTCCTCATCCTTCTGGCGGCGAGCCTCCTCGTCGGCACGACGAATCTCGTCGACCGTGCGAACGACACCAGCCGGTGTCTCGACAGCCTGACGGGCGCGGCGCTCGGTGACGGTCTCCGTCTGTTGCTGCTTCGGTGTGGCAAAGAGGTTGCCGTTGGGGTCGAACTCTTCGCCAGCGCAGTTGATGTCACCCTTCGCCAGCAGTCCGAGCACTGTGTTCAGTTTGCCGTCGTGGGCGTTGATGTCGGAGAGGGTAGAGGTGATAGTCTGTGTGACGAACTTGGCAATGCGAATCTTGTCGATGTGCGTATAGTTCTGGAAAGCCTTCTCGATGTCCTTCATGTTAGAACCGCCACCCGTCAGGATGATACCTCCGAGCAACTTGTCGCAATACTCCTCTGGCACCTGACACCATACGTTAGCAATGATCTCCTCGAGACGTCCTTCGACAATCTCAATGAACTTGCGCGCCTCAATCTGACGATCCTGGTCAATGGGGTATTTCAGGTTGTTGTCAATCTCAGCATTGTCAGTGTATGCACTGGCATATTTCAGTTTCATCTTCTCGGCATCAGACTCCTCCATCTGGAGAGAAGCGATGTCCTTGGTGATGTTGTTAGAACCCAAGGGAATGACTGCCAAATGGCGCAGGACATTCTTTGAGTAGACACTGACGGTGGTCGTGTCGGCACCCATGTCGACCAGTGCACATCCCGAACGTCGTTCCGTCTCCGTCAGTACGCTGTCTGCCAACGCCAGCGGTGCCAGATACATCTCTGCCACATTGATGTTAGCAGCCTCAAAGCAGCTGTTGAGGTTCTTATAGAACGTCTTACGCTGCAGGATATTGAGGAAATTGCCCTCAATGTGTGAACATGGAATGCCGACCGGATCCAGCTGATACTGCGAGTCCACCTTGTACTCCTGTACGGCGGCATCAAGTATCTCCTGGTCAGGGTATTTCATGTTACGGTTGGCATCCATCAGTTCAATGACCATCTCCTGTGAGATGGGTGTCTCAATGTTCAAGTCCTTGGTAATCACATTGCGAATAGAGCGAATAGACTGGCCTCCTACACCAACATAGACCTGTGTGATGGTGGTCTTGAGCTGACCTTCCATCTTGTTGATAATGTTGGTGAGGCACTGGGCAGTCTTATCGATGTTATAAACCACTCCTTTGCGGATACATGACGAAGAGTCCTCCTTGATACATGCCAGCACCTGAATGCTGCCGTCAAGGTTCTTCTTGCCTGCAATACCGGTCATCTTTGATGAACCCAACTCGATAGCTACGATAAAATCCTTT
>DLBF01000063.1 GCA_002494215.1 Prevotellaceae bacterium UBA7028
TCGAACATATATTCGCTCTTGGTGTAACCAATGCGATTAATCACTTCGCGGGCAATACGCTGAAGGTCAACGTATGCCTCTGTCTTAATCTCACCTGCCATAACAACCTGACCTGTAGTAACAAGCGTCTCGCAAGCTACCTTCGACTGAGGGTCGAAAGCCAACAGTTTGTCCAGTACGGCATCACTGATTTGATCGGCCACTTTATCAGGATGGCCTTCAGAAACTGATTCGGATGTAAATAAGTATCCCATAATACATTTATATATATAATTAATAATGTATGGGGAGAGAAATAGGGCAGAAATGCATGAGAAACAATAGTCAGCTTCTCGTTTTAGCATTTTTTACTGTGGTTGCAAGCAGCCCAAATCTATCCACATTTAGTTTTCGGGTGCAAAGGTACGAATAAAAATGAAGAGTGAAGAATGAAGAGTGAAGAATTTTTCGATATTTCGGAATTTCGGAAATCCTAATTATGAATTGTGAATTATGAATTATGAATTAAAATTAATTTTTCTCTTTTATCTCGATTAAGGGTATCATCACAAAGTCACGCTCTTGCATGTGTGGATGTGGGAGAGTTAATTCGGGAGTGTTCATCTCCAAATCGTCGTACATCAGGAGATCAAGATCGATGGTGCGGTCATGATATTCTCCGTTGATGCTTTTGTGGGTCCTGCCTAGGAGACGTTCTATCTTCTGTGTCTCACTCAGGCATTGCAAAGGGCTGAGGGATGTCTCCACCAGGCATGCACCATTCAAGAAGGTGTTGTCGCTCTGGAATCCCCAGGGTTCCGTCTCGATAAACGAGGAGGTACGCAACACCGAGCCTATGCGCTCGTTGATGAGTTCAAGGGCTCGGTGAAGCAACTCTTCTTTATTACCCAGGTTTGAACCTAAACCTATATAGAGTTTATGCATTAATCCTGCAAGATTAGCATGGCATCTCCGTAGGTACCAAAACGATAACGGTTCTCGGGATCGTTCTCGTTGTATTTCAATGCCTCCTTATATGCCATCATTACCAAATCGTACCCACCATAGGCACAAGTAAGCATCAACAGCGTACTGTAAGGCAGGTAGAAGTTGGCAATCATAGCATCTGCCAATGTGAAGTCATAGGGCGGGAAGATGAACTTATTTGTCCATCCGTCATACTCCTTCAATTTACCATCTGCGCTGACAGCAGACTCCAACACTCTCTGTACGGTTGTTCCCACGGCAACAATCTTGCGACCTTCTGCCTTGGCGGTATTGATGATATCACAAGCCTTGGCATCAACGTGCATCTCCTCGCTGTCCATCTTGTGCTTGGTAAGATCCTCGACATCTATCTCACGGAAATTGCCCAAACCACAGTGCAGGGTAACATAGGCAAAGTCAATGCCCTTAATCTCCATCATCTTCATCAACTGGGGAGAAAAATGTAATCCTGCAGTAGGAGCGGTAACGGCACCTTCCTTTTCTGCGAAGATACACTGGAAGTTCTCCAGATCCTCCTTTGTTGTGGGACGCTTGATGATATGCTTGGGTATGGGAGCCTCTCCCAAAGCATAGAGGGCACGCTTGAATTCCTCGTGCGGGCCATCATATAGGAAGCGAAGTGTACGTCCACGACTGGTGGTATTGTCTATCACCTCGGCCACCATAGACTCATCCTGACCGAAATAGAGCTTGTTACCGATACGGATTTTACGAGCGGGGTCAACAAGGACATCCCAAAGGCGCATCTCTTTGTTCAGCTCACGGAGCAGGAACACCTCAATTCGGGCACCTGTCTTTTCTTTGTTGCCATACAGACGTGCAGGGAACACCTTTGTATCGTTGAATACAAAGACATCCTTCTCGTCGAAGAATTCCAGCACATCACGGAATGATTTACGATGCTCAATGTATTTACTCTTGGCATGTACCACCATCAGGCGACAGTCGTCGCGGAAGGGAGTTGGTTCTTGAGCAATTCTCTCGTCGGTTAGTTTGTACTTGAATTGTGATAGCTTCATGAGATTATTTCGTTTGCGTTCTTTTTATTATCGTTATCTGACTCTGTTTCTTTCTCTATTTCCTGTTTCTCCAACCATTGTGGGAAGTCCTCCACATTCATGCAGTCCTCCACTCTTATATCCCCCACCCTGGTTCTGCGTAGGGCTATCAGGTGAGCTCCGCTCTGCAGGGCTTCTCCAATGTCCCTGGCCAAGGCCCTGATGTATGTTCCCTTGCTGCATACAACCCTGATGGTCATTTGCATGGTATCTGGGTCGAAATGTTGCAATTCTATTTCATCAATGACCAGTATCTTGGCCTTCAGCTGTACGTTTTTTCCCTTGCGAGCCAGGTCGTAGGCACGATGCCCATCTACCTTGCAGGCCGAGAAGGCTGGCGGCACCTGTTCTATCCTCCCCAGGAAATGTGTAAGTGCCTCTTCCACGAGTTCCTTTGTAATGTGCCCCGTAGGGAAGGTAGCATCTACGGCAGTCTCCAAATCGAACGACGGGGTTGTCGCTCCCAGCTGCAATGTTGCCACATATTCCTTGGTATGAGCCTGCAACTCGTCAATCCGCTTGGTAGCCTTGCCTGTGCATATAGTCACAACTCCCGTTGCCAGAGGATCCAGTGTTCCCGCATGTCCCACTTTCAACTTTCTTACCCCTATCTTATGGCAGAGCGCGCTGCGTACCTTTGCAACCAGATTGAAGCTGGTCCAGTGGAGTGGCTTGTCAAAATATAATATCTCTCCTGCCTGAAAATTCATTTAATCAACCATCACTAATGAGTGACCGCTCCAGAGGAGGGCCAGAATGATGACACCTACGATGATACGGTAGACACCAAAGGCCTTGAAGCCATATTTGGCCAGGAAGTCGACAAACCATTTCATGGCCAGCAGGGCAACCACGAAGGCTACGGCACAGCCCAATGCCAGCATCAGCAGGTTATCAGTTGTGGCCCAACTGGAATCAGCCTCATCACCGAAGAACAGTTGCAGGACATCCAAGGCTGTGGCAGCTGCCATCGTAGGAACGGCCAGGAAGAATGAGAACTCGGCAGCGGCACGGCGTGTAAGTTTCTGCGCCATACCACCTACTATCGTTGCCATAGAGCGTGAAACGCCCGGTATCATAGCTATACACTGGAACAGACCTATGCCGAAGGCACGTTTCTCCGTAAGGGCTGTCTGCTCACTTCCCTTGTTGAACAACTTATCGCAGAAGAGCATAAAGATACCGCCCAGCACCAGCATGACGGCTACTACCTCTACGTTCTCCAGGAAACGGTCGATAAGCCCCGACATCTTGCCCACAAAGCCTATAACGATGGCGGGCACAAAGGCTACCAGCAGTTTCCAGTAGAAATCCCATTTGTACAGGAATGCCTGCAGAGCGGTACTGCCGGCAGGGGCAGGTGTTCTGTTCAGGCGGAAGAAACGGTTCCAGTACAGACAGACAACCGAAAGGATGGCACCGAACTGAATGATGATGGTGAACGCCTTGACGAAAGGCGTACTCTCCACTCCCAGCAGATTCTGCGTGATAATCATGTGCCCTGTAGAGCTTACGGGCAAGAACTCCGTCAGCCCCTCCACAATGGCAATGATAATGGTCTCTAATACTGACATCCTTATGCCTCCTTGCTTGTTTCGATGTTCTTTCTCTCAGCCTTCGACTTGTACATGATGGCTACCATGATGAAGACAAAACCTGCCAAGCTAACCAATGGGGCAACCTTAATCCTACGGGCACTGAAGATATCAGCATTGAAAACGCCTTCGTAGCTTCCTTCGCCAGCCATCAGAATCAGGCCTACGATGACAATGGCCATTCCTACGGCCAGAAGGATGTAGTTTGTTTTTGTAAATGCGAAATTACCCATATCTATTCCATTCATTTTTAATTCACAATCCAAATATAGCTATTTCTAGTATAGCTTTTCTGATCTCATATACAATTGCCTTGTTACAGACACATACGTACAGACTATTGTAATGAAGAGTCCCACGGCCAGAACGCTGCCAGCCATGATAAGTATATTCTGCTGAGTTACATATTGCAAAATAGCCTCATCGTATCTAGCGGCCCACATAATAAGGCCAAACAGTACAGCATCGGCTATAATGGCAGATACCAATCCTATCCAGAAACTGCTGATTAGGAAGGGCCTGCGGATGTAGCTCCACTTGGCACCCACCAGCTTCATCGTATGAATAATGAACCTGTGGTTATATACGTTCAATTTAACGGTAGAGTTAATCAGACTCAGCGATACAACGACAAGTAAGGCTGCTATGCCCAAGAGTATTAATGAGGCACGCGTCAGGTTGTGGTTCAGGTTTTCCACCAAGTCCTTCTGGTAATAGACCTCGCTCACACGTTTCGTCTCCTTCAGTTCCTTCTCTATCCACAGCAGACTGTCGTTGTTAGAGTATTCAGCCTTCATGCTCACCTCCATCGAAATAGAGAAGGGGTTGGCCTCCAGGAATTCAGACGGGTCCATACCCATACTCTCAACATGCTCCTTCAGCGCCTGCTCCTTGCTTACATAGTCAATGCTCTTAACATAGGTCTTGGCACAGAGTTTCTTCTGCAGTGCCTGCGCCTCGTCTGTAGGCGTATCTTCCTCAAGCACCACCGTTACCACCAAATTCTCTTTTACCGAGTCGCCTATCACGTTGGCCGTAAGCATCAGCAAAACCACCATACCCAACAATATCAGTACCATAGTCGTACTGATGGTATTGGTGAATGCCTGCATTCGCCAGGATGATGTTTTCTTCTTCCTACTCTTCATTCTTAACGATTCCCTTAAGGGTTGCACTGCTACTTTCTGTTATTGTCACTCGCACAGTCTCTCCGATGTGATGTTGTCCGCGGTCTATGATAACCACTTTATTCTGACCGGTACGGCCAAACAACTGATCCTTGCTACGCTTGCTTACGCCCTCCAACAGTACATCAAACTCCTTGCCTATACAACGCTTATTGCACTCGGCAGAGAGTTCATTCTGCAAAGCGATGAGCTCGTTCAGCCGGCGCACCTTCACATCCTCTGGAATATCATCGGGCAAATGCTTGCTGGCATATGTGCCAGGGCGCTCGCTGTATTTGAACATGAAGGCACTATCATACGCACACTCCTTCATCAAACTCAGACTCAACTGATGGTCTTCCTCCGTCTCGCTACTATAGCCCACAAATATATCAGTACTGATTGCACAGTCGGGGATGATACGACGGATAGCTGCCACACGATCCAGATACCACTCACGAGTATATTTGCGATTCATCAGTTTCAGGATACGGTTGCTTCCGCTCTGAACCGGCAGATGAATATGATGACAGATATTGGGTTCCTCTGCTATTACCTGCAAGGTCTCGTCACTCATATCCTTTGGATGAGATGTAGTAAATCTCACCCTCATCTCAGGAACGGCACGTGCCACACGCCTTAATAACTCCGGAAAACCTATTATGAATTGTGAATTATGAATTGTGAATTGATACGAGTTCACATTCTGACCCAGCAATGTCACCTCCTTGAATCCTCTGTCGGCCAAGTCGCGACACTCGCGCAGGATGCTTTCAACATCACGACTTCTCTCACGACCTCTGGTATAGGGTACTATACAATAGTGACAGAAGTTATTGCAACCACGCATAATGGTTACAAAGCCTCCTATATGGGTTCCGCAAATACGTTGGGGGATAATATCCTTGTAGGTTTCTGTGGTAGAAAGTTCCACATTGATAGCCTTATGACCACATTCCACCTGAGCAATCAGGTCTGGCAACGACATATAGGCATCAGGACCTACCACGATATCAGCGTGATGTTTCTCTATCAGTTCGGCCTTCACGCGTTCGGCCATACAGCCTAAAACGCCTATGATGATGCGTCTTCCCTTCTTCTGCAAGCTATAAAGGAATTCCAAGCGACTGATAATTTTCTGTTCAGCATTATCCCTGACGGAACAAGTATTCAGAAAAACGGCATCAGCCTCGTCCATATTTTCCGTCAGTTCATAGCCTGCCATACCCATCACGCTGGCTACAACTTCACTATCGGCTACATTCATCTGGCAGCCGTATGTCTCTATCAGTAATTTCTTCATTTAAAACCGAAAGCGCATTTCGCGCTGCAAAGGTACTGCTTTTTTGCCACATTTCGCTTGTTTTTCCTCAGAAATGCCTTTCCAATCGCTATAATTAAGTTAAAAAGTGTGAATTTAATGCGATTTTCATGCTTATATCCTTGTCTGTTTGCTTAATTATCCCGTATTTTGCATTACATTAGATTTTTTCATAGTTAAGGTTTAGTTTTAAGAAGTAAGGGAGCTGTGAAGTCCCCTTACTTTATTTTTATATACCTACCCCGTTATTAAATCACCACTCTGATCTGAAGGGAAAGATCATTCTTCCAGGAACTGAAAATGGCCTGGTGACTGGAGCCGATCTCTGAGCGGTCGAAGTATTTGCAGAGTGCATATTTCCCTTCCAGCATCCAACGTTTATTACGACTGGTCCATCGGGCTGTGCCAACCCCGTGAATCCCCCTGCCATAGTATTGGCCCGAGGAGACGCTGCTGTAAAGCGAAGGCTCATACAGGCTGATGCGGCTGTTGTAGTCGTCTGTATGGAAGTAGGCCACCATCAGAGCCAGGCGGACAGACGGCCGGGGAATGTTGCAACTGGCTGTTTGTTGCAGGCTCCAGCCAGTACTGCCTAGAACGGTATGCATACAACCTGTGGTCTGTAGCTTCCAGATGGAAGAAGGGGTACAGGTCCATTGCAACTTGGCACGATGATGAGGTTCCATTATATCAGCTTGTTCCTTGCGTTTCAGTTGATAGCGTATCTCCAGGATGTTATGGGTGTTCAGTCGATGGGTAGCTTGTAACATGAACTCCTGTCCGATACTGGCATGTGTCATGCGGTAACGTGGGCAAGGGTTGTGAAAGAAATCGGCATAACAGATAAACTGCCACCGCTGCCAGGGTTGAGCCTTTAGATGAAGAAGTAACCCGCTCTCGTTTTGGGCAGAGGAATTTTCCGCAAAGGCACCGCTTAGGAAGGAGTAATACTTGTAGCCATAAAATCGTTGCACAGCAGAAAGCGTGTACCGTTTGCTGATGATCCATTGCAGTCGGTTCAGCGTTCCGATACCACTCTTTTCTGTACTATAAGCCATCTCACCCGCAAGGGTTAGGCGATATTTGCTGTAACCGTAATAGAGACTCCCCACACCGAAATTCTGCCCCCTGGGATAGTAACGACGATAGGCTGCCGTGCCAGGATTCATCACTTTATTATAATGCATATAGTACCACGTTGCACCTAAGTGGAGCCCTTTATTCTGCCAAGCCAAACCACCTCCCGCCGTAGTAGCCAAAGCACTATTTTTGTTTTTCAGTTCCGATGCTGTCCGATGGTAACCAGATGTCTGCAGGGTCTGTATCTCCCCCCTTTTATTCAAGGTAGCACCTTTCTGTCTATAGGAAACAAAGGTGGTCAGTTCCCACCTCTTCCCAAGCCTCATGGTAGCCGCTGCGCCACGAAGATAATTGATCTCATCCGTACTGGTAAGGGGCTTAATGCCTGATTGCATTTTACTGGCTGGAGCAGACTTGCTAAACCAGTTGCTTCCGCCCAGGGCTACTCCCTCGCCCAATCCTATGCGATAATCACCCACTACGGCAGTCTTTAGGAAGCCCACATCCTTCAGCAAGGCAAAGCCACTATAGGAATCAAAATAACGTTCGCCTGCATCCTTCTCGGTATGAAAGCCTGCCCGGAAGTGCTTGCTATTGCCCACCTCGTATCTGATGCGCTGATACAGCGGATTGCCAGCGTATCCATTGGTGGCGTTATATCCTTTTCTTTTGTAGAAGGGTATATCTATTCGTGAGGAGAAATCATTCTTAAGGTGATCAAAAAGCCTATCCTTTCCTTTCTTCTCCACCTCTCCTGCATAGACAAAGAGGTGCAGCCAGCGGTACGTCTGCGCATCAATAAGCGGTAGCATCAGCAATTCACCCAAGGTCTGCATCTGACCGTGCAGATAGATATAGGCATGAATAGATTCTATCTGTTGCTCGTTCAGAAATGGAATTTGCTGAAAATCCTCTACGCTGGCGCTGTTGATGTTCAGAGGATGCTCGTGCAGCAGTTTCAGTTCCTCCAGATAAATGAGGCGTTCCTCCTCATCCAACAAAGCCTCATCATCTGCTGCATATTCCTGCACAAAATCATCCCAGGAATACTGATGCTGCGCCAACGCAGATATAGCAAAGCTGCAGAGAAGCAGAAGCAAGAAACTATATCTGAATTCTCTTCCCAAAACCATATTTCAGTACCTGCAGCCATTTAAATGTAACGGTTTGTGAAGGCATTATACCAATAGCATGCGATAACACATCATAGTTGGCATAGAGATCCTGTGAGATGTTTAAAACCAACTTGTCATCGCGAATAAGCCACAATGACACATTGCCTGAACCATATTGACCAGGAGTAAGGACTTCCAAAGCATAATCAAAGTCCTTCAGCGAGTAGCATCTCACTTTCCAAGGACATAACAAACTACGAACCTCTATGTTTCCTCGCCAAATGGTAATTAGCCTACTGGTATAAAGGCCATATAGGGGTAATGAGAAAAACAGCAGTCCAATCACAGATGGGAAAAGATGGCTTCTTACAATCACGTGACCATTAAAAAAATATTCGATAAAAGGGAAAGAAGCCATAAACAGCGTCAAAATAAGGAAAAAGAATATCATCACGAGAGGGATCTTTTTAAATACAGAATCAACAGCGCGATTATAATCCACACTCCATTCCTTCGTACCTACCACAGACAGAAGGCTTTTCAAATCCTCATAATTCTCGTAATCCCTCGTAGAGAAAGAGACAGTACGCTCCCCTTGTCTCAACAAATGGAAGTGCTCTATTTCTCCCTTTTGCTCAACAACATAAAAATCGAACTCTGCAAAACGATAAAATCTTTTCAGGAAAGGAAAGCAAACACGCCTCACCTCAAAACCCTGATCAACTACCGTTATTACCCTCAGTCGAATAGCCCAGATCAATAGGGCAACGACTTCTGCAATACTTACCACGATGAGCTTTGTAACAAGCCCGAGATTGTGAGCTCTCATCATCGGTCCACCTACCATCGCAAATGCTGCAACCAAGAATAGCATCAACTCTACTTTAATTCCCCTTGAGTTAAATTTGGAGGTAACAATCATATTATTTTTAATTTTTGACCACAAAGATATAACAAAGAATAATATCCCATCGCCCTTATTGCTAATTTTATTTAAATATTTGAAGCGATTAGGAGACAATGCAAATATTTTGCATATATTTGTTACCAGTAAAATGAATTACACACCTAAAAACAATAAAAGAATGAAAAGAAACTTTCTTATCGCATTGTTTGCGACCCTTACAATTACAGCTGTAGCACAAAAGAAGAATTACACCATCAGTGGCGACTTTACGGAGTATGAGAAAAACTTTCACGTTCCAGTAAAGGTGGACTCGGTACGTATCCTTAACGATTCCACGAAAGCCATATATGAAGTGAAGGACGGAAAGTTCCTAATCAGCGGTTCCGTAGAACGACCTATCTATTCCCTTTTAAGGGTTTACATGACCGTATTAGAAGAAGATGAAGAAGGGGAGATAGATGTAATCTCCCGAGATATTCCCTTTATCTTAGAGCCAAGCAACATTATTTTATGCTATAGGAAACTCCGAGGGACGCCACTCAACAATGCCAGCATTGAAATGTGTAATAAGATATACGATTTAATAATGGCAGAAGATTACGACAAGGCAAAACAAGAGGCAACCGACTTCGTCAAGCAGCATGCAGAAGACCCTGCCTCCATTTATCTTATTATTGAATTGACACGTACACCTATGGAAGTAAGGGACATCCTTCCCCTAATAAACCTATGCAGTCAGGATATGCAACACACCAATACTGGTTTTTCTGTGGTAAGGGATAGACTTATTAAAGAAGCCAACTCCCCACAAGCAGGTGATATGTTCAAGGACTTTGTCGTAGAGTATAAAGGCAAGACTACACGCCTGAGCGACTATGTTGGCAAAGGCCAGTATGTGCTGGTCGACTTCTGGGCTTCATGGTGCGG
>DLBF01000029.1:0-638 GCA_002494215.1 Prevotellaceae bacterium UBA7028
GGACTTTTTAAGGGAGCGTGGCGATTCTAAAAGTCCATATTATGTTATGGACTATTTCTATTAGTCTTGCGCTGAATAAGTTTCCATCGTAGGTCAGGCAGAGGCCCTACATAGTGTAATTCCTCTTCATCGCATATCTCCAGTCCTAATTTATCAACGAGTGATTGGACAGCAGAGTTCCGTCTTATCATGTCTGCCAGGATCTCGTGAGAGGTAGCTTTCATCAGGAAGAAGTCTGCAATGTCAAGACCTGCCTCACGATGCTCGTCTGCGGCTTGCTGCTCTATCACATCAGACATAATGACCCGTTTGCAGATGAACTTCAGAACTTGTGTTTTCTTCTGCCACTTATCCCAACCGCCGAGATCAGGAAAGAGAACTACCGTTCGTCCTCGGAGTACTTGCATCGTTTTCTCATTGAAACAGCCATCCATGCCGCCAGTGGCCAGCCATACGAAATCTGGCATGAAGTGTGCCATGACAAGAGCCGTCTTCTCACTTTCCACAAGGGCAACGATTGCTGTGGGTCTTTGACGAAGCTGATACTCGCCAAACAGGCACTGAACCAGATGGAAGTCTTGCAACTTCAGTTCTGAGTGTGCCCATGTGACCTGACTTGTTGGCTTTTTGATGCGGTG
>DLBF01000029.1:768-3012 GCA_002494215.1 Prevotellaceae bacterium UBA7028
AAGACCGTACATCCGCCCCACTTATGTCCTGTCCCTACAAAATACAACTGGAACAAACGTTTGGTTTCTTCTTTGCCGAAGATGCTACACAGATAGGCATGTAGAGGATTCATATCAAATCTGGCGATACTCTTCTGCACAATCTCATAGGGAATCAGCGACGGTTCCATGGGCTTGGGTTTCTCTTTCCCTATTGTTGATTTCGTCACCTTATTATATATATGGGTGTTGTCATCCTTCCAATCCTTGGGTGCCTTGTCTGGATTATCATGGAAGTAGTCCTTGGGAGTGTAGTGATAACCACAACTGTGCTCATGGTCGCAACGGCCTACCGTGTCAGGAAACTCAATGATACCCTCTTCATCCACATAGCGGGTGAAGCAGCGTTTCCTCTTACACTCAGGGCAGGTGATTTTGCTACCATGCTTGTACTTCTGGAGATGGAACCTGAAATCACTCATCGCTACCTCCTTCCTGTGCACCGCTTGCACTCTGCACTTCTGCACTTTGCACTTCCTTTTCACTGGAGGGTTCTGACGAGTCTGAATCCGAAAGTGCAGAAGTGCATTGTGCAGAAGTGAAATCATGCACTATCTTGGAATAGACTCCCTGCTTAACCCTTATCACTGTAGGATGGCTGGACTCGCATAGTCTTTTGAGAGAACTATAGACAGTACGGCGTGAAAGCCCTATACTCATAGCTGCTGCCTCTGCATCGGCTGAGGTGAAGGTATCGCCAACAAACTCCAACCAATCATCGCTGCTCTTTGAATTGGGCTCAGTGATGGTGCAAGCCTTTACCCGCTGATAGGACTCCTCAAAATAGTCTATCAGACTTATCGCTCCCTTAACAGAAATCAGATCTATGGCATCCATCTGGCACTCTCCAGCCGACCAGCGTATCACCTGAAGGATAAGAGCCAGACGGGCTGCATTGCCGTTGAGTTTCATTTGGCGGCTCTCTACCTCATTGTCATCCTCAATGGCATTCACCCTGTCAATAATCTCATTATTCCAGCAATAGAAGTAATTTCTGGCATCCTTCGTCATCTCCAGCACCTTCGGATTAGCGGTAACCCCATCTTCACAGAGTTGGAAGGGGATATTCAGTACCTTGTTGACATACCATGACCACGTATTCATGGTGTCAGGGTGCTGTTTCTGGTCTATACCCAACTGCCATTCAGGAATTTTCTTGTTCTTGGGGAATACGAACAGGAAACGGTCGGTCAGTCCGTTGGCAACATACTCCTTCCTGAATATCTCATCAAGGATATTGGTCTGTACACCACCTATCAGGTTGATACAAGGGCGGGTGATGCTCATCGGAAATGCCTCTGTCTTCCTTACAGCCTTTATAGGCTGGCCACTATAAGCAGACAGCAAATCCTCTATCAGATTGCTCTTTGCACTATAGCGCTTTACAGAATTGAACAGTGCTACCACCTCATCAACAAGTAGTACTATGCCACGAGGGTTGTCGTAATGGATGCTTAACATGGCCTCTGGGGTGAAGTCGGAAATGATGGTCTGTACCAGACGAGGCTTCTCCATCGGTTCCTTCACCTCGCCATCCTTCTTTGCTAACTGCTGCTGGGCATATAGGTCATACTCCTTATGTGCCTTGTCGAGCAACAGACGGTCGTTCTCGCGGATGGGCTGATAAAGGAAACCTAATGGCGGAGTCTTGCCAAGTCCCGGCCTGCCTACCAATATCATAAAGAGGGCGCAACTGCTAACCCAGTTACCTTTAATCTTCACATGGTAGGTATTACCAATGGCTGTAGCATAGGCAGAGAGAATGATGGAAGCCGTGTATTCCATGTTGTAGTTCTCGTAAGTTACCAGATCATAGATAATCTTCTGTATGCGCTCAGGGAACACATCAATAGGAAAGCCAGTTTCAGCAACTCCTTCCACTTGTGCATGGATTTGGTTAACCAGATGATCAGTATCAATCACCATACATCACCTCCTTTCCGCTCTGGTAAGTTTGGATTGGTGGCAAAAGCTTCATAATGGAATTTGCGCAGGAACTTGTTTACATCGTCTTGCGTATACCAATACTTATCGCCTTCACGCGAATAGCCTATATAGCCATTGTCACGTAACTTCTTTAAGTACCTATCCTTAACTTGAAGCAAGTCCATCAGTTCCTTATTGCTATAGAGTTGACGTGTGCATACCTGCTTCGCTCTGACAGGAGAATCTTCTTTTCCCGCCAGGATTGAGAGGATCTTTTCT
>DLBF01000111.1:0-4112 GCA_002494215.1 Prevotellaceae bacterium UBA7028
CCGCCCAGGATGCTGGGGTATGTGGTAACATCCTCAACCTTCTGGCAAGGAATGCCCAGACTCTCGATAAAGGTCTGAGTACCGCCTGTGCTCAACAGTTCAACACCTTGCGCATTCAGAGTGCGCAGAATCTCCTCTAATCCGTCCTTGTGGAATACAGATACCAGAGCTCGCTGGATTTTTCTTGTTTCTGCCATATATTATGTTTGTTTGTGCGTACGTGTTATGTTAAATGGAGGTGCAAAAGTACACATTTTCTATCAATGAGCCACATTTTTTTCTCCAATTTTTAATAAAAAACAGAAAAATGTGTAACTTTGTCTCTCGTAATGAAAAAAACCATAGAGATAACTATGAACTGGTTTGGCCGTACGCTCCTTATTATACCTATGCTTTTGATGTGCCTGCTGGCCAGTGCTCAGCAGGTCGAGAATCCTGTATGGCCTCGTAACTGGCCCGATCCTACTATTTGGCAGGCAGACGACGGGCTGTATTATTGTATCGCCACCAATCCGCGTCGCAGCCTTGTCAGCAACGACCTCTTCAGTTGGAGCATGTCGGATATCTCTCCCATTGATGCAGAGTCATGGAAGACTATGTCGAGTATAGCCCACAACTACTGGGCACCTGATGTTACCAAGGTAGGCGGCAAGCGTCTTATGTACATCACCTTGTATAATAGTGCCGAGGACAGCAACATTGCCGTACTGCAGGAATCCTCTCCCTGCCAGTTCCAGTACAAGGGAATCATCACAAGGGGACGCGAGACAGGTATCGAGGATACAATAGACCCAGAGGTTGTTACCGACCCCAAGACAGGACGGGTATGGATGTTCTTCGGCTCCGTTGGCGGTATCCACCGCATTGAGCTTACGTCCGACGGACTTTCCGTAAAGGAGGGTGCCAAATACCAGCACGTAGCCGGTCTGACCGTACACAAGTGCCCCGACCGCTCACAGGTCTTCGAAGGCTCTTACCTTCATTGGCACAAAGGCTACTGGTACCTGTTTGTAAGTTCCGGTTACTATGGCAATCACACCTACCAGTTACAGGTAGGACGCAGCAAAGAACTGACTGGTGAGTTCCTGAACCGTGAGGGTAAACCAATGGTTGAGGGATTTGCCACACCTGTGTTACACAGCGACGAAGATGACAATTTCTTTGGCCCTGGTCATTGTGGCGAGATATTCACCGCTATAGACGATAACGAATACATCTTCTATCATTGCCACGTGCGCGAAAGCCAGCGCCCAGGGCAACGCCCCTTGTTTATGTCACGCATCCAGTGGGACAAGGACGGGTGGCCATATATAGAAGGAGGGAAACCGGCGTAAGAGTTGAGAGTGTAGAGTGTAGAGTTTAGAGTTTTATTTCGATATTTCGCAATCTCGATATTTCGCAATCTCGACATTTCGTTATCTCGTTTATAAATTTTGAATGCCGAAGGGAAAAGTCAACGAAGTGGCAATTGTGAATTATGAATTGTGAATTATGAATTAAAATAATTAATGGCTGTTGATGAGAGAAACATAGTGCGCGGCCTGATGGAAGGCGAAGAGGATGCATACAGGTATGTGTTCAGGACATACTATGGACCTATGTGCATCCTGGCCGAGAGCATCCTTTTGGATGAATTTCTGGCACAGGCCGCCGTATCCGACGTCATCAGTCATATCTACGAGATACGCAGCGAGATAGAGATTCACTCCAACCTGCGCAGCTACCTTATGATGAGTACGCGCAACCACTGTCTGAATCTGCTTAACTCCAAGACAGTACGAACCGTACAGACATTCAGTACACTTAGCGATAACGACACCACAGACATATTCTCTGGCGTTGATAATGTTACGCCACAGGGTAAGCTGCTCGACAGCGAGCTCGAAGGTCTTATGCACGACTGCATTGAGCAACTCCCCGAGCCAATAAAGAGTACCTTCATCAAGAGTCGCTTCCAAGACATGACCTACCGCCAGATTGGTGCCGAAGACGGAGTTTCCGCCAACACCATTAAGGTGCGTATCCAGCAGGCCTTGAAGCTAATCGAGAGGCGTTTCTCTAAATATTTGGCCATTTTAACATTTTTTATGGTATTGATTTAACACAAGAGGGCAAAAATTTTGTCATAGATATGAGGACAAGCAAATATAGAAGAATGAAAGATCTTAAAGATATCAGTCTTTATATCATAGATTACCTTACGGGGCAAATCTCTGACGAAGGCAAGGAACTACTGGCCCAATGGGTGCAGGAGTCCGAGGCAAATCGTCAGCAATTTCTCCGTATGCGTGAAGCATGGATTGGCTCTTCCATCATAGATCATACCTATGATGGCGAGATGGCATTCCTTCGCTTCAAAAAGCATGTCCTGAACCGCTCTAATATAGCAAAAAGCACATGGTTCATGCGCAACAAATCCTATATACATAATACAATGAGATGGGCTGCTGCAGTTCTTCTTCCCATCTTGCTCACATGCACTGTGTTTATGTACTATAGTATCACCAATCTGCGCGACGGACAGATGATTGTCTCTACTGCATCTGGCGAGACCTCAACACTTCAGTTGCCAGACGGCACGCAGGTAATGCTTAAGGAAAGTTCGCAGATTTCCTATTCTACAACAGACTTCTCACACGGCATCCGCGCTGTGGATTTCCAAGGCGCCGCCTACTTCTATGTTTCCTCAGATGCCAGCCACCCCTTCACCATTACAACAGATAAAGAACAGGTGCGCGTGTTAGGAACAGAATTCTATCTGGTCAGCGAGAAGGGCGGACAGAAAGACGTACTCTCCTTGGACAAGGGAAAGGTTGACTTCACAGACATCAAGACCGGCCAGATGGTTCACATGCAGTCGGGCGACGAGCTTGTCTATAACAACTTCACTGGTAAAACCTATTGCAGGGCTCGTACAGAGGAGGAAGTTAAGTTGGCTCAGGAAACCTACAGGAACAATGCGGTACCCAACGCCGTTTATGCCGAACTGGAGCATGTTTCCACAGATCAAGAGGGCAGCTACAATATACAATTGAATGTAAGCAAGGGCCTAAGACCCGGTCTTTATCAGGTTCGCGTAAACAGCACCTGCGATATGGCCAGCTTCAGACCTGCCGAGGAGACCTCTAAGTTCTCTGGCGGCGACGGAAGCGTCGAGCATCCCTATCTTATCAGCAATGCCCGTCAGATGTGTAACATGAAGTCAGTGCTTACGCCTTATAAGATGACTTACTTCGCTCTTACCAGCGACATCGACCTGAAGGGTATTGAGTGGATGCCACTCAACGACAAGGCAGACGAATACTCGCTCTGGGTAACACTGGATGGTCGCGGACATGTCATCCGTAACCTCACCACCAGCAGATCATGCTATTTCGGCAGCTTCTTCGGTGTACTGTGCGGTGTTTGCCGTAACGTGGGATTCGAGGATGTGAACATCTACTGCAACGGATACGGAGCAGGAGCAATCGCTGGCTACCTGGGACACTCAGCCTATCCTCAGGCATCAGTTATCGAGGATTGCTATGCAACAGGCAGGGTTTGCGGACAGAGCTATGCAGGCGGACTTGTTGGCAACATAGGCAGCAAGTCGGTACTGAACAGATGCTACTCCGATGTGGATGTCAGCAGCATCAGCAGCTATGCAGGCGGATTGATTGGTAAGGTACGCGCACCATTTGTTATGGAGTCTTGCTATAGCACAGGTAACGTAACTGGTCAGTATGCTGGCGGAATTGTGGCAGGCGGTCAGAAGAAAGGCACGCCCCACTCACGCATACACGATGTAACGGCTATCAACCGCGGCGTTAACGGTTCGCGTCAGTCCTATGCTGTTATGCCTATTATCGACGGTGATACTTTAAGCCACGTGTCTCATTCCTCTAATCTTTATTTGAATGGCAAACGTATTAATAGCGGATTGTCAGATAAAGAGGTAAAAGAGCGTTTGAACACCCTTCGACACACTTGGTACGGCTCTAAGGTAACACTTCCGGCAGAATAATTACAGCCACAGCAAAAATTTCCCCTGAAAAGTTTTGTAGATAGCAGAAAAAGCCATACCTTTGCAACCGCAAACGCAAAAATGGCGGGATAGCTCAGCTGGTTAGAGC
>DLBF01000111.1:4202-4397 GCA_002494215.1 Prevotellaceae bacterium UBA7028
CGTGACCCACTCCCGCTACAGAAAAAGGAACTCAATCGAGTTCCTTTTCTGTTTTTATTGCTTCTTTTCCAATTATTTTAACGACACATTGCGGATAACGAAATCCTCCTTTCCCTCCCCCTCCTTGAAATCGAAGGTAGCGGGGATGGTTTCACATCCAGCAAAGCATTTAAATTCCTATAAATTTGCGACGTA
>DLBF01000130.1 GCA_002494215.1 Prevotellaceae bacterium UBA7028
CTTGATGGCATTCTCACCAACCACCAGAATCTTCTTGCCCACAGGGTCTATAGGCAGCACATTACCTACGTTCTGCAACAAGACTATACCGTCCTGCGCAATCAGTCGGGCTGCCATGTAATGCTCCTCGTTGCAGAGGAATCCATAAGGTTTCTGCTTGTTCATGGTGGTACGGAAGAAGGTACGCAGGACACGACGAACCTTGTCGTTCAATTCTTTCTCTGTGTACTTACCCTCCAGGATAGCCTTCTGGTATTGCTTCGAGAGGTAGTACATATCGTAGGCATTCGAAGCTCCCTCCGTCAGACCGTTGGTCCATGTCCCGAACTCCATATCCAGTCCGTTCTTCACAGCCTGGTCCAGATCATGTACACCACCCCAGTCGCTTACCACAACACCGTCGAAGCCCCATTCTTGCTTAAGGATCTTGTTCAACGTAATGCTGTTATGGCAGTTATGCTCGTCGTTATAGAGGTTATAGGCACCCATGATACCCCAAGCCTTACCTTCCTTGATGGCAGCTTCGAAGCCAGGCAGATAAATCTCCCTGAGGGCACGGTCGCTAACCTTAACATTCACATTATGTCGATACTCCTCCTCATTGTTCAGACAGTAGTGCTTAACGCAACTGGACACGCCCACGCTCTGCAAGCCCTGAATATAGGGAACCACCATGCGGGATGTCAGATAAGGATCCTCGCCCATGTACTCAAAGTTGCGTCCGCCCAGAGGGGTACGGTATATATTGACGCCAGGGCCCAGAATCATGCTCTTGCCACGATACAGCGCCTCCTCGCCTAACGCATGACCATATATCCACGATAAGGTGGGTTGCCACGTTGCTGCCAAGCAGGTCAACGCAGGAAAGGCCACACACGAGTCGTTGCTCTGCCCGGCCTGCTCCCACTGATCCCACAATACATCGGGGCGAACGCCATGAGGACCGTCGTCAGTCCAGAAATCCGGGAATCCCAAACGTTTGATACCAGGGCTTGAGAATTTGCTCTGCGCATGAATCACGCCAATCTTCTCGGCCAGCGTCATACGCTTCAACGCATCTTCTATGCGTTCCTCAATGTCCTTACTTTCATCCAGATAGACAGGTTTTGTCTGCTGAGCCAACATAGCCGTGCTCACCATCATTAGGCATATGAATTGAATCTTCTTCAACATAATGTGTAGTTTTTTGATTTTCGTGATGCAAAAGTATGGAAAAATATTGAAACTCAAAAATTTTCAGCCGCTTAGAGAGATTACAGAACTCCACTTCCAGTGGTGAGTCCTGTAACAACTCTCTTTAAGAGTATGTTCATTTATAAGGGATTTATGTGCTTTTTCAGAGACAGAAAACCAGACAAAAAAATCAACTTAGAAAAATAATTATTTAACTTGATTGCCAACAAAAATCAAGTCGTTTTTTGTGCAAAAACAAGCTGAATAGAATTCAACGTGCAAACTCATCGAATTCACGCTGAATTCGAGGTGAATTCAGCGTGCAAACGATCCGCAATCAGCCTTCATGCTCGCTAACTATCAATAATTATGAATTGTGAATTATGAATTTTGAATTAAAATTTGCACCTTTGTCCCGCAGATAGATGAAGATATGACACAAGGAACCTATACTATGGACGAAATCGGCAAGCTGGTAGAGGAACAAGGCTTGGCCGTATTTGAGATAACACAAATGCCCGTTTATAACGAGCCTATTGTTTCACCCTTTGTTGTAATTGCCTTAAATAACAGCGGATGGATTAGGTCGGAGTATGATTTTGAGCCAGATTTATTTGGCAAACACGACTTCACCCTTCTTAATCCGGGACATGTAATGGTTGCGCTAGAGACAAGCGAGGATTATCATGCCACTTTGGTTATAGTTTCTCCCCGACTCTATGAGTATTTAGCCAAGATGTTCCCTGATAATTACAAGTATAAACATTACTATCAGACAACGTTCCATCTTACAGATGCTCAGTACAAAGGAATCCGGTCTTGTCTCGACACACTGAAGATTCTCAGTACGTTGGATCATCCTTTCCGTGATAAGCTCTTGGTTTCGCAGCTCGATATCATGGCCCATCTGACGGAGGTTTACGGTGCGGAGAACGGCTTTACTCCTGAAGCCAAGACTGGCACAGAGCAACTGCTTCTGCGTTTCCATGCCTTAGTAGCAGAGAATTACTGCAAGAGCCGTGAGGTGAAGTTTTACGCCGACCGCCTTTGTCTCTCGCCCAAATATTTCGGTACCATCGTCCGTCAGGCTCTGGGATATAGTGCTGGCGAGTTGATAGCACGTTACGTAATGGTACAGGCCAAATTCATGCTGCGTGTTAAACGTAAACTGTCCATCCAACAGATTAGCGACAAGATGGGATTCTCCGACCAAACCGCTTTTGCCCGCTACTTCAAAAGTCATGCAGGCATAACTCCGCAGGAGTATAGGGAGGGAAAAGAGGAAGAGATAAAAGAGAAAAATTAAAAGAGAAAGGTTAATTATCGAGATAGAATTCCGGAATAGCGAAGCGATCCGGAGTAGCGTTAGCGGTCCAGAATAGCGTCAGCGGTCCGGCAAATCTCAATACTTTTCTATGAAATCTCTGACCAGACGGAATACGGGTTCGTAGCTGTCGAACTTGACGGTCTCGTACGTATCGAAGATAGTGTGGTAATATTGGAAGGCATCGCCTTTCTCGTTCTCTAAGAAGATGCAGGGCACATGGCGTGTGGCAAAGGGGTAATGGTCGCTATTGGCAGCCAAATCGCCACGATGCAGACTGGTAAAATAATGCTTATCGTTGTTAATCTGCTCGAATAGCTGATAGCCACGCATGCCCTCATCGCTGCACTCGCAGTACTGAACGGGATTGTTGTCGCCAATCATATCTATATTAAAGAGGTACTTTATCTGGCTTAGTGGCACGATGGGATTGTTGGCAAAGAACTCCGAACCGCGCAGGTTGGCATCCTCGCCCGAGAAGGAGAGAAAGTACATGTCGTACTGAGGCTTATGCTTGGCGTAATATTCAGCCAGAGTGACAATGCGGGCAGTACCCGAAGCATTGTCGTTGGCGCCAGCGTAGAAGATTTTCTTTCCCAAATTTCCCAAGTGGTCGTAATGTGCCGTGAAGACGTAACAACTATCGTGTCGCTGTCCCTCGACCTTGGCAATCACATTGAAACATTCGTAGTCCTTCAGGAACTTATTGTCCACGTTCAGGCGGACACGTTGCACATCCTTTATAGCCTCGGGTGTCACCCAGATGATAGGCTTCTCCACTACCCTATGGCCGTATGCCTTGAAGAACTTGATGGGCGCAGGCCAAGTGTAGATAAGTCCGGCATTGTTGCACTCGCCAGCTTTTTGCAAACGCGAGAAAGCCTCCTTGTGTCGATAGGTAAACCAGAATTCGCATGCCACCAGAGCATTGGCATACTCAGGCTTGGCAAGGTCGGCAAACATACGGTCGGCATCGAAGTTCAAGGTATCGACATGGTAAACAGGGAACTCGCCATGCACACCAGGCGAATACTCTCGCATAGAGAAGTCCACACCGGGCGTAAGCTTTTTGAACCCCCTCTCCAACTCCCCCGAGGGGGAGGGCATCATTTTCTCCCTTCTCCGCGGAGAGGGGACGGGGGTAAGGGTTCCCATTTCCATTCTACCACTGAAGGTGTTGATATCCAGCTTGAAAGGTTGCAGGGTTACCTCGTCCACGCCCGCCTTTTTATATTCCTTTTCCAGAAACAATCCAGCCTTATTGGCACCACCCTTGGCATAGCCACGTCCTTGATACTTGGCACTCGCCAGTTCCTTAATCACTCGTTTGTAATGCGCCAAATCCTGCGCACCAGATTGCATGGCACAAAAAGCCAGTAAAATCAGTAGAAGGAGCCACCTCCTCTCTCCCGCCATGGGGGAGTGTTTCATGTTAGAAATAAGCATTGTTAACAAAATATATATCACGTGTTGTTAGCCAGACCGCTTCGCTATTCCGGCAATTTTTATCTTTTAATTTTTCTCTTTTATCTTATCATCTGTCGATTCTTCATTCTTCACTTCCTTCGGTTCCACATGGACCGCAATGTGTGTCTCCTCACCATAATGACTGCGAAGCAGATCCTCCACCTCAGATGCCTTTTCGTGTGCCTCGCAGAGCGTGATGTTACCATCCATCAGGATGTGCAACTCTATGGCATAATGGTTGCCAATGCGACGGGTGCAGAGCTCGTGCGGCTCAACAACTCCTTCTACGGAGGCAGCCAGCTGCAGAATCTCCTCCTCCACCTCGTCGGGCAGGGAATGTTCCATCAGGTCGCCTATGCCATCGCGCAGCAGAAAGTAAGAAACTCTAATGATGAAAAGACCCACAATGACAGAGGCTATAGGGTCGAGCACCGTCCAGCGTTGTCCCAGGAAGATGGCACCGCCAATGCCAATAGCTGTTCCTATGGACGAGAGCGCATCGCTCCTGTGATGCCAGGCATTGGCCTCTACGGCCTGCGAGTTCAGCTTGCGTGCCTCACGCATGGAATAACGGAAGGTACCCTCCTTTAGCACCACAGACAACAGTGCCGCCCAAAGTGCCAAGGTGTCTGGTGCCTGCAGCTCCTCGCCATGCGCCCAAGCCACGATCTTAACGATTCCACCATAGACAATGCCCAAAGCCACCAATAGCAGAGCCATGCCGATGATGGTCATAGCCAGCGTCTCGTACTTGCCGTGTCCATATTCGTGAGACTTGTCTTGAGGCTTACCGCTGATATGAACGAAGACGAGTACGACAATATCCGTCACGAAGTCGCTGAACGAATGCACAGCATCGGCAACCATAGCGGCACTGTGGCCTAAGATTCCGGCAACGAACTTGAAGACCAGCAACACCACGTTCACCAGCCCTCCCACCAGGGTAACCTTATAAATCTGACGGTTTCTTTCCATCAAAAACAGTTATTTTGCCAACAAAAATAGCACTTTATTCTAATAAATGAACCAAAAATCTCAAAAAAAGTGCTACATTTGCGCCTGCAAAAACGAAACTAATCAACATAAACCCCAAAAATATACTATTATGAAACAACGAATCCTTAGCTGCCTGCTGGCAGTATTGCTGAGCCTTTCCGCTATGGCCGAGGTGAAGTACGTTTTCTACTTCATCGGCGATGGTATGGGCGTTAACCAAATCAATGTTACCGAGACCTATCTGGCTGCCCTGAAAGGCAAGATTGGTTTCGAACCCCTGTTGATGTCAAGCCTGCCCGTTGTAGGTATGGTCAACACCTATTCTGCCACCAACGGCGTAACAGACTCTGCTGCTGGCGGTACAGCCCTGGCAACAGGTAAGAAGACCAAGAACGGTGCCATTGGCGTACTGAAGGACTTGGAAACTCCCTGCTACAGCATTGCTCAGTGGGCTAAGAACTCAGGCAAGGCCGTTGGTGTTGCTACCTCAGTAGCTGTAACACACGCCACACCCGCCTCTTTCTTTGGTCATCAGGCCGACCGCAACATGTATTGGGAGCTAGGTAAGGACCTGTGCAAGAGCAACTTCGACTTCTTCGGCGGTTCCGACTTCCACACTCCTTATACCAAGGAGGGTGAGCCCTCGCTGCACGAGCAAGCAAAGGCTGCCGGCTACACCATCGTTAAGGGTTACAAGGAATACATGAAGAAAGGTCGCCAGGCAGAGAAACTCTGTCTCTTCCAGAGCGACAAGGCCAACGAGAAACTGGGAAGCGACCAGATTCCATACGCATTGGATCGCACCAAGGATGACCTGACACTGGAGCAGATTGTACGTGCTGGTATCAACTTCCTCTCTTCAAAGAACACCGATGGTTTCTTCTTCGAGGTTGAGGGCGGTATGATCGACTGGGCTTGCCACAGCAACGATATCGGCAACTGCATCAACGAGGTAATTGACTTCGACAAGGCTATCAAGGTAGCTTACGAGTTCTACGAGCAGCATCCCGACGAGACCATTATCGTTATCAGCGCCGACCACGAGACAGGCGGTTTGGTAATGGGTGTTGGTCCCTACGAGATTCATACCGACCTGTTGAAGTACCAGCGCAAGAGCATCAACGAGCTGAAGTGGATGCTGAGAGAGCAGTACAAGAAGGCACCCAGCAAGTTCACATGGGCTGCTGTTGACAAGGTGCTGAAGGAAGAGATGGGCTTCGGTGCTGGCATCAATCTGGACGACAAGCAGAAGGAGCGTATCCAGAACCGCTGGAAGGATATTGAAAAGGCCTTTGGCGACGACAAGAAGGTACGCGACCGCATCGGTGACCTCTGCGAGACAACCAAGCATATCCTCTCTGAGGTTGCTATGATCAGCTGGGCAAGCGGCGGCCACTCTAACGGCTACGTTCCCGTCTATGCAGTCGGTCCCGGCACAGAAGTCTTTCAGGGTAGAATTGACAATATAGAGATTGCGCCCAACATGGCAAAAATTGCTGGGTACAAGACAGAATAAGAGATAATAGTTAATTCAAAATTTATAAATTCAAAATTCAAAATTGAAGATTATAAATTGAGAACTATGAGTCAAAAGCCTCTGAGCAATGCTCGGGGGCTTTTTGCTTATTAAACTTTCAACTCTCAACTCTAAACTCTAAACTCTCAACTCTAAACTAATTTCCGTCGTATATGATAATAAAATATTTATTTTATTTTCGTATTCCCTTACTTATTCGTAATTTTGCAGGCGAATTATAAAAGATTGTATGCAAAGTATTAGGAACATAGCCATCATTGCCCACGTGGACCACGGAAAGACTACGTTGGTGGACAAGATGTTGCTGGCTGGTAATCTTTTCCGCGAGAACCAGCAGACAGGTGAATTGATGTTGGATAACAATGAGTTGGAACGTGAGCGCGGAATCACTATCCTTTCTAAGAACGTTAGTATTAACTACAAGGACACGAAGATTAACATTATCGACACTCCGGGTCATAGCGACTTCGGCGGAGAGGTAGAGCGTGTCCTGAATATGGCCGACGGCTGTCTGTTGCTGGTGGATGCCTTCGAG
>DLBF01000100.1:0-12184 GCA_002494215.1 Prevotellaceae bacterium UBA7028
GTCGCTCGAGATTGCCGAGCTGACAGGTAAACAACACAAGAATGTGATGCAGGCCATCCGAAACATGGAGCCTGCGTGGGAGAACATAGCCGGGCTCAAATTTGAGCTCGGGTCTTACAAGGACGCTAACGGACAGCTTCGCCCTTGTTACGTCCTCACTAAAACCGAATGCCTCTACATCGCCACTAAGTTCAACGACGAGGCTCGCGCCCGCCTGGTACTTCGCTGGCAGGAGTTGGAGACGGGAAATGTTAGAAGGAAGCTGAGGGAAGTGAAATTGCTGACCTGCGATTCTGACATCCTTAAGGAATCTGAAATGATTGTGGGACGCGAACTTGAACGCCTGAATGGTGATCTAAATGAGTTCGTCACTACAACGGACATTGCCAAAACCTACGGGCTGGAGGTTAAGGACCTGATTTCCTTCCTCCGTGACAAGAAGGTGTTGATGCCAAGAGGTCGCCAACGTCTTACCAGCCAATATTCTGAGAGCGGTCTGGCCGAGGACAGACATTGCTGTTACTACTCTCTGAAAGGCGAGCTGAAGGAAAGCATCTATCTGGTGTGGACGCTGAAAGGCGCTCAGTTCATTCACAAGATGATTCAAAACTAATGTTAAGACTTACAATTATGAATAACGAACTAGCGGTGTTACACGTAAGAAACAAACATGGCATAAGGGTTGCACGCTGCTGCATGAGTTGCGCCTATAAGGAATGTACAGAAAGGATGAAACTAAGGCTCTGCACGCTGGACAACATGATGCACAGACGCCACCATGTCTGCAAAGAGTGGAAGATGAGTAAAGCGCTGGAAAGCGCTGGAATTAAAAATTAAAAGAGAAAAGAGAAAAATTAATTATAAATTCAAAATTCAAAATTCAAAATTATGGAAGCAAAATTATTGAAGGTAATTAAGTGTGGTGAGGAATTCACCGTAAACAGTGAGAAATCCGAAGGCGGTATCCTGAAAAAGCGTAATCTGGTGCTGCAGGAGCTTGGCGGTAAGTATGAGAACCAGTATGTGGTAAGTGCCTTGGGCACACTGGCAACATTGCAGTTCAAAGCTAACGACCTTGTCTTTGCCACTATGAGATTCCAGTATCGCGAATATAACGGACAGGCGTTTCTGGACATTACGTTGACGGATATAATAAAGGTAGATTAAAACTAACTAGAGTTGAAGCAGAGAGAATCAATTGAGCGCCGTATGGCGTAGGGCCCTTTCTCAAAGACTTCTCTCACATAATTTCAACTCAAAAATGCGAAAAATTGTATTTATCACGAACGTCCTGGATGCTATGAAGGGACTGAAGAAGGGGAAAAGAATAGAAGGTGCACTGTATGTGGACAAGAACACTGGCGTGTTGACCTTTAAGCCTTACTTCCGTAAGCAGACAACCTATGTGGCAGACAAGCTGATATGCTATCTGGAAGATGGCTGGGTTAAGGAGAGCGCAAGGCGCATAAAGGTACATGTCAGCTTTAATAAGCTGCTTGGAATAGCAAGGATACTGAGCATGCTGGAGCGTGACACAAGGGATGCCAAGAACGCCCTGATTAACAAGGAAATGGAGGGTAGCTTATGATTTACAGGATAATAAACAACGGGCACAAGCATGCCCATTTGGTAAGGAACCGCGAGGAGCTGATGGCACTGCGCAACTCTATCGAGAATCAGGATAACCTGCAGAAGGCTCGCAAGGGCGATGCCAAGGCTAAGTCAAGGCTGTTGCAGCTGTCTTACAATCTGGGACACGTGGATGGTGCCTTGGCAGGATGCAAGAGCATAGGAAGCTATTTCTTTCACGACATTGATTCTTACGAAAATGAAAAAGCCTCCCCCGTCCCCTCCCAGGGAGGGGTGAACCAACAAGATAAAAGAACTCCCTCTCCCCTTGGAGAGGGTCGGGGTGAGGCTCTTAAGGATCTTATCCTAAGTAAGAAGGAGGAGATTGGGCTGATGATGCTGGAGAGGAGTGCCAGCGGTGGATGGCATCTGGTCTGTAAGCGTGTGCCAGGGACTACCATACTGGAGAATCAGGTTCGTGTGGCTACCATCCTAAAGATAGAGATGGATACCAGCACAAAGGACTTGCAGCGCATTGTGTACAGCACCAGCGGCAGCCCCGAAGACCTTGTCTATCTGGACGATGAACTCTTCACCGAGCCTATGACACCCGAAGAGTGTGTGCAGGAGTACAACCGCCTAAAAGCCCGCGTAATGCGCAAAGAAGAGAACGTACCCGCAGGGGCGAAGAAGGCTAATAAACATTATCGCCCTTGGCTTGAAAATGAAAAAGCCTCCCCCGTCCCCTCCCAAGGAGGGGTGAACCAACAAGATGAAAGAACTCCCTCTCCCCTTGGAGAGGGTCGGGGTGAGGCTGTCCGTATCCGTTTCATTGCCAAGGGAGTAATGAAGGAGAAGGGGTTGGAGGAGAATGATTTTCTGAACGAGGGCGGCAGACATACTACCGTCAAGATATTCCTGGGCGGAGCTACGCAGTTGCTGAAAAAGGCTGAGGCGAATGCCGTTCTGAAGGAGCTAATGCCAGACCATTGGAACGACGACAATATCCAACAGCTGGTAAACGACTTCTATCAGAACTACACCAATCCTAACCAGCGTCTGCTGAAATATCAGGAACAGCTCTTTACGCAGAGCCAGCGGCTCGGTGAAAATGAAGAATTAAAAGTGAAGAATGAAGAATCGGCAGTGCCGCCTGAGATGCCTACTCGTTTACCAAAACTGATTCAGTTGCTTACTTCGCGCACGCCTGCCATCTACAAGGCTGCAGTGGCACATGCCGTGTTTCCTGCGCTGGCGACACACCTATGGCGGACGCGATTCAGATACATCGACAATAAGTTGCACGAAGCTACGCTGATGAACTGCCTGATGGCAGGAACGGGAGCGGGTAAGGACTGTATCTCGGAACCGATAGACCATATCATGGCAGACATTCGCCGCAACGATGCGGAGAATATGAAGCGCGAGAAGGAGTGGAAGGACGAGATTAACGCCAAGGGTGCCAACAAGGATAAGAGGAAGAGGCCAGAGGGCCTTGTGATTCAGGAGATTGATGCGGATATGACGAACCCTGCCTTTGTGATGCGTATGGCGGAGGCGGACGAGCATTTTCTGTATGTAAAACTGAACGAGATAGACCAGTTCGATGCGCTGAAAGGTAACGGCTCGGGCGGGCAACAGTTCAGGATCATGTGTCTGGCCTTCGACCCTAACAACCGCTATGGTCAGACGCGTATCGGCACCCAGTCGGTAACGGAAAGGGTATGTATCCGCTTCAACTGGAACGCTACGACTACCATTCAGAAGGGACAGAAGTACTTTAGCAGGGTGCTGACGGACGGACCGCTCAGCCGTATCAACTTCTGTACCATACCAGAAAGGGAGATAGGCTCAGAGATTCCCGTATATGGGGAATACGACAGCAACTTCGACGATGAGTTGCGCCCCTATATAGAGCGCCTCTGTGCCGCCCGTGGCGAGATTGACTGTCCGCAGGCCTTTAAACTGGCCAAGAAACTGAACGAGGAGTGCGCAGACTTCTCGCGCCTCAGCCAGAGCCGTACCTACGAGAACTTCACCTTCCGAGCCAATGTGATAGCGTACCTGAAGGCCTGTGTGCTCTTTGTGGCCAACGACTACAAGTGGGACAAGTCGTGCGAGGACTTCATCCGCTGGTCTCTGAACTACGACCTGTGGTGCAAGATGCAGTTCTTCGGCGATGCCATAGAGCAGGTAAATAATACAGCCAGTCGTACAGGAACACGTGGCCCAAGGAATCTGTTGGAGCTGTTGCCTGACACCTTCACACTGGAGGATGCCAAACGTGTGAGAAAGTTAAATGGCATGGATGCGAAGAAAGCCAGCAATATGATTGCCCAATGGAAATCTCGCAGATATATATTACAGATGACAGATGACAGTTTTCAAAAAGCAAGAAAAATAAACGATAATTTATAATCAAAACTCAAATAAAATGGAACCAAGAGGAATAAGAAATAACAATCCGTTGAACATCAGGCGTTCAAAGGATAAGTGGCAGGGCTTAAAGACCTTGCAGGAAGATAAGGAGTTCTTCCAGTTTACTGAAATGAAGTATGGTTGGCGGGCAGCGTTCAGGCTGCTCTGCCACACCTACTACAAGAAGTACAAGCTGAAGACCATACGGGATATTATCTATCGCTGGGCACCGCCCAACGAGAACGGCACATCGGTCTATATCCGCAGTGTGGCAGAGCGGACGGGCATCAATGCCGACTGCGAACTGGGCGACCCCGCCACGCATGCAGCACAATGGCTGATGATAGGCATGGCCATGGCCATCGTGGAGAACGGCACTACGCAGCAGGATTGGCTATCGATGCTGAAGGGATACTCACTCGCAATGGGCGAGTGAGTAGATTAGGGAATAGGCTGTAGAATGCTCTTTCTTACGTGCAGATAGTAAGGAGGGTGAGGGCTTGTAAATCCAGGTGGAAGGTGAAATTGATTGCCAGGGGCATAACGTAACGGACCTTAGGATGGGTAGTGGGGTGGGAGTTACGGATGGGGGCTTTGCTAATGTTGCGAATCTCCGTGAAGATACATTCCAGAATGGCATTGCTGAAGCTGTTGTCACCCCTTGCGGCATCGAAGTAGGCGAGAACCATACGGAGCTGCTCTATAAAATGGTGGGTGAAGACAGTCCGGAACTGTCCCTGGCGGGTGCTGACGCCTCCAAGAAACGGCTTGAACTCTTTCTTGAATCCGTCGATGGTGATAACCTCCTTATTCTGCATCTGCTCAAGGGCAAGGGGCAGGTCTGAGGGGGCTTTCATCAGGAGTTCTTCAAAATCTGCGTAACTGATTCTCGTCTTTGGTATGCCGAGACTTGCAAGAGCCTCATATTCTTCGTCTGATGTTGTCATAGGTGTTCTGTGTTCAGTGCTTTTGTCGGTAATATCCTGGGGCAAAGGTAGAAAAAATGAAGAATGAAGAGTGAAGAATGAAGAATAAACTTTGAGTTGAGTATTGCGAAAGTATTTTTTCCGATTCTGCATGCACAATGTCAGAAATAAGTTGTACTTTTGCAGCCGCTAACGAGGTAAGTCAGCAGACGCCCTGTCCTTCGCGGAACAGGGCGTCTGTTTCTTGTTGTCTTTCATAGTCCTCCATCTCGGCTATGAACTCTTCGTCTTCCACACGACAATAGTCGTATTTGTCTGCCCAGAAGAAGTCGTACTCGCACTGGGCGTACCTTTCCATTACTGCACATTCGGGATGGCCCATCTCTCGCCAGAGATTGTCGATACGGCGACCTAAATCCAGACTCTCGGGTTCGGAGAGCACACTGTCTATCCTGACGTAGTCGGGGTTGACGGGGACGTAGATCCAGTCTTCGTAGTCCTTCCAGCACATCAGCCTGAGCGTGAACTGCCAGACCTTGATGGCCCACCATGGATGGCCCGATGTGGCGCAGAGCTGACCCAGATGAAGGCCCCAATGGTACTTCATGCGGCTGTTCTGTGCGCAGCGAATGGAATGGATTCTGTAATTTACGATTTGGCGTAGCAGCTTGGTGTCTAACTGCACGACGCCTTCACCAGGTGTGCAACGGCACACACGATAAGAATTACGTTTTCTCATAATACAATCACAAAATTAAAGAACGCGGGACGTTAGGGCATACTCCTCCCTGCCGTCTGTTTTGTTTAAAAAAACTGTGGTTGAATTATGATTTTCTGGGGCAAAAGTATGTCTTTTGCCTGAATCCGCCAAATGTTTGGGCGATTATTTGCTTTGAAGGAACTTCTTTCCGTTCACTACGAAAACGCCGTTTTCTTTTAATGAAGAATGAAGAATGAAGAGTGAAGAATTTGCTGCCGCGTTGATTTTTCGTCCACTGAGGTCGTAAACCTCCCCTCCATTTTGAATTTTGAATTTTGAATTTTGAATTGCCCCAATGCCCGTTTCTGTTTCTGCCGTCTGGTCTTCCACTATGTACTTGCCATTGTCTTGGGTGCCGGTTATGCATAGGTAGCTGTCGGACCTGAGGCCCATGATATCTATGGTTTGCTTGCCAGAGGAGCCGCTGACCACCAAGTTGATGTACTGGGTGGGCGAGCTAAGGCGGTAGGTCTGATAGAACCACCGCTTGCCGTTTATGTTCTTGGTGACGGTGACGCGCTTGCCTGGCCAGTTGCCACTGAGCTGCTTGTCCTGATTGTCCCAGGCATAGAAGTAGGTGCCCGTCCAGCTGATGTCGGAACGAACATACAATGTGATATCGTGGGGCTGGAATATCTGGTAGTCGCGCTGCTGGATGCCATAGACCTTGCCGCCCGACAGGATGCCTGCCCTAAGGGTGCACGATGATTCTATGTTCAGTATGGTGCCGTCCGCTACCTGCGAGCTCTCTGCCGTTGGCTCCGAACCGTCCGACGTATAGACGATGGTTGCCCCCGACAGGTTGCTGACAGCCGTCAGCCGAACATTGAGCGGCGACTCGTAGGTGCCGTCGGGGATGTCCATCCAAACGGTATTGGCACTGCGGCTGAGGCAATAGCGGAATCCCTTGCCGGAAAGAATCTCGGTGTATTGCGACTTGCTTACGCTATAGTTCTGGGGCGAGTTGCCCACCACGCAGAGTAGGGTGGCGGCATTGCCCGTGGTGGCTGTGGCGTAGTAGTTCTGAGCGCTGTATTTCTGTTGCGTGCTGCTGGTGTTGGTGATGCCTGCCAGACGGCGTGCCAGAATCATCTGCTTGAGGGCGTACTTGCAATCGCGCCAATGGGTATAGAAGATGCAGGGTGTGCCGGGCATTGCCAGCAGGTAGGCATTGGCTGCCAGGGTGTCTGTGCGGATGGGGTCCTGCTCATCACCGTTGCCGCGCTTCTCCGTGTCGTGGTTCTCGACAAAGGTAACGGCATACTGCTTGTAGTAGTTGTCGGCCACAAGGGGTTTCTCGTCGTATCCTAGCCAGCGCCAGTCGCGATTGTTGATGGCATCGCGCATACGAAAGCGGAACTGGAAGTCGAAGGCGGCGCTGGTGGGTTTGTCCGAGACGTATCCCTTGCTGTTGCTGACCCACTCCTTGATCTTGCTGCTGCTGTCCCAGTATTCGCCCACGCTGAAGGCGGGTTGGGCATAGGTGTTGTAATCGGCTATGAAATAGGCATAGAAGCCCTTCACCATATCGTAGCGGAAACCCGTATATCCGATGTCCTCTAGCAGGAACTTCAGGTAGGCCTTGATGCAACGCTGCACGTTGGGGCTCTTGTGGTCCAGGTCGCGACAGCCGGGCCAGTCCTCGCCTGTATCATCGTTCTGCGACAGCGAAAGGCCGTTGCCGCTGGCCCATCCCAGAGTGGCGCCTCCGTCATCATTACGGCAGATGTCGGTGGGCAGCATCTGGTAGGTCTCTCCGTTATAGGTCTCGGCCGGATAATCCACCCACGAGCCGTTCTGCCCCATGTTGCTGCGGTGGTTGATAACCACATCAGCTATCACCCCCGTTCCCCTCTGCCTGAAGGCGGAAATCATGCTGCGCAACTGAGCCTCAGAACCGAAGGAACTCTTTTGGTTGAAGTAATAGACAGGCGTGTAGCCCATCATGTTATAGTCTGTGTTGCACCATCCGCTCTGGGGCACCCATACAAGCTGGAAGTAGGGCGCTATCTCGTCTGCCTCGGCCTGCAGCTTGGCCCACGACGTTTGGGAATAGGAGTCCCAATAGAACCCTTGCAGCATGACGCCGCCATAGTCGGACGGCCATCCTTGGGCGTGAATGCCCGGCTGTAGCAAGACCGTCAGTAAAAGCAGTAAAGCGTTTCTTTTCATCATAGGTTAATAACATCCGTCGCTGCAAATATAAGGAATTTGTGCAAATGCGAACCGAAAAATCGGAGAAAATTTTCTTCTCCCATGGTCGTTAATCTGAAATAAATTGTAAATTTGTGGTCGAAAGGACAATAACTTTAATATTTAAGGTAATGAAAAAGACAAATCTGATGCTGCTCTTAGTGGCAATGTGCGGAGCCCCCTCTTATTGTCAGGCCGAGGATAATGTGCTGACCAAGAAGGAGGTAAAGCAGGGATGGGAACTGCTGTTCAATGGCAAGGATCTTTCCGAATGGCGTAACTTCAATGGTACCGAACTCTCTAACGGATGGGGAGTGGTGAACGGTTGTATCCAGGCCAGCGGCTCCGGTGCCGACGACTCGGGCTACATCGTTACCAAGCGCAAGTTTGCCAACTTCGAACTTCGCTGGGACTGGAAGCTGACGCACGGCGGCAACAGCGGTATGATCTATCATGTGGTAGAGAACCCTGCCTTCAGCGTCCCCTATGTTACAGGCCCTGAGTATCAGCTGATAGACAATACCGGATGGGAGGAGGTGAATGCCCCTGCCAAGCTGGAGGAGTGGCAGAAGCTGGGCGTTGACTATGCCATGCACCTGCCTGACTACAGCAAGATGCACGTCAATCCCGTGGGCGAGTGGAACAGTTCGAAGATAGTCTTCGACAACGGCCACGTGGAGCACTGGCTGAATGGCAAGAAGATTCTGGAGTTCGAGGCATGGACCGACGACTGGTTCCAGCGTAAGGGCAGCGGCAAGTGGTCGCATGCACCCGAGTACGGTCTCGCCTCAGAGGGCGTTATCTGTCTGCAGGACCATGGCGACCCCGCCTCCTTCAAGAACGTGAAGATTCGTCCTCTTCCCCATAAGGCCGGTAAGACGGAGAGCCTCTTCAACGGCAAGGACCTGACGGGCTGGGAGCCCTTCGGCGATGGCAAGTGGAGCGTGGATGCCGACGGCAACCTGGTAACAGAGAATGGCGACAAGAAGCAGTACGGCTATCTCTGCACCCGCAAGTACTACAAGGACTTCGACCTTACGCTGGAATTCAAGCAGGCCAGCAACGGCAACAGCGGTCTGTTCTTCCACTCCTTCATAGAGGGATTCAACAAGGTACATGGCTGGCAGTGTGAGGTGGCTCCCAAGGGCAACGACACGGGCGGCATCTACGAATCATACGGCCGTGGATGGTTGCAGCGCATCCCCGACGAGAAGGAGAATGTCCTGAAGGAAGGCGAGTGGAACACCCTGCGCCTGCGTGTAGAGGGCAATCATGTGCAGACTTGGTTGAACGGTGTGCCTATGTCCGATCTCCGGGATGAACTTATCGGCAGTACTCCCGGACGCCTGATGCTGCAGATTCATGACGGAAACGACATCAAAGTCCTGTGGCGCAACTTCAAGTTGAAGCAACTTTAGAAAGGAAGAAAAATAAAACTGCTATCCTTCCCTCGCATCGGAAGTGATAGCAGTTTTTTTTGTGTTGTTAATAATAGAAATCGGTTATAAGTCTAATCAGACGTTTCTTTTGCGGAAAAACACCTTGCGGCTCTTTTCTCCTTCTCTTACGATATATATGCCTTGCAGGTCCTTGCCGGTGGGCGACACGGGCTGGGCATTCAGATTGTAGATTTTTACGGGTGATGGTGCGGGTGACGGGTCTGCCGTAATGCCCTTTACCGGTGTCTCGGCATCCTTGTCGGGCGTAACGATGAAGTTGTCGAACCGTATGCTGGAGTTATGGGCGCGGAATCCTGCCCTTCCGGTGATGAAGGGGACAGGATCGGTATAATTGATGAGCGGCTTCTCCATATCGTCCAGGTAGCACTTGATGTTGGCTCCCTTTACTTCTACCTTCATGTGATGGGGTGCGGAGGCTGAGATGTTCTTGTTGGCAGTGGCTAGTGTCTGCCAGCCGAAATTATGCTTACCCAGGGCTACGGAGGTGGTGCCTGCCAGGAAGATATAGCCTTGCAGGAAGTCGGTGCCCAAAACGGGGTTGTCATCGGCTCCGCCTGTGGAGGCGTTGGTGGTGCGGAAGAGGAGGCCTCCGTTCATCTCGCTGCTACTGGTATAGATGACATCGCACTCTACGGTATAGTCCGTGAGGTGGATATCCTCGAACCCGCCCATAAGCATCTTGCCATATCTGCCGGTGGATTCCAACTGGCCGTTGACAATGGTCCAGTTGCCCTCCCGGTATCCCCACTCGGGGCTGAAACCGTTATCGAAACTGTCACTCATGATATGGGAATCCCTTACGCCGCGTTTGATATTGTATTCGTACAGGGTGGGGTTGCCGTCTGTGACTTCCAGCGTCAGTATGTGGTGTCCTGCAGGTATGGGCACGAGTTGGAGGGTTTGGACGCTGAGGGCAGAGCGGGTGTTGGGGAGTTCGGTTGTACCTGTGATGTCTTCACCGTCAATAAGCAGGCGGATGTGTGAGACGCTGGTTGATTTGTATCGGAGTCCAATATTATAGACGTTGCTGGCTTGTACGTTTACGCAGTACTTCAGATAGCTTCCGGCAGGGCAGCGCATGAGGGTGGCACTACCTGCGGAGAGGGCGCTGGAAAGGCTTCTGACGGCATCGGACTTCTCGGTACACAGATTGGCTGTAATCATGCCGGGAAGGGGGATGCTGACATCCAGGATACCGCTGCCATCCACGTAAGGACTTATGGCCACGTAGGCAAAGTCTGCCGTGCCGGCGTGGGTGACATATCCTATCTGTCCGCCCGTCTCGCTTAGGTTAATCTGGTACTTACGCATGCCGTCGATATATACTCTGACCCGTTTAGCATTCTTCTCTACACGGACGTTATGCCAGCAGGTAGGGTTAAAATCTGCGGGAAGGCTGACACTGCGGGTCAGGCTGACGGTTCCGTTTACGTAGTTGTTCAGTATAAAGGTATTGGTAGCGGCATCTATGAGGGCTTCTGTGTAGTTGCCAGAATCCTGGTATGAGAAGATGCAGCCTGATTTCCCGTTTTCTTTCTCCTGGGAGCGTAGTGTGAATTCTGCGGTATAGCTGTCATATGAGCAGGGGGTGAAGATTGCCTGACAGGTATCTGCGGTGAGGGCCTGACTGAGATAGCTTCTCTCCTTAACGCTCCATTCGCCGCCACGGACAGACCAATTGTTGCCCAGCCCGGTACGTTCGAAGTAGTCGTTCCTTGCCACCAGTGGCTCATCCTGTTCCCAGCAGGTGGGGCCGGTCATGATGAGTTTGTCGCCGCACCAGGCTATACGTTCGAAGTTGAGCAGTCGGCGGGCTTTGTTGTCCTGCAGGTTATGATAACAGAAGTAATAGGTATCCAGGTCAGGGCCTACAAAGGCGGTTCCGTGCCCAAGAGCTTTATGGGTAGGGGTCTCTGTATCTACGAGTATGGGATTCTGCTCACTTTGGGGCGTGAAGCCTGAAAGGGCACCGCTGCGGCTGATAGCGTAATCTATGCGGTAGCCGTTAGTCCATACGTGATTGCCGGTATAAAGCAGGTAGTAGAGGCCGTTGCGTTTGAACATGCAGGGGCCCTCGGTCCATTGTCCGGTGATACAGCAGCCCAGATCCACATCGTTGCCGAATGACAGGTTGGTGGGCATGGTGCAGCCGCGGATACCCTGGTTGTTGGCATGATAGAAATAGTGCCTGCCATCATCATCGGTAAAGAAAGAACCGTCGATGTCTCGGCCCAAGTTGCCGGTCATGTGGACGAAGGGACCCGTAGGACTGTCGCTGGTGAGGATGTAATGACCTCCGCCACGCGGCGATGTGCACATATAGAAGGTGCCGTTCCAATAGACAACCTCCGGGGCATAGGCTACGGCGGTAGTCTCGTCGGTACAACAGATGTAGGCCGTGGACCATTCCATCAGGTCTTTGGTGCGCCAGCAATAAATGTTCCTGTCGCCTGCACTTACGTAGAGGTAATAATAGCCGTTGTACTTCATGATGTAGGGGTCGCCCAGGCTGCGGTCCTGTAAGCCGGGAAGAACCATGGGGTTATTCCAACCGTGAATATACGAGAGGGATAGAACACAGCAGAAAAGAAAAGCTGTCAGTCGGGAAAGAATACGGTGTCGCATAATACTCTGAAATTTTATTATGTCGACAAAATTATAAAGAAAAGGGATATGAAAGAAATTCCCCTGTGGAATATACCAAAAAGCAAAGTATTAAAATCAAAAAACAAAGGAATGGGGTGTCAGTGGGGGGGGAATATAATAAGGTGGAACCTGAAAATGAGGTCCCACCTTATTTATAATATACACATGCTTTGCAAGGAGAGATTTATTCCTTGTCGAGCAGAATCTTCATC
>DLBF01000100.1:12284-13445 GCA_002494215.1 Prevotellaceae bacterium UBA7028
GCAACACCGGCCTTGTAGAGGAAGACTATGGTCTGAATGTTTCGCGCTTCATCTTGGTGTCGAAAATCCACTTGGTGATGCGGGGATGCTTGAGTAGAAATTCGAGAACCTTATAGCCCTTAGGAGCGAAGAAGAAACGGGAGGCTTTCTCCTCGGCCTTCATCTTGCGGAAGACCTGACGGTTGGTCTCGGAGAATGGCTTGTGCTCGACAATAGCACGTATGGCGTTATAGGCCGTCTTGAACGCGTCATAGAGGCCCTCGCCCGTTATCTTGTTGGCAAATCCGCCAGCATCGCCAATGAGAATGACGTTGGGGACGGGCGACTGAACTGTATTTAAGGAAATGTTGGCACCCATGAACTTGGTTTCGGGAATGTTGAATTCCTTCAGAATCTGACGGAACGTCTCGCGATTGGTCTCGGGGGCACGGTAACCGTAGATGTCGTGTCCTATGCTGGAGAATTTGTAGAAGCCACCTGGAATGAATCGGCGTGTGAAAAAGACAAAAGCCTCTTCGGCGCCTTGTTTGGGGACGTACTCTTCCATGAAAAGCATCTGGTCCTTGGGCTTGCCCAGCATCTGGCGGCGCACCCTGCTGTTGGCTCCGTCTGCTGCAATAAGGTAATTGCAGGTAAGCTGAAGACCCGAACGCATGGTAACGAGGAAACGGCCGTCTGCCAGCTGCTCGAATTTCAAAAATGCGTCCTGGAGCAATTCACCACCCGTCTGCTGATAATTCTGCAACAGGGTATAATCGAAATCCTTGCGGCTGGTCATGCGTATCTCGAACTCGGATTCGAACTCGCACGAGGGACCGTCGTCTAACTGGAAACGCATGTGACGAACAGGGTGGTACTCGTACTGGATGCCTGGTATCAGCTTGTCCAGCAGGCGCCATGCCTTGGGCGTAAGGCCGCCACCGCATATCTTATCGCGTGGGAAGGTCGCAAAATCTACCAGAAGACAGTTGAGGCCTGCCTTCAATGCCAAATAACCAAATACGGAGCCGGCAGGACCGGCTCCGATAACTAGATTGTCAATGTGTCTTACTTTATCCATTATTCTTTATCAAGTAAAATCTTCATCATCTCGATGGCTGAGTACGGAATGGGAGTACCTGGGCCAAAGATGCAGGCAACGCCAGCCTTGTAGAGGAAGTC
>DLBF01000187.1:0-978 GCA_002494215.1 Prevotellaceae bacterium UBA7028
GGTCTTTACACGGTTCACCTCGCCGAATGTGAAAAGATAACGCTCGAGCGGACGGGCAACCTGCTGCTCGACCTCCTCGCTTGTAGCACCAGGATATATCGCCGCTACGACTCCCTGACGGATAGTAACCTGCGGGAACTCATCCTTTGGCATCTCGTACATACCCTTAATGCCTAACACAAACAGAATACCGATGATGAGCAGGGATATAGGGTAATGTTCTAATGGCCATGCCAGCCATTTCTGCATTTTAGTCTGCATAATTCCTAACTATAAACTGTCAACTAAAAGATAACCTTTGTACCCTCGCTCAGCTTCTGATATCCTTCGATAACAACAAGCTGGTTGGCACGGATGCCGGATGTAATGGCAACCCTGTTACCCATGGTATGACCAATTGACACATCCGTACGGTGAGCCTTGTTGTCCTTGTCAACCACCCACACAAACAGCTTACCGCTGGCTTTCTTCTGAACAGATGTTACAGGGAGTGTCAGTTGTTCCACCCCTTCTGCCATCTCTTTTGCAGGAGAAAAGGTAACAGATGCCACCATGCCAGGCAGCAACTGATGACCTGTATTAGTTACGTTTATACGAATGTCGTATGTATGTGTCAGGGCATCTGCCTCGACACCTTTCTCTATCAGTCCACCATTAAACTGCCGATCTATGGCATCAACCTTTATACGGGAAGGGGTGTTGGTGGCTATACCACTGATTTCTGCCTCAGGAATGGCAACCTTAATCTTTACTTTATTTATATTCAGGATGCTAACTACAGCCTGTGATGGCAGGGCAGTCTCACCTGCAGCAACCTGTTTTTTACCTACGATACCGCTTACAGGAGCTGTCAGTCGGCAGTCGGTCAGATTCTTCTTGGCCAGTTCCAGCTGCGACTTTGCCTGAGCCACCTTACTCTGTATCTCCACCCACTTGACTTCAGGGAGCGAGCCGTTCTCGTGCAGCATGCCATAGCGC
>DLBF01000187.1:1049-3550 GCA_002494215.1 Prevotellaceae bacterium UBA7028
GCCTGCGTCATCTGTGCCTCGGCACCAGACAGCATGTTACGAGCCTGCGTATCGTCCATCTCAGCGATAAGCTGTCCTTTGGCTACAGTCTGACCTTCCTTCACCAACACACGCTTCACCACACCCATGCTGGTAAAACTTACCGCAGTGGCTTCACTCTCCTCTACAACACCTACGTATGTCTGGATTCCTTCACCTGATGAAGAAGCGACAACCTCCGTCTTAACTCTTATAGGAACCTGCTGATCTTCATTGTCTGCAGAATTACTTCCATCTGAACTCTTGTGGATACATGAACTGCCAAGAAACAACAACGGCAGTAGCAAAAAATATAATTTCCTCATACACATTTCATTTAGTTTATGATGCAAAAGTATCACATTATAACCAAATAGCCAAGAGTAAATCCCTACATTTGATGCCATTTTATGAATTATAACAAAAATACATTACAGCATTCATCAGAATTCGGGTTTTATAATTATCTTTGCAAATAGAAAAAAAAGAAATCTCAAAAACATTATATATAATATATGAACGCTAACATCAAATACATTGGCTGCGATGATGCAGAGATGAACCTCTTTGAGAGTCAGTATGTAACCCCAGAAGGCATGTGCTATAATAGCTATCTGATTCTTGACGAGAAGATTGCCGTAATGGATAGTGTTGACCCTCGCAAGACAGAGGAATGGTTGCAGAATCTCTCTGCCGCTCTCAATGGCAGAACACCAGACTACCTGATAGTTCAGCATATGGAGCCCGACCATTCAGGTTCGCTCAAAGCCTTCCGTCAGGCATATCCCACTGCTACCATCGTAGCTTCCGAGAAAGCCCTTGCCTTTATGGGACAGTTCAACGAAGGTACTGATTTTGGCCCCACCATGGCAGTAAAGGAGGGAGACACGCTGAGTCTGGGTTCACGCAACCTGCAGTTCATAGCTGCGCCTATGATTCATTGGCCCGAGGTAATCGTTACCTATTGCCCTGAGGAGAAGATACTCTTCTCGGCCGATGGCTTCGGAAAGTTCGGCGTTAAGGATGCTGACCCCGACGACTGGGCCTGCGAGGCACGACGCTACTACTTCAACATCTGCGGCAAGTACGGCGGACCTGTCACAACACTGCTGAAGAAAGCTTCCGCCCTTGACATACAGACCATCTGCCCCTTGCACGGACCTGCCCTGGAAGGTGAGCAGTTGGCTGAAGCCCTGCGCCTCTACACCATATGGAGCAGTTACGGCACAGAAACAGAGGGTGTGCTGGTAGCACATGCCTCCATCCACGGCAACACCAAAAAGGCAGCAGAAAAGTTAGCCGAGATTCTGCAGGCCAAGGGAGCCAAGAAGGTTGTCGTTGCAGACCTCTGTCGTGATGACATGGCAGAAGTTATCGAGGATGCCTTCCGCATGAACAAGTTGGTGGTTTGCGCATCTTCATACGATGGCGATGTCTTCCCACCCATGCACATGTTCCTCTGGAAGCTGAAGCTTAAGACCTACCAGAACCGTACCGTAGGTATTCTGGAGAACGGCACTTGGGCTCCTTCTGCTGGCAGGGCCATGCGGGCCATCCTGGAACAGATGAAGAACGTCAACATTGTTGAACCTGCCGTTACCATCCGCTCATCCATGAAGCAGGCAGACCTTCCCGCCCTCGAGGCATTGGCAGACGCAGTTTTAGGCTAAGCCGAAAGACAAAAATACTAACGGAGATACGCCAGCAGCTTAACAAGGAGCTGAGGCATGGCGTAGTTCTGCAGTTCAGACTCCCTTACCCAGATTCCCTGCAAGGAACTATCTTGGTAAGGGAGTTCTAATTTATAGAAGTTTACCTCCAAACGCTGGTGGGTCAGCTGATGAACAAAACCTTGCTTGAGAAGACTCCAGCGGCCAACAGGGAACTGTTGCTGCAAGGAAGTTAAAGAAAATTCCTCAGGTGTTTCTATCAAAGGAAACTGGTAAAGTCCCTTCCATATATCTGCAGATTCACGACGGTTAATCAACACCTCACCCTTAGACGTGCAGACATAAACATAGGAAAAGTGGCGGACTCTCTGAACCATTTTCTTGCCCTTGACAGGAAGCTGCTGCACACGCTCTTGCGCGAAAGCCAGACAGGTGTCAGAAAGAGGACAGCCATCGCACTCTGCACCAGAAGGTTTACAGACCATCGCACCAAAGTCCATGATGGCCTGATTATAGAGGGAAGGGCGCTTCTTATCCAATAGTTCATTGGCTAAAGCCGTGAATTCCTTCTTCCCCTCAGTAGAATCAATGGGTGTTTCTATAGCAAAATATCTTGACAACACACGAAATACATTGCCATCCAATACCGCATAAGGCTGATCAAATGCAAAGCTGGCAATGGCAGCCGCCGTATAAGGCCCTACACCCGGCAAGGACAAAATATCCTTATAATCAGAGGGGAAGGTAGCCAGGGATGCAATCTGTTGAGCCGCCTTATGCAGATTACGAGCCCTACTGTAATAGCCCAGTCCC
>DLBF01000189.1 GCA_002494215.1 Prevotellaceae bacterium UBA7028
CCGCCGCCCATGATACGTGAACCGGTTACGCCCTCTTCCTTAGCAATCTCGTTCAGGAAGTCGAGCTCTTCGCAGCTTACCTCATACTCCTTGCTCAGACCATAGTGTGTCTCGTACATCATCTTACCTACGGTCTCGTAGTCGTCCTTCTGCAGAGCATCGCAGACGGTCAGCACGCGAACAACCTCACCAATGACGTAGCGTGCACGCTTGTATTCGTCCTCGGTAATCTGGCTCTTCACCTCCTCCAGCATGTCGTAGTTGGCATCGCGCAGGCTCTTCACCTCGGGGTGATTCTTGCTGATGACTTCTGCTACATGCTCGCATTGCATACGGCGCTCGTTGTAGGGAGAACCCTTCAACTCATGCTTTACGCAGCTGTTAACAAGGATGAGCTGGTATCCCTTTGGATTCCAGGGGAAGTATTCATACTCGCCGCTGCGGCAGTCAAGGCGAAGCAAAGCTCCTTTCTTGCCCAGTACGCTAATGGCCTGGTCCATGATACCGCAGTTAACGCCTACGTACTTATGCTCGGTACGCTGGCCTACCTTTGCCAGTTCCATCTTCTCGATCTTGTTGTCGCCCCAGATATCGTTCAGCGCGAAAGCGTATGTGCTCTCCAAAGCTGCGCTTGAAGACATACCAGCACCCAGGGGAACGTCACCAGCGAAAGCTGTATTGAAACCACCTACAGGAACACCCAATGCCATCATCTCGCGGCATACACCGAAGATGTAGCGAGCCCATGATGCCTTAGGTCCGTTCTCGTCATCGAGAGAGAACTCAGTATAGTCCTTCAGGTCGATAGAGTAAGCGCGAACATTACGAGTTCCGTTGGGCTTAATCTCTGCAATGATACCCTGCTCTACAGCGCCGGGGAATACAAAACCATTGTTATAGTCTGTATGTTCACCAATCAGGTTGATACGTCCGGGAGAAGCATATACTGAGCCTGTTGTTCCATCGAAATGCTTGATGAAACGGCTTCTTACATCATCAATTGTTAATCTCATGTCGTTTGTCTTTAATTAGGTTAAAAAAACTATTATTCAGCACTCTTGCTGACTTTTGAACCGATCAGGGCATAGAACAGGATATAAGCTGCACATGCCAGAGGTACAAAGTAGCTTGTCAGGTAGCTGCCGGTAATGTCAACAACCCAAGCCTGAACTGCAACCATTACGGCGCAACCGAATACCATTGTCATGAAGATACCTGAAGCGGCAGCTGTGTACTTGCCCAGACCTTCTACGGCCATGTTGAAGATACCGCCCCACATTACAGATGTGCAGAGACCTACACAGATGAATGCAGCTACACCAACAGGAACTTCAGTCCATATTACGTTCAGGTTTGCCCAGTCAACACCAGGAACATTTGCTGTCATGGTCTCGGGAGCGAACATACCGAAGGCAATCAGGGCAACGGCAGCAGCGGCTGTTGTGCTAACCATTGTGCGGCTGCTAACCTTACCACCGATAGAACCGCCTACAGAACGTCCGATGAACATTGCAAACCAGTAAACAGCTGCAATCAGAGAAGCTGTACCAGCAGCAACACCACAGTCAGTAATCAAGTATTTAATCATATAAGTAGGAGTACCTACCTCTACGCTCATATACAGGAAGATAGCCAAAGCGCCGAGTGCGAAGTGGCGGAAGCTAAGAGCACCCTTGATAAGCTCCATCTTAACAGGCTCCTGAGCGGGCTCCTCGATCTTTGTAAGGAACATTACGAACAGGGCCAGCAGGAAGATAGCCAGGGCGATGAACATAGCGGGAGCAGCATCGGTAATAGCTGTATCCTTTGTTACCTCGCCAATAAGAGCACCAAGGATGATGTAAACTGCAACGGCTGCGCAAGAGTTGAATGCACCACCAATCTGAATCAACTGGTTACCTGTGTTGCCACCACCACCAAGAAGGTTCAGCAGAGGGTTAACAACGCAGTTGAGCATACACATACAGAAACCGCTGATGAAGGCACCTGCAAGGTAAACCCACATGCTCTCCATAGTACCTGAGAGCAACTCCAGAGCCATACCGATGATACCTACGATGAGGGCCATGATGGCAGTTTTCTTGTAGCCATACTTTACGATAAGCATACCGCTTGGGATACCCATTACGAGGTATGCGATGAAGTTTGCGTAATTACCAATCTGTGACTGGAGCTCAGATGCTCCGAACTGGTTCTGTACAATAACTGCCATAGGTGAGCAAAGGTTTGTCACGAATGCAATCATAGCGAAGAGGGCGATCATCATTATAATCGCAGCCCACTGTTTTGATTTTTGTGCCATTTTTTTGTTTTAGTTTAAATTATTTTTAATGATTTTATTTTTATTATTTCTCAACGCTGAATTTATAGACAGTCTTCTGCTGATATACTTCTCCAGGCTTAAGGATACAGCTGGGGAAATATGCGTGGTTAGGACTGTCGGGGAAGTGCTGTGCCTCGAAACAGAGAGCGCTGTACTTGCCGTAAACGGTACCATGTGTACCTACAAGTCCGCTGTGCCAGTTACTGCTATAGAACTGAACACCAGGTTCTGTGGTCCACATCTCCAGGCAGCGTCCGCTATTAGGCTCTACGCATTTCACGGCGTATGAGAGTTCGCCTGGCTCACGCTTGTTCAGTACGTAGCAATGGTCATAACCTGTACCATTCTTTATCTGCTCGTCGTCTGCAGCTATACGTTCGCCTACGGTATGTGGCTCGCGGAAATCAAAGGGTGTGCCTGCAACCTTCAGGATTTCGCCTGTAGGAATACTTGTTTCGTCAATAGGAAGATAGAAATCAGCATTAATCTGTAATACGTTGTTTAATGCTTCTGGGGTGGGGTTGGCAATACCTGCCAGAGAGAAGAAGCCGTGGCTTGTCATGTTCACAACAGTCTTCTTGTTGGTGTTGCCGCGATAGTCAATGATAAGCTCGTTGTCTTCGCTGAGGCTGTACTTGACAGCCATTTTCAACTCGCCAGGGAAGCCTTCCTCGTAGTAGGCTGAAACATAGCGGAGAACCAGCTCGCTATCGTTTATCTGCTCGGCATCCCATACACGTGCATGGAAACCAGTAGGACCTCCGTGCAAGTGGTTGGGGCCATTATTTACGGCCAGGTTGTATTCCTTCCCGTTCATAATGAACTTCCCCTTGCAGATACGGTTGCCATAGCGGCCAATGAGTGTACTGAGGAAAGGTTCTGGACTTTCCATTACGCCTTTTATGCTGTCATGACCTTGTATAATATTGGCCATCTTGCCTTCCTTGTCAGGAACCATGATGGCCACAAGAGCACCGCCGTAATTGGTTATGCTTACTTCCATTCCGTTGCTGTTGGTCAAGGTATACAAATCTGTCTGCTTGCCCTGAACAACAGCTTGAAAGTCTTCTCTTTTTAATCCGGAAATTAATTCTTTGTCCATTGGTCTTGAAGATTAATTTTTGATAAATGTATATGCAAACTTACAAAGTTTTTATCAAAAAACAAAATCAATGGACGTTTTTTAAGTCACATTAACGATGAAAACTGCATCAAAGTATGTTATTTAGCATGTCCGCTACAATAAATGTGCTGCCGCCAACGAAAATCAGGTCGTTTTTCTCCGCATTTTGCTTAGCTGCGCGATATGCCAGTTCAACATTTGCGTAACTGTTTCCGTGCAGATCATGTTTTTCAGCTTTTTGTGCGAATTCCTCTACTGGCATGGCTCTTTTTACTGAGGCTTGTGTGAAATAATAAACGGCATCCTTGGGCAGCATGGAAAGGACGGTGTTTACGTCCTTGTCGTTCACCATACCTATTATAATATGTAGGCGCTGGTGTGGTGTTTCCTTCAGTTGCTTGGTGATGTATTGCATACCGCCCACGTTGTGGCCGGTATCGCAGATAGTGAGCGGGTTGGTGCTTATGGTTTGCCATCTTCCCATTAGGCCTGTCAGTTGGCATACCTGGCTCATACCTTTTGCTACGGATGCTGTGCTGATGCCATAACTTATTTTGTTAAGCTCGTTCACAGCGGCCAGTATGGTGCGGGTGTTCTTCTCCTGGCAGAATCCGCTAAGCTGGCCATGCAGCTCGCCGTATGTCTTTGTCTGGTATGTGTATCCTTGGGTAGGGGAGTAGGTGTAACTGATTAGCTCCTTTTCCTCCTCGGCAAAGATAAGTCTGGTGCCTACCTTTTCTGCTTCCTGTTCGAATACCGTTCTTACATCCTCCTCGCCTGCTTCGCCTATAATGGCGGGAACACCTTGCTTTATTATGCCAGCTTTTTCAGAGGCAATCTTGGGAAGTGTGTTGCCCAGGAACTGGATGTGATCGAAACTGATGTTCGTGATGATGGAGAGGTCGGGGTGTATGATGTTGGTGCAGTCGAGTCGTCCGCCTAATCCCACTTCGATTACGGCTACGTCAACTTTCTGCTCGGCAAAATACTGGAATGCCAGAGCTGTTGCCAGTTCGAAGAACGATGGGTGCAAGGGTTCGAAAAAGGAACGTTCCTGCTCGACAAAGCTGATGACTCTTTTTTCTGGAATCATTACGCCGTTCACGCGTATTCTCTCGCGGAAATCCACCAGGTGTGGGCTGGTATAGAGGCCTACGCGATAGCCTTGCGACTGCAGGATGGCTGCCAGCGTATGGCTGGTGCTACCTTTGCCGTTTGTTCCTCCGACGTGTATGGTACGGAACTTCTCGTGGGGATGCCCAAAGTGTTCGTCAAGCAAATGTGTATTGCTTAATCCTTCCTTATATGCACCCGCCCCGATATTCTGGAATAACGGGGCGGCAGTAAACAGGTATGTTGTTGCTTCCTGATAGGTCATTCAAACATCTTTTTAAATTTCCTGAAGAAACTTTCTTTCTCTTCGGCTTTCGGACGCATGTTCTCGCTTTCTCGCATCTTCTCGAACATTTCTTTTTCCTCCTTGCTCAGGGTGCGGGGCACATAGACGCCGATATTAACAATCAGGTCGCCATATCCGTAACCATAGCCTGATACGGCAGGCAGGCCCTTTCCGCGCAGACGCATAATCTTGCCGGGCTGTGTCCCTGGCTCAATCTTTATCTTAACCTTGCCGTCTATGGTAGGAATCTCAGCCGAGCCTCCAAGGACAGCTGTGGGAACGTCAAGCAGCAGGTTGTATTCCAGGTTCTGTCCGTTTCGGATAAGCTCCTTGTGAGGCTCAACCTCTATGAACACCTGAATATCTCCGGGCACGCCGTTCTGTTTTCCTGCATGTCCTTTTCCGCTGGCAGTTACCACCATGCCGTCGTCAACGCCTGCAGGGATAGCTACTTCGATAATCTCTTCGCCGTTTACTACGCCTTCGCCATTACATTTGGGACATTTATTTTTGATGGTACTTCCTGTTCCGTTACAAGAGGGGCATACCGTCTGTGTCTGCATACGTCCGAACATCGAGTTGATGGTCTTGTAAACCACACCGCTTCCCTTACATTGCGAGCAGGTTTCCTTCTTTCCGTCGGCACTTCCTGTACCATTACAAGCCGTACAGGTAACGTTCTTGCGTACCTTGAATTTCTTGGTGACGCCTGTGGATACTTCCTCCAGGGTCAGACGCACCTTCAGGCGCAAGTCGGCACCCTTGTATGTCTTGTGTCCGGCATTACCTCCCCCGCCGAAGCCTCCAAAACCGCTAAAGCCTTCAAAGCCTCCGAATCCTCCTCTGCCGCCGAAAATGTCTCCGAACATCGAGAATATGTCATCCATGTTCATGCTGGATCCGCTAAAACCGCCTTGTCCGCCCATTCCGGCAAATCCGAACTGGTCGTACCGCTGGCGTTTCTGTGGGTCGCGCAGTACGTCGTATGCTTCAGCCGCTTCCTTGAATTTCTCCTCAGCCTCCTTGTCACCCGGATTACGGTCGGGGTGATACTTGATGGCCATTTTCTTGTATGCGGATTTTATTTCTGCATCAGAGGCGTTTTTCGATACGCCTAAGACCTCGTAATAATCTCTTTTTTCTGCCATAATTATTTCAATTCATAATTTTTAATTCATAATTCATAATTACCCTTCGATTTCCATGATAATCACATTTGCTCGGTTGTTGGGGTTGTTTTTGAATTTTGAATTTTGAATTTTGAATTTGTGTTACAGTCCTACTACAACCTGAGCGTGGCGGATTACCTTGTCGTTCAGCTTATAGCCGGTAAGTGTGCAATCCATTACCTTGCCCTTGAGTTCTTCTGTGGGAGCGGGTAGTTGCGCAATGGCCTCGTGAATGTCAACGTCGAAGTCGGCATCCTTCGTCTCGATTACGCTTACGCCTTGCTTGCCCAGGATGTCCATAAACTTCTTGTAGATAAGTTCTACGCCCTCCAGCACGGCAGCTACATCGTCTGCGTTCTTCATATTCTTGAGTGCGCGTTCCATATCATCTATAACTGGTAGGATAGAGACGATGGTTTTCTCTCCGCCGTTCAGAATCAGTTCTGTCTTCTCCTTGAGCGTGCGTTTGCGGTAGTTGTCGAATTCTGCAATTTTGCGGAGCAACTTGTCGTTAAGTTCCTCTATCTCCTTCTTTGCAGCATCCAGCTGTTCCTCTATGGTGAGTTCCTTTTCTGTATCCTGACCAGCTTCTTTTTCAGTATCTGTTTCAGCCTGAGCATTTACGGTCTCCTGAGTCTCCTGACTCTCCTTCTGCTCTTTCTGTTCTTCGTTTTTCAATTCTTCGCTCATATTTCTTTAACTGTTTGTCCTGACAATCTTAATACAAAAAGTGTGCCAAGTGTCATTCTGTCAGTTTATACTGAATACATTCTTTCCTTCTGCTCCTTGATGGCCTCGCTGCTGATGTACTCGTCGTAATCCATCAGCTTGTCGATGATGCCATTGGGCGTAAGTTCGATGATACGTGTGGCAACAGTCTGTATGAACTCGTGGTCGTGGCTGCTGAAGAGGATGTTGCCCTTGAAGAGCTTCAGATTGTTGTTGAAGGCCTGAATACTCTCCAGGTCCAGATGGTTGGTGGGAGTGTCCAGAATCAGACAGTTGGCATTCTTGAGTTGCATACGGGCAATCATACAACGCATTTTCTCGCCTCCGGACAAAACGTTCACCTTCTTCAGCACCTCTTCGCCGCTGAAGAGCATTCTTCCCAGGAACTGCTTGAAATATACCTCGTTGCCTTCGCCGAACTGTCCCAGCCAGTCAACCAGGTTCAGTTCGCTCTGGAAGAATTCTGTATTGTCGAGTGGCAGGTAGGCAGTTGTGATGGTAACGCCCCAGTTATAGGTTCCTGCCTGAGCCTCGCGGTTGCCGTTTATAATCTCGAAGAGGGCTGTCATGGCACGGGGGTCGTGACTCAGGAATACCACCTTGTCGCCCTTCTCGATGGTGAAGCTGACATTATCGAACAGAACTGTTCCGTCGTCCATCGTAGCCTTAAGTCCTTCAACCTCCAGAATCTGGTTGCCTGGCTCACGCTCCATCTGGAAGATAATGCCGGGATACTTTCTGGTTGAGGGCTTGATCTCCTCCACGTTAAGCTTCTCCAGCATCTTCTTGCGGCTTGTTGTTTGCTTACTCTTTGCCACATTGGCAGAGAATCGGCGGATGAATTCCTCCAGCTCCTTTCTCTTCTCCTCAGCCTTAGCCTTTTGGTTCTGAGCCTGACGCAGAGCCAACTGGCTACTCTGGTACCAGAAGCTATAGTTACCGGCAAACATGGTTACCTTGCCGAAGTCGATGTCGACGGTGTGCGTACAAACGCAGTCGAGGAAGTGACGGTCGTGACTTACCACCAGTACCGTGTGCTCAAATTCGCTCAGATACTGCTCCAACCATTGTACGGTATCTAGGTCGAGGTCGTTGGTAGGCTCG
>DLBF01000010.1 GCA_002494215.1 Prevotellaceae bacterium UBA7028
GACTTCTGGGCTTCATGGTGCGGCCCCTGTCGTGGTGAGATTCCCAATCTTATCGACACATACAACAAATACAAAGAAAAAGGTCTTCAGGTGCTTGGCATAGCAGTATGGGATAAGCCTAAAGACACGCTGAAAGCCATAAAAGAAGAGAAGGTTCCCTACCCTCAAATTATCAACTCGCAGGAGATTGCCACCGATATTTACAGCATCTCTAGCATCCCAGAAATCATCCTCTTTGCTCCCGACGGCAAAATCATAAAGCGTGGTCTACGAGGAGAAATGATAGATAAGCTAATATCCAAATATCTTTAAGTAACGAACAGGGAATACACCTAAAAACTGAAGAAAAGTGTTCGCAAATTTGCGAATATCGTGTTTAATGTGTATTTCGCATCATAATACATAATTAAACGTATGATTACATTATGGTACATTTAGAAGGAGTAGGAAACAAGATGATAGCTAACAACTTGAAGTCTTTTTATCCCGCACATCCTGGTGAAGAACTTAAGGATAAGATTGAATATCGCGGAATCTCCCAACGTGGTTTGGCGCGAACTGGATATCTCTTATTCTGTCTTAAAAACTCTTTCCTTCTGGGAGTATGCCGGCTTGCTCCAAAATGGGTACGATGTGAGAAGCACGTAGTCGCTTTGACTCCTTCTTCTCCGACATATACAGATTGTACAAATCCTGCTGATTGATTAGCCAAAGTCCCATCTGCGTGTCATTCACAAGCCTAACACTAATGTGGCCATTTTTATCAAGTGGACCGTGGCTGACTATATAGCATAAGGGATTCTTTATCTGTTTTTCACGAACCATAGCAGCTGCAGCCATTCCTCCCCAAAACTGCGCTGTAGCCACTTGGGATTCCCCGTCAGTTGGAGCGCTCACAAAGAACAGTTTACCTTTTCTAATGCGTCTAGCTTCGGTATAGCCTTTACCAAGAAGATATCCGTTAAGAGCCATCTTATTCGTATTAATAAGCAAAGTACTATCCTTCATTACGGCGAAGGCCTTCTTGTTCAGTATCTTCTCGAGCTCAGAGTCATCAGTCTTCAGTTTATAGTCGCTACCTCCCCACCAGAATTTGGCACTTAGATTGCGCTCTGTCCAAGAAACATCAGGGATTTCTATCCAATTGTCAGCCATAAAATCATCGTATGACAGGCAATATTTACTTTCTGCGTTGACATTGTAAACCATCGGCAGCGCAACCAACATCAGCGCCGCACGTTTTGCATAAAATCTGAACCAGTTCATTATTAATTAAATGTGTGTTATGTGTTTTGTGAGAACAAAGGTAGTTGATTTGTTTGAAAAGCTAATCTATCGCCATGAATATTTAAAGAAATTTAGCATTCTAAGAAAAAACAAAAAGATGTGCCTGGTATTTCTCCAAGCACATCTTTGGGGATTATAAGAAGTGAGTTCTTTATTCTGTTACGATGGTCAGTTCTCCGGCTTTCAACATATCATTGTGGTTAATGAACCAACCCTTCAAGGCTTTCTTTCCGCAAAGGATTCGCTGAATCTTCTCGCCGTTGCCCTGACGCTGGATGGTAACACTACGGCCGTCACCCATCGTAAAGCGAACCTTGGGGAAGAGAGGAACGGTAACGATGTACTCTGGGTCGGCAGGAGAATAGGTATAGAGACCTATGGCATTCAGGACGTACCATGAGGAAGTCTCGCCCGCATCATCCATTCCGGCGTATGCCAGATGATCCTCGCCCATATCGTAGTACTTATCCAGCAGCTCGTTCAGGATGCGCTGAGCCTTCTCCTGTTTGTCTATAAAGTAATAGGTATAGGGAACGCTATGGTCGGGTTGGTTGCCATGACAGTAATTGCCCATGAAGCCCGTCATATTCCAAGCTTCATATCCGCGCCAAGGTTCGGTGAACATGCTGTCCAATTTAGCCTCTACAGCCTCTTTGCTGGGATAGAGTGCTACCATTCCCTGCGGGTCATGAGGCGCAAAGAAGAGGCTCTGCCAAGCGTTGGCCTCGCGATACATATAGGCATAGTAAGGATAATAAGGGTCGAAATCCTTTACCCACTCACCGCTCTCTACCCTGCCGCGCCAGAAGCCCGTGCTGGGGTCGAAGAGGTTCTTGTAGTTGCTTGAGCGTTGCATCAAGAGTTTGTAGTTCTGCTTATCACCCAAAATCTTTGCTACCTGGGCTACCACATAATCATCATAGGCGTACTCCTGTGTCTTGGTAACGGCTGCCTTGTACTCGTCCTCGGTAGGCACATTGGTGGTGTCCTTCTCGGCTATCCAGCCGCGTTGGATGTATTCGTCCAGATAGGGACGTCCGCCACGGCCTGGCACGGTGGCGTTCTTGAGGATAAGACGGTAGGCACGCTCCAAGTCGAAATCCTGAATACCACGCTGCCACATACCTACCACCATGGTACAGGCGTGGTCGCCGTGGAAGAAAGTAGGCATATAGCCACCATGCTTCTCGCCGCGGTCCATGCAGGACTTGACGATGTCGCAGGCCACATCGGGCGTTATCATCGCCAAGAGTTGCAGCTTGTTGCGATAAGTATCCCAGAAGGAAGGGTCGGTATAGTAGCGGAAGTCGCCCTTGACCACCTGATTACGGGCATCCAGATACTCGCCATTAACATCGCTGCGCAGCACAGGCCACAAGAAGGCACGGTAGAGGGTACTATAGAGGAGACCTTTCTGACGTTCTGTGCCGCCCTCCACCTGAATATGCGAGAAGATGTTTTCCCAAGTCTCATCAGCCTTCTGACGGACATCGGCGAAACTGAGGTTGGGCATTTCTGCCTCCAGATTCTCCTTGGCATTCTCTATGCTGACGAAACTGAAACCAATCTTCAGTTCCAGAGGAGTGGCACCCTTGTTGTTCTCGAAATCTACAATGGCGATGGTCTGCTTCTTGGCAGTCTCTAACTGGACACTTTTTACGGGCAAGTTAGCAGTAGCATAGAAATACATGCGTCCGTGCCCGTCCTGAAAACCCTGAAAGGCGTTAGCGGCCGTGGCCTTCTCTATACGCCAACGACGGGGATGAGCGTTGTTCTTGGTGATGTCCACCAGCAGGCGCTTCTCATCCTCGGGACGGAAGGTATAGCGGTGGTAGGCACAACGCAGGGTGGTGGTCAGTTCTGCCTTCACATTGTAACGTTGCAGGAACACACTATAGTATCCGGGGTGCGCCTCTTCCTGCTCATGACTGAACCACGAGCAGTAGTTGTAGGGATAGAAGCGGCCGGTTACTGGCAGCATGGGGATGTGCAACTGATCCCAATGGCCCTTGCTAGAGTGGGCAAAGCCATAGATCTGATGGTCCTCGTACTGATAGCCGCTACCACTATGGTACATGGTAACGGGTGTACATTGCACCATAGCATTGGGAACGGAAGCGCCGGGGAAGGTCTCGGCTCCCCAGGCACGTTTCACTTCTGTACGGGTATAGCCCAAATCCTCTGGTGTCCACAGGGTAGCGGTACCCAGCAGAGGGTTACAATATCTGGTAAGATCACCTGCATTTGCAGTTAGAACCGCAAATAGCAGGACCACCCATCCCCCCCTTAGGGGGAGTAAAAATCTTCTATAATTATTAATCATTGAACAGTTAACGGTTAGCGAAAACGACAAACCAATTTTGAATTTTGAATTTATAAATTTTGAATTAGACTTCCCCTCCCCCAAAAGGGGGCTGGGGGGCTATTTACTATTGGCTGGTTTCTTCGAGAAGATAGCCTTGATTCTTGCCATATCGAACTTGGCGGAGCGGTCATAGAAATAGATACCGTTCTGCTCCTGCTCTACATCGGTAAGCTGGGTATAGCAGTAACCCCATACATTCTCAGAGATGTTCATGAGCGCATCCACCTGTCCTTCCAGACGGGCATAGAACTCCTCCAAGGAATGAGGAGGCTCGCCATAACCCCAAGAAGCGTTGCTGTTGCCAGTGGCCTTGTCCTGACCCTTCACCCACTTGATGCCGCCAAACTCATCCAGGATGTATGGCATGGTAGGTTCGGTATAGCGGGGATAGTCGTAGCGGTTCACATCCGTAGGACGGTTGTAGCCCACATTGGTCCAATACAGGTCGATAGGTCCGTGAGGCACCTGATACCACTTGCCATCCTTATATATCTGCTCCTGCAAGCGCTGGGGATTCTGCTCGTAGTTATGGGTTGAGTAGATATCCGTCTTGACATGCACGCCGCCGCTGACATCGTGGAAGGGACGAGTGGGGTCGAGTTGCTTGGTCAGATGATACAAGTCGGTAACGAAGCGGGGGAACTGAACACGGTCGGGCCAGAACTCCTCGTTCATAGGTGTCCAGGTTACGATGCTGGGGTGGTTGCGGTCGCGAACAATCTCCTCGGTCCACTCAGCAGTGAAGTTACGAGCCACCTCGGGGTCGTTGGCATTCATACCCCAAGAGGGAGCCTCACCCCAAGTGATGTAACCCAGTTTATCAGCCCAATAGTGGAAACGCTCTTCGAAGACCTTCTGGTGCAGACGAGCACCATTGAAACCAGCCTGCATAGAGAGCTCGATATCATGCTTAAGAGCCTCATCCGAGGGAGCCGTCCAGATACCGTCGGGATAGAAACCCTGGTCGAGAACCAAACGCTGGTAGAAGGGCTCGTTATTGAGGTACGTCTTGTTGCCTACGCAATGGAACTTGCGCATGCCGATGTAGGAAGCTACCTTATCTATAATATTACCCTGAGCATCTTTTACTTCGTAGGTAAGGTCGTAGAGGAAGGGACTCTCGGGGCTCCACAGTTTAGGAGCCTTGACGGGCAGAATGAGTGTAGAGGCGTCGGTAGCCGGAGCAGTCTTGCTGGCCACCACCTTCTTACCATCCTTGAGCGTTACAGTAACAGTACCGCCATCCTGAGCATAGAAGTGAGGATGAACGATGACCTGCTTCTGGTCGATGTCCGTAATGACCTGCGCATTCTTCAGACCTTTGGGAGCTACGGGCTCCATCCAAACGGTCTGCCAGATACCTGTGGTACGGGTGTACATACACTCGAACTGGCTATAGCGGACATTCTGCTTACCTGCCGACTGCTTGAGCGTACGGGTATCGCTATAGGCGTGCACCACCAGGTCGTGTGCCTTACCATCCTTCAAGAAACGGGTTACATCCACGGCAAAGCCTGTGCTGCCGCCAAAGTGACGACCTGCCAAGCGGCCATCCACATACACCTCTGAATTATAATAAACAGCCTGGAAGTTGAGCATCACGTTACGCCCTGCCCATTCCTGCGGCATCTGAATCTGACGATGGTACCAGATGTTGCCGATAAAGTCGGTATAGCCAACGCCAGAAAGTTTGCTCTCGGGTGCAAAGGGAACGGTAATCTTACCATCGAAGCCCTTGCTCTCGTACATACGCTTCTCTACTCCGGAGCCAACAAAATCGAAGGCGTAGCTCCACTGGCCGTTCAGGTTAACCCAATCCTGACGCTCGAACTGTGGACGTGGATACTCGGGGCGGGGTTGTGCCCCAACTGCGCTTACCGCAGCAAAAAGCAGCAGGAAAACTGCTTTTGAAATTGAAAATTGAAAATTGAAAATTGAAAATTTCATTTTGAACATTATTTTAATTTGAATTTTAACATTTTAACGACTAACCGAATAAGGCACAGCCTTCTCCTCCGTATTTCGGGAAGTGTTTGGCTCGGCTCCCATCCGGAAGACGAGACGACCGCCTTGGTTTATTTCATCATAAGTGATGTAGTTGCGAGTAAGAGGATGGTCGTTGAGCTGCCCATCCTGAATATAGTAATTCTGCGGACCGTTGTCCTGCGCCTCTATAACGAACTGGTTGCCGTTCTCCATCGTGATGGTTGCCTTACGGAAGATGGGGGAACCGATAACGTACTGGTTGGTACCGGGCGTAACAGCATAAAGGCCGAGAGCTGAAAGAACATACCACGAAGACATGCCGCCCTGGTCCTCATCGCCAGGGAAGCCATCGGGCGTGGAGTTGTAGAGTCGGTCCATAATCTGACGCACCCAATACTGCGTCTTCCAAGGCTGACCAGCATAGGAATAAAGGTAAGGCAGGTGCTGAATGGGCTGGTTGCCGTGGGCATACTGTCCCATCTGGGCCTGCTCCATCTCCACCATCTCGTGAATCTTTCCACCATACCAACCAGGATCTACCTCGCCCGGAACGGAGAATACTGAATCTATCTTTTGGCAGAAACGCTCCTTGCTGCCAAACAGGTTGATAAGTCCGTTGACATCATGGAATACCGACCAGATATAATGCCAGGCGCATCCCTCGGTATAAGGGCCGCCCCACTTGATGGCCGAGAAAGGCTCCGTCCAAGAGCCGTCGGCATCACGCCCGCGGAAGAAGCAGATATCGGGGTCCCAGAGGTTCTTGTAGTTGAACATCTGACGGGCAAAAATCTCCTCGTAGAACTTGTTGCCACAGGCACGAGCCAACTGCCAGGCACACCAATCGTCGTAACAATACTCGAGGGTCTGTGTCACGCTTCCATGCGAAAGGGGGAAGGGCACATAGCCCAGTTGGAAGTACTCCTTCCATCCGCCACGACCGTTGGCACCTCCGTAGGGACCTTTGTTCATCGCCTCGTGAGCATATGCCACAAGGGCCGAATCGGGATTGAAGTCGCGAATACCCTTTGCCCAGGCATCGGCCAACAGGGAGATGCTATGGTTGCCGCACATACCACCCGTCTCTCCAGGGAACGACCACGAGGGCAACCAACCACATTGTTTCTGAGCGGCCAAGAGCGCATTCATATAACGCCCCTGCTGCGTGGGATGCAGGATATTGGTAAGGGGGAACTGGCTGCGGAAGGTATCCCAGAAGCCGTTGTCGGTAAACATATAGCCGTCGTAAACCTTACCGTCGTAGGGACTATAGTAATAAGGTGTGCCGTCGGCTTTTATCTCGTAGAACTTGCGCGAGAACAGATTGGCACGGAACAGGCAACTGTAGAAGGTACGCAACTGCTCCTCGGTACCGCCCTCCACCTTGATGCGACTCAGCAGCTTCTGCCAAGTATCATGCCCGCGTTTCTTGGTTTGTTCCAAGGTCTTGTCGGCACCTAGCTCGCGGTTCAACGTTATTTCAGCCTGCTCAAAAGATATATAAGAGGAGGCTGCCTTGGCTTGAACTTTCGCGCCCATCTTGAACTTTAGGTAAGCCCCTTTATCCCAAAGACCATAATCCTCGAAAGGTCTATCGAACTGGATGATGAAGTAGTTGCGGAAATTCTCGGCATGATTCACGAAGCGTTGGTTATTCACCCAACCGCGAATCTGGTGCTTTTCGGCATCAACCTCCATCTGGCTCTCAGCCGTATAGCCGTCGATAACCAACCACGCATCACCCGTCTTAGGGTAAGAGAAACGGAAGTGAACACCTCGTTCAGTAGGAGAAAACTCGGTCTTTATGCCGTTGTCGAGTTGTACGCTATAATAGTGCGGCTGAGCCGTCTCTTTCTGATGCGAGAACTTAGCCCCGCGCGCGTCGGGACTGACCTCCAGCGTTCCCACCTCGGGAAAGAAGGAATACACGGCATAGTCGCTCACCCAGGGCGAGCATTGGTGCGACTGACCGAAGCCACGAATCTTATCGGCCGTATAAAGGTACTTGAACCCGTCGCCATTCTTTCCCGTCTGTGGTGTCCACATGTGCTGGGCAAACGGCATGGCGGTAGCAGGGAACGTGTTGCCGTGCGAGAGGCCAAAGTGCGAATTGGTACCTTGCAAGGTGTTCACATAAGCTACGGGGTCGAAATCGACTGTTTTCTTCTCGGCAAGAACAGAAAGAGAAGCACAGGCGATTATTAGCAGTAGTAGTCGTTTATGCATGAGGCCAAAGATGTTATAATGTGGATTGAGGCCACAAAAGTAATGATTTATAAGATGGTTTACAAGATTTCTTTGTTTCTTTTTTCACACTTCCCGCGTTTATTTATACTTTTTTTGAAATTTGATAGCAAAAGAGGGCAAACAGATAATCTTCCCTGTAGCCCCCTTTAGCGTGAATATCATCACCACTCAACTGAAATAAACTGACCCTATTTTGCCACCTCCCGAAGTTGCAATTGTTGACTCGGGAGGTTACAAGTGTAGCCTCCCGAGCCTGCAAATGCAGGTGCTGCTATCGGAAAAGCGTTCTAAGGAAAGTGTTGTTTATGCTAAAGTGGTCTTCGAAATGTTAACAACTAAAAACGATTCTTTGTAAACTAAATATAAATGTTAAAAAATAAGGGTTCTGCCCTCTTTTTTGGGTGCTTTTTCTTAGCCGATATTGTATTTCCCTAACTTTGCAGTAGAAAAACTAACAACAGACACATGAATAATAACAAGGTAATGAAAGCCCTAACAAAGGCGGAAATGGAGGTAATGAATGTGTTGTGGGATGTATCACAGGCACTTACCGTTCACGAGATAGTGGCACAGTATCCCGAACCACAACCTGCCTATACAACAATTGGCACATTCCTGAAGATTCTGGAGGCCAAGGGATATGTAGAGCATCACAAAAAGGATGTTACGGGTCGTACCTTTTATTATTCGCCCATGCTCACGCGCGAGAAATACACCACCCAGGTGCTGAACGACGTGAAGAACACACTCTTTGGCAACTCAGCTAAGCGCTTCTGCTCGTTCCTGATTCAGAACGAAGAACTCTCTGAAAGCGATCTAAAGGAAATACTTTCCTTAATTCATAATTCATAATGCACAATGCATAATAAGATTTTGTGAAAGATGATAATTATGAACGCCGAAGGGGTCGCGAGCGGAACGCGATAACGAAGTGGCAATTATGAATTATGAATTGTGAATTGTGAATTGTGAATTGAAAAATAAGAATTATGAATTGTGAATTTCTCATAAAATCCGCTTTGTTGCTGGCAATCCTGTACGGAGGTTTTGCTTTGCTATTGAGTAGGGAGACGTTTCATAGGTTCAACCGTCTGGCATTACTGAGTGTGATGGTAATGTCGCTAGTGCTGCCAGCCATACAAATTAAAGCCCCCTCCCAGCTCCCCCTTTGGGGGAGTGCAGTAAATGCACAGGAATCCGCCATTGAACTTTGGGATAGTTTCTTTGAAACAAAAGAAGACCTCACCCCTAACCCATCTCCCATGGACGAAGAGAACAGCCTCATTACAGAAAACGAACAGATAATCCCCTTCGAATCTGACAATAAAGCCAAAAGTGAAAAGGCACTCCCCCAAAGGGGGAGCTGGGAGGGGGCTTTATATCTTGCTGGCGTATTTGCTTCCATTGGATTCTTCCTGTTCCAACTGTTCCGCTTCTGGCGCGATACCAAGGGAGGGACAAGCACCCGTGACGAGGAAGGAAATACCATAGTGATACGTGGTGGCGAATTTGCTCCCTATAGTTTCCTACATTATATAATAATAAGCGTTTCGGATTACGAGCGTCTGCGCAAGCCTATCCTGGCTCACGAACAGGCACACATCCGACTGGGTCACTCTTGGGACCTCTTACTGCTGGAGGCCATGAAAGCTGTTCAATGGTTCAACCCCTTTGTCTATCTTCTGGGGCGCGACCTGAAGGCCGTTCACGAATACGAAGCCGACAACGCTGTACTTAATCAAGGCATCGATGCAAAGACATATCAACTTTTACTCGTGACAAAGGCCGTTGGCAATCGACTGCAGACCCTTGGCAACAATCTGAGTCACCATTCACTAAAAAAGCGAATCAAAATGATGCACAAGAAAACTTCTAATCGCTGGATGATGACCAAAGGTATCGTCCTGCCCGCTCTGATGGCATTAGCCGTTGTTGCCTTTGCCAAACCAAAAGCAGAGGAAGTCCCTGCTACTAAAAACGAGAATACCACACCCGTTGTGTCAGAAACTACTACGCCAACCGAGGTGAACACAGAAGTGTCCCTGCAAGTAAACAACGACTCAATCTACGAAAAAGTGGAGAAGGAAGCTGAGTTCCCTGGTGGCTTAGAAGCCATGTACAAGTGGATAGGATATCACCTCAAATACCCAGAGGAATGTAGGGCTAAGAGTATTCAGGGACGCGTCACAATTCAGTTTGTTGTCAATAAGGATGGATCTATTTCTGAAATCAAAACTCTAAGATCTCCCAATCCTCTACTATCTAAAGAGGCTATCCGTGTTGTAAAAGCTATGCCTAAATGGAGTCCTGCCAAGGTGAAAGGAAAGGTCGTACGTTCCTACTTCCGCCTCCCTATTAATTTCCGTATCCCTGATACAGAAAAGAAGGTGACAATAACAGGACAAGGAAAACCGTCTGGAGAGGTTACAACGATTACAGGACAAGGAAAACCATCTGGAGAGGGTCCCAGAGTGATAGGTCCTACTGGACAGGTTGTAGATGACGATATCTTTAATGACCCTGAAACGAGTGCAGAGTTCCCTGGTGGACTAGAAGCTATGTATAAGTGGATAGCAGACCAATTAAAATATCCTGAAGAATGCATAGCAAAGAATATTCAGGGCCGCGTAACTACGCAGTTTGTAGTTGACATAGACGGCTCAATTACTGATATTAAAGTCCTAAAATCTCCTGATGATCTGTTATCACAAGAGGCTATCCGTGTTGTAAAAGCTATGCCTAAATGGAAGCCTGCCACATACGATTCAAAGCCTGTAAGAAGTAATTTACGTATTCCTCTCAATTTTAGATTACCTCCTGCCCAGACCGAACAGAACCCTAAGAATTGAGAAACGGCATATCGCTAACAGAGAAACGGCGTATCGCTGACAGAGAAACGGCATATCGCTAACAGAGAAACGGCGTATCGCTGACAGAGAAAAATTGGTTTTTATTAATAATAAAGAGATAAATCCGCGATAGACAACTGCGTCTTTCGTGGGTTTATTGTTTTATGGAAGAATAAAAATTCTTTTTTTGTGCTTTCATTTAAAAAAAATGGGGGTATTATTCACGATAATCAAAAATAATCCATAGCTTTGCGCTTGAGATAATTCATAATTCTCAATTCATAATTCATAATTATCGCTATCAACTCATAATTAACCAAATTCATATTTTATGCTTAGAAAAGTCCGAATAACACTTGCACTCATCTTCTGGGTTCTAATAACGTGGCTGCTGGTTGACTTTACCGGTACGGCTCATGTGTACCTGGGGTGGATGGCTAAGATTCAGTTCCTGCCCGCTTTGGTGGCCATGAACATCGGAGCGTTGCTGTTTATTGTAGCTCTGACACTTCTATTTGGCCGTATCTATTGCTCCATCATCTGCCCCTTAGGTGTGATGCAGGATGTTATCGCTTGGTTCCGTAAGAAAAGAAACAAGTACAGTTACTCTGAGGAGAAGGGTATTCTCAGGGCCAGCATCCTGGCTCTGACAGGTTTCCTGCTGACCACCAATCTGGCTTGGGTGGTAGGTCTTATCGCTCCCTACAGTACCTATGGCAGGATTGTGGGAACGGTATTCTCGCCCCTCTATAAACTGGCCAATAATGGGTTGGCTATGATAGCCGAACATTACGACAGCTATGCCTTCTACGAGGTGGATGTATGGCTGAAGAGCATCCCTGCCCTTATAGCTGCTCTGGCAGCATGGATAATAATAGGTGTGCTGGCTTGGAGAGGGGGTCGTACATGGTGTAACACCATCTGTCCCGTGGGAACATTCTTAGGCATTCTGGCTAAGTATTCCCGCCTGAAGATAGCTATCGACCCCAACGCGTGCAACGGATGCCGTAAGTGTGAGCGTAACTGCAAAGCTTCTTGTATCAATGCCAAGACACACGAGATTGACTACAGCCGTTGCGTTACATGTGGTGATTGTATAGAGATGTGTAATCAGAAGGCAATAAGCCTCTCCCCCCGCCCTCTCCAAGAGAGAGGGAGCCAAGGCGACGAGGAAGATACCTCCCCTCGGGGAGGACAGGAGGGGGTCGACCGTCGTGCAGTTCTGACTGGTATGGCTTTGCTGGCTGGAACAGCATTGGTGAAGGCACAGGAGAAAACTACGGACGGCGGATTGGCTGAAATCGAGGATAAAAAGAAACCCAACAGAGATAAGTTGATAACCCCTCCAGGCTCTTTGTCTATCAGAAATATGTCGGAACATTGTACCTCTTGCCAGTTGTGTATCAGCAGCTGCCCCAACAATGTGCTGCGACCCAGCAACAGCTTGGACCGCTTTATGCAGCCCGAAGTAAGCTACGAACGTGGCTATTGCCGACCTGAATGTACACGATGCAGTAATGTCTGCCCAACAGGAGCCATAAAGCCCATTACCAAGGAGCAGAAGACAGCCATTCAGGTGGGTCATGCCGTTTGGATTAAAGACAACTGTGTGCCTGTGGCAGATGGTATCCCCTGTGGCAACTGTGCCCGCCATTGTCCTGCCCAGGCTATCCAGATGGTTCCCCTGCAGGCTGGCGTTCATCAGGACGGCTGGCGTTGGTTGGATGCCGACAATCAGGAGATTCCACGCGAACATGTATTGCTGATTCCTGTGGTGAACGAGGAGAAGTGTATAGGCTGTGGTGCCTGCGAGAATCTTTGTCCATCGCGCCCCTTCAGCGCCATATATGTGGAGGGACACGAGGTGCACCGCGATATTTAATGAAGAATGAAGAGTGAAGAATGAAGAACGCCGAAGGGGTCGCGAGCGAAAGCGAGAATGAAGTGGCAATTTGCTACCGCAATGTTCAATGTTCAATGTTCAATGATTTAAAATGAAACAATATAACAGACGAGATTTCCTGAAGGTTACGGGTACTGTGGCAACTACCACGGCTTTGGCAAGTTGTGGTGCCGGAGGTGCCGACAGCAACGGGAAGATAGATTATATGGGACACCATACAGGTAAGGTTCCTACGGACAAGATGACCTATAGGGTAAACCCTAAGACCAATGAGAAGGTAAGCATCCTGGGATACGGCTGGATGCGACTACCTACAGTAAGGAATACCAGCGCCCGTACGCAGGAGAATGTCAACGGCGATGTCATTGACCAGGAGCAGTGCAACCGCCTGTGCAAGTATGCGCTGGATCACGGTGTCAACTACTTTGATACTTCGCCAGCCTACTGCAGGGGCGAGAGCGAGGCCTCCCTGGGTATCGCCCTAGAGAAGAGCGGCTACCGCAGGGACCAGTATTTCCTGGCTACCAAACTATCCAACTTCAGTCCGCAGCAGTATAGCCTGGAGGCCGGTAAGCAGATGTTTGAGAACAGTCTGAAGTATCTGAAGACGGATTACATTGACTACCTGCTCCTGCACTCGGTGGGCAGCAGCATGCAGAACCTGCACCAGCGCTATCTGGACAACGGACTGCTGGACTGGCTGATGGAACAGAGAGAGGCAGGACGCATCCGCAACCTGGGCTTCTCGTTCCATGGCGATGTGGCTGTCTATGACTGGATGCTGGACCATTACGATGACTACGAATGGGATTTTGTGCAGATTCAGGCTAACTATTGCGACTGGCACAATGACAAAGATAAGGGCCGCTCCGGCGAATACCTGTACAACAGGCTGGCCGAGCTGGAGATTCCTGCCGTTATCATGGAACCCCTGCTGGGCGGCCGACTGAGCAAAGTTCCTGACCACGTGGTGGTACACCTTAAACAACGTGACCCTGAGAGTAGCGTTGCCAGTTGGGCCTTCCGCTATATTGGCAGCAAACCTAACGTGCTGACCGTTCTGAGTGGTATGACCTATATGGAGCACTTGGAGGATAACATCCGTACCTACTCGCCCCTGAAGGTGCTCTCCCAGGAGGAGCAGGAGTGGCTGGAGGGCGAGACGGCAACGCTCATCAACAGTTATCCTACCATCGACTGTAACGATTGTAAGTACTGTATGCCTTGTCCCTATGGCCTTGACATCCCTGCCATCTTTGTGCATTACAACAAGTGTGTGAACAAGGGAAATGTTCCTGAAAGCCAGCAGGCTAAGAACTATCAAGAGGCTCGCCGTGCCTTCCTGGTTGGTTATGACAGAAGCGTACCCAAGTTGCGTCAGGCTAACCATTGTATCCAATGTCGTGCCTGCGTCCCCCATTGTCCACAGCAATTGGATATTCCTCAGTTATTAGCAAAGGTTGATGACTTTGTAGAAAAGCTGAAACAAAATAAACTATAAAAAAATATCCCTCCTAACATGGAGGGTATTTTTTTAATTCAAATTTCAAAATTTATAAATTCAAAAATATTTATTTAAGTATAAAAATCCTTATCCTTTAAACTGAGATAGTTCAGAGAGAAAATTTTGAATTTTGAATTTAACAATTTTGAATTTGTTTTTTATATTCCCATCCTTAGCATCGCCAGGTCGGCTTCTTCACCTACTACCCAGATGCGTTCGCCTGCTTGGAACTTACGTTGGGCCTCTGTAACCTGCAGGTTGCCCTTTTCATCCTCTATGCCCACAACCATACAGTTGTAACGGCTGCGGAAGTCAATATCCACGAGCGTCTTGCCACAGAGAGGACTAACGTTACTAATGCCCACCTGAATGATAGAAAGTGTATTTCTGAGGGCATTACTCTCCTCTATCATATAAATATCGTGCATCATTTTCTCTTGGAAAGAACGCAAACCTTCCTGATCAGAAACAATCTCGATGATATCACCTGGATATATGCGGCTATTACCGCCAGGGATATTGATGCGTTGCAGACCTCGGGTGATGGCTGCTATATGAATATGCTCTGTACGGCCAAAATTAAGTTGCATGAGGGTCTTTCCTCCCCACTTGGTATTGCCTGGAACAGTAAAGCGAGCTATCTGCAAGTCCCTACCCTTCAGTTTACGTCCGTAGGAAGGATATCTGGCTGTCTGCTCACGGCTGCGCAGATTCCTGCGGAAGGTACGCTCTATACGGATGCTTATCAACTTAATCCTGCGATTATAAACAATCCCTAACGTTACCAAGATACTTATCAACACATGCCAGAACCACCAGAGGGGCGATAGGAAGTTGATGATATAGTAAACAACGAATGTACCCAGACAGAATTTCAACAACAAAAGGATACGCACCATCAGACGATGGAACTTATTAAAGTGAAGCAGGAACTTAGCCTCCTCAGAATGATTCTTCTTGATAACAATGGGTCGGATAAAGGGCGATAGCAACAGAATAGTTATCACACCACAAACCATATTGCCATACCAATGACCACAAATCTGACGGCTGACAGGAAGCAAACTGGAGTAGCTGGCACCCATGATAGCACTACAAAGCGTTATGTAGATGATGGAATACATGAATACACCACGCAAGAGTGACTTCCAAGCGTTGCCCAGGTTCAACTTCCTTATAATCTGAGAACGACGCCTACGCAAGGCGGAAAACTTCTTATCCGATATAGTCTTGGGGATAAACTTCTCTATTCTATTATAGAAAGGATCGGCAAACTTAATGATATAGGGAGTAAAGAAGGTGGTAATGATACTTACAGCTACCACCACAGGATAAATAAACTTGCTGGTTACTCCGAGCGTTTCGCCAAGGGATGCTATGATAAAAGCAAACTCGCCTATCTGTACCAAAGAGAAGCCACAACGGAGTGAATCCTTCAGATCATTACCCGAGATAAGGAAGCTAAGGCTTCCCAACGTCATCTGACCCAGTATAACGGCAAAGGTGATAGCAACAATAGGCAACCAATATTCCATAATAATATTGGGATCTACCAACATGCCCACACTCACGAAGAAGATGGCACCAAAGAAATCCTTTAGCGAACTGATGGACTTGGAGATACGCTCTGAGTCTGTTGTTTCGGCCATTATACTTCCCATCATGAAAGCTCCGAAGGCTGGACTATATCCTACGCTTGATGCTATAACAACCATCAGGAAACATAGTCCTACACTTACTATCAATAGCGTTTCGGTATTGATGTATTTCTTGTATCTGCGTAGTATAATAGGAATAAGGAATACTCCCACCAAAAACCATAGCAGCAGGAAGAATCCCAGATTCAGCAGACTATTCAGAAGCTCTACTCCCTCGAACTTACGACTGACAGCCAAAGCACTCAGGATTACCATCAGCAAGATGCCCAAGATGTCTTCCAAAATAAGGACCGAAAGTACCTTAGAAGCAAAGGGTTGCAACCTGACTCCAGAATCGTCAAAAGCCTTATAGATAATGGTAGTGGAGCTCATGGCCAACATACCACCCAGGAACAGGCGGTCCATATCACTCCATCCAAACAACCATCCTACCTCGCTGCCCACGCTTATCATACAGGTCATTACCAGCAAGGCAGCTATGATGGGTTGCCACCCCATCTTTATGATACGTTTGAAGGAGAACTCCAAACCTAATGTAAACATCAGGAAGATAACACCTATCTGGCTCCAGTCGCTTATGCTGGTGCTATCCATTATGGATGGCGTATAGGGCATATGCGGACCAGCCAGAAAACCTGCTACAATATAACCCAATACCAGCGGCTGACGCAACTTCTTAAAGATTATTGTTACGCCACCAGCTACTATCAGAATGTAGGCAAGGTCTATTATTAGGTGAGGAAGTTCTTCCATTTAAATTAATTCATAATTATCAATTCATAATTTTCGAAATATAGAGATATCGGACCCTCGATATAACGAAACATCGAAATATCGAAAATAACTTTCAATTCTCAATTAAAGCGAAAGCTTTTCACTTATTTCCAACATCTTGTTGATAGACTTAACAGCTTTGTCGGCTACTTCCTTCTCCACCTCTACTGTTGGCCATTCGTATTTCAGGCAGTTATAGAGTTTCTGCATAGTGATAAGTTTCATGTAATTACACTCGTTGCAGGCACAGGTACTGTCATCTGGTGGAGCAGGAATAAAGGTCTTCTGTGGACAAGCCTTCTGCATCTCGTGCAGGATACCGCTCTCTGTTGCCACAATAAACTCTGTTGCCTCGTCGCTTATGCTGAACTTCAGCAGAGCAGCTGTACTGCCTACCTTGTCAGCCACCTTCACCACAGCACCCTTGCATTCGGGATGTACCAGCACCTTGGCCTTAGGATGTTCAGCCTTTAGCTTCAGAATCTTCTCTAAGGAGAACTTGGCATGAACATGGCAACATCCATTCCACAGCACCATGTTACGGCCTGTTATACTGTTAATGTAATTACCCAGGTTTTCATCAGGACCAAAGATAATCTTCTCGTCCTTTGGGAAGCTCTCCACAATCTGCTTGGCATTACTGCTGGTAACCACAACATCCGTTACAGCCTTGGTGGCTGCCGTGGTATTTACATAGCTTATAACCGTATGACCGGGATGTGCCTTCACGAAGGCTTCAAACTCCTTAGCCGGACAACTCTCGGCCAACGAACAGGTAGCATTCAGATCGGGAACCAGTACCACCTTGTCAGGACAGAGAATCTTGTTGGTCTCACCCATAAAGTGAACGCCGCACATTACTATGATGTCTGCATCCGTCTTGGCAGCTTTCTGAGCCAGCGCCAGACTGTCACCAATAAAATCTGCTATATCCTGTATTTCACCGTCTGTGTAATAGTGTGCCATAATAACGGCATTCTTCTCCTTACACATCCTTTTTATTTCAGCCTTAATATCTACACCTTCTGGGATAGGTTCATCGATGTAGCCCAGTTCCTTCCACTTTTTATCAACCATATATTATTATATTTATTCTTTTTCCTTTTTAAAATAAAGATGTAATGATAATGATGATGTGCTGTTGATAATGTTGAAAACTATGGATAATGTTATGCATAAATATACAATTCACATTTCTTGGTTCTTATTAACATACTTATCAACAATCATTCATTACTTATATCTTGCTCATTTATATATATTTTAGCTTCTTTTCGGTTTATAATTATTAACACCTGTTTATAACTTGCAAATATAAAAATTTTCCTGCATATATTGGTTTAATAACTCAAGAAAAATGTGTTGAAACCCCCTTAATATCTTTCCTGCCTTTTGTTAATAACTATTTTAGACTGGGTTATGCACACATTTTTGTTAATAATCCAATATATTTCCACAGGTTTTTATCAGAGTTATCAACATATTTTGTTAATTTTGTTGATAAGTTTAAGACAATTCATAATTCACAATTCATAATTGGATGCGTAAACTGAAAGTAACGGAAATGGGTAGGAAGAGTGTCGAGGAGTTTAAGGACTCGCACAAGCTTCCACTTGTTGTTGTGTTGGATCATGTAAGAAGTCTCTATAATGTAGGAAGTGTATTTCGTACAAGCGATGCTTTCCTTGTGCAGGGAATTTGTCTGTGTGGTATTACGGCTCAGCCTCCTCATCCCGAGATTCACAAGACTGCCCTTGGTGCCGAGGATAGTGTGGAGTGGAAGTACTTCGAGCAGACACAGGATGCCGTAAACTGGTTGAAAACTTTGGGTTATACCGTCTTGGCTATAGAGCAATGCGAGGGTAGTACCATGCTGCAGAATATGCAGTTCGATAAGGATAAGAAGTATGCTGTTGTCTTAGGAAACGAGGTGAAGGGTGTTCAGCAAGAAGTTGTTGATATGTGCGATGGATGTATAGAGATTCCACAGTTCGGAACCAAGCACAGTATGAACGTAAGTGTTACGGCAGGTATTATAATATGGTCTATAGCTGACCGTTTTCTACTAACAGAACAACGCGCTCAATAAGTTTGTCGTCGTCCTCTGGTTTATATTCTTTTTTCAGCGAAGCATGGAAGGTCCAGGCAAATATCTGATAGAATGTTGCCTTGGTAGGACCAAAGAAAGCTTTCACAATCTCGTAGGAATTCTGGTTACATTCCCTATCCACCAACTTTATTAACAGCTTACCCTGGCTATATGTTAATTTCTTCATCTCGGGTGTATATTGCCTCTTTATATCTCTTTCTACGTTGGCAATATGCTGTTGCTTGGATTTCTTATCGGGCAGCATCTCCAGCACCTCGTAGGTTTCGGCAATAAGTCCGTTTACACGCTGGGCAATGGGCAGAACCTTCTTAACGTTATAAACAAGTCTGTTGAATTCTCTGCGCTGCTTTTCGTTCTTGAATTTTAGGGGAGCAAAAATCCATACGCCTGGATCCCAAGTGTAGCACCAGGCAGTATCTCCGTTTTCGATAATGGGGTCTTTGTATCTGTATAGTTTTATCTTCAGTTTATAACCTCGTGGTTCGTCTTGAACCTCGAAGTCTCCCAAATCCTCTCCCTGTGCTTTTGCAACATTAGAAAATAGGATGCATAAACCGAATATAAACAATAATTTCCTCATTTTCGGATGCAAAAATAAGAAATAATGTTCAATGCTCAATGTACAATGCTTAATGTTTAAACTTTTTTGTATCTTTGTGAGGAATTAGAACAATTTTATGAGTACAATAATCTATCCTTCACCCATTTTCGGACCTATTCATAGTCGCAGATTGGGTATATCATTGGGAATAAATCTGCTGCCAAAGGGTGGAAAATTCTGTAGCTTCGACTGCGTATATTGCGAGTGCGGACTGAATCGTGAGCGTCGCACCCATAATCCCCTACCCTCTGCTGACGAGGTGGAAGAGTGCCTCAAGCTTAAACTTGAGGAGCTAAAGCAGGAAGGTATCACCCCCGATGTCTTCACCTTTGCAGGAAATGGCGAGCCTACGCTGAATCCTCATTTCCCAGAGGTGGTGGATCGTGTGATAAAGGTAAGGGATGAGTTTTGCCCTAATGCCAAGATTAGTATCCTCAGTAATGCCACACAGATTCATAGGCCTGAGATTAGGGAGACGTTGTTGAAGTTCGACAATAACATCCAGAAGTTGGATACTGTTTCTCCCCTTTATATAAATAAGGTAGATAGGCCACAGGGACATTACGATGTGGAGCAGCAGATACAGAACCTGGCACTCTTTAATGGTCATGTAATCATTCAGACGATGTTTATGGATGGAATGTTGGATGGCGAGAGTGTTTGTAATACCACCCCCGACTACGTAGAACCTTATATAGAGGCATTGAAGCGCATCCGCCCCAGCAAGGTAATGATTTATACCATCGACCGCGAGACACCCGTGCAGGGCTTGCAGAAGGCCACTCCCGAAGTCTTGGACAGCATAGCGGAGCAGATAAGGCAGGCAGGCTTCGAGTGTAGTGTAAGCTATTAAAAATCAATATTATGGAACAAGGTGCATTATATGAAATATGTGGCATTTTGGCCAGCGTCTGCATGATTCTGGGTTATCTTCCACAGGCCATTAAGACTATTCGTACACGTAATACGGATGGCATAGCCCTTCCTACCTTCCTGATGATGGGTATAGGTGCTATTGCCTTTATGGTGCAGGGGTTGATACATAAGCCAGAAATTATATGGTCGCTATTCCTGACTAACCTTGTTACCTCCACTTGCAGCGCTATCGTCTTTGGTATCAAGATTTATAATGATTACTTCAAGAATTAATAAAAACCAAATGAAGAAAGTTTTCCTATTCATTTCCCTCCTCTGTGCTCTGACCCTTCAGGCAGGAGAAAACAGATGGCAGATTCAAGACAGCCATTCCGTCCGATGGAATACAACAGACGGCACGCTGCCCTATAATGATCACATAGAGATGTCTGGTCTCTATGCCTCTGTGGTTTACTATTGGGGTGTGGATGCCCAGAAGCAGTTCCACATGGACCGCCACTTGGTTTTTCCTATGCTCAGGACCATTCCCAATAACACGCATGCCAGCTGGATGCCCCGTTGCGATGTGGACTTCCTGAAGGGAATGACGGCCAACAAACGTTATATGTCTCAGGAGGAGGTAAAGACTGTTACCATCAATGGTACGCTGAATATCTTAAGCACCATAAAGGGCGATGGCAACGAGTTTGAGGTATCGCGCCAGTATTTCCCCAGCACCCAGAGAGCTGCTGTCTGCGAGGTATATACCATCAGGAATATTGGCAATAAGAAGGAGACCATCCGCGTGCCGGCTCTCTACCAAGTCCGTACCACCAACAAGGAGGATGGTACACGAGGCTCTTATAAGCTGGTGGCCCGGACAGCATTCGAGGAGGATTTTATGCAGACCTTGGAGCCAGGGGAAAAAGCAGAATTCTATTGTTCTATTCAGGCTTTTGCCGAGGCTGATGAGAAGGAGATAGCCTTGCATATTAAATCTGAACTGGAATGGCGACAGATATTTGTGGATAAGGTTGCCAAAGAGAAACTGATATTCGAATGCCCTGATAAGACCATCGAAACCCTCTTCCAGATGAGTAAGATTCGTGCCAGCGAGAGTATCTTCCATACCCAGAACGGACTGATGCACGCCCCTGGAGGCGAGTCGTACTATGCAGCCATGTGGTGCAACGATCAGGCGGAATATGTGAATCCTTTCTTCCCTTTCCTGGGTTATGACAAGGGCAACGAGAGTGCTATGACCACTTGGCGATGCTATCTGAAACTTATCAATCCTGAATACAAGTACGTCCCCTGGAGTATTATTTGCGGAGGGGATGATGTCTTCGGACGTTTCGACCGCGGAGATGCTGCCATGTTGGCTTACGGAGCCAGTCGTTATTGCCTGGAACGTGGTGATAAGGAGATTGCACAGGAGGTTTGGCCTCTGATTGAATGGTGCCTGGAATATTGCCATCGCAAGCTCAATGAGCATGGCGTTGTTGCCAGCGATGCCGATGAGTTGGAGGGGCGTCTGCCCGCTGGTAAAGCCAACCTCTGCACCAGCAGCCTGTACTATGATGCTCTCATTAGTAGTGCTTATCTCCTAGAAGAGATTGGGAAAATTCATAATTCACAATTCATAATTCATAATTCTCAAACCTTAATAAAAAATTATCGTAAGCAGGCAAAAGAACTTCGCGCGAACATCGATAAGTTCTTCCATGCAACGGTGGAGGGGTACGATACCTATCGTTATTACGAGGGTAACGATGTGCTGCGCTCTTGGATTTGTATCCCCCTTACGATGGGAATTTATGATAGGGCCAAGGGAACCCTTGAGGCTATGTTCTCGCCCCAGCTGTGGACAGAGAACGGAATGCTCTCGCAGAGTGGCGACAAGATTTTCTGGGACCGCTCTACCCTCTATGGCTTCCGTGGTGCCTTTGCTGCAGGCTATGCCGATAAGGCTTTGGAATATTTGAAGAAATTCTCTGCCATCCGTCTGCTGGGCGAGCATGTCCCCTATGTGGTAGAGGCTTGGCCAGAGGGTGGTCTGCGCCATCTTTCAGCAGAGAGCGGACTCTATTGCCGTATCATCACAGAGGGCTTGCTGGGCTTCCGTCCCACAGGCTTCCGCAGCTTCACGCTCACCCCTCAGATGCCTACCGAGTGGAATGAATACAGCCTTCAGCGGATTCATGCCTGCACGGATTCGCAACTCGATATCTATGTAGAGCGCAAGGGTTCCAAGCTTCAGGTTCGCATCAATAACAACCAGAAGCCCCTGAAGACCTATACTATTAAGCCAGGTAAGACAATAAAGGTAAATGTAAAGTAATAAAATAGAGAATAGAAAATGAAGAAAATGATGTTGATGTTAGCCTTGTCTCTGGTATCTCTGGCAGGCTATTCACAGGATGTTTTGGGCAAGTGGTACACAGAGGCCGGCGATGCCCAAGTGGAAATCTATAAGGCTGGTGACAAGCTGAACGGTAAGATAATCTGGCTCTCTAAGGGTCCTGAGACAAAGGATACTCACAACCCCGACAAGAAGCTGCAGAGCCGCAAGCTGATGGGTGTTAACATTCTCTCTGGCCTTGCCAAGGGTAAGGACAAGTGGGAAGGCGGCAAGATTTATAACCCCAAGAACGGCAAGAGCTACAAATGCACCATGTGGCTGGAGGGCGAAGAACTGAAGGTAAGAGGTTACCTTGGTGTCTTCTACGAGACACAGACTTGGAGCAAGAAGAAATAAAACAATCACATATAAAGCAAGCAGCCCAAGGGACATTCCCCTGGGCTGTTTTTCTTGTTTGCTATATTCGTTTAAGTGTGTTTATTACTTGGCAAAAATGTTCATAGGCTTTAGGGTATAGCCCTCCTCACGCAGGAGTTGAACCAATCCTTCTTCGCCAGGCAGATGCAATGCACCTACGGCAATCAGGCAAGAACTTTTCTGCACATTCTCTTTTATAACAGGAATCCATTTTTTGTTTCGTCCTACCAGAATAAAATCTTCTGCAAACTTTTTATGAGAAGATGGCTCATCTGTTGACTGCTGCTGCTCCTTTTCTATTAACAAATCATGCTCCTTTAGCGCAGCGTCCAAGTCTTGCTTAAGATATAGCTCTGCTAATTTATGTGAGTATGTTTTTGTTTTTTCTTCTTTTGCTTCTTCTTTTTTGTTTTTTAAGTCGGAACGTTTCTTACAATAACTATACAATTGATGGCTTTGCTTTGCCAGGCTGCATGTATCCATATATATGGAATCTCCAATTCCTTCCATAAGGCCTTGTGTGGTTTCCATATAAAAGATTCGCTTACCCATTTTCTCGGCATTGTTATTTATGCCTAAATCCATAACCACAAAGTCCTTCTTCTGGTCCTTGCTTTCTTTCTTCATATCGAAAACAAAGTCAAAAAGGGCTATTACTTCACTTGTGTAATAGGGTTTTAGGGTCTCGTAATTAAGAGGGATGACTTTTTTTCTGAACTCCTTGATAACACTATCCGTATAAAGATATTCCTTCTCATTTTCGAAGATGTCCCTTAGACACTTTACGCTATCAGGCAACAAGGCGTATGCAGGATGATTATTGGTCATTAAATCATTAATAGACTTCTTAAAAAAATCAACAAATTCATTTGCGTCTGTTTCTGTTGCCACAGCATCCACACTTTCTAATATCGATTTGTATTGGGGGAGGGTATCTATTAAAGAATATTCAATACCATTTTGTGATCCGTGAAATGTTCCAAGCAGATAGGATTTTTGTGCAATACCATCTTTGGATATTTCCCAAAGGATACTCTTTACTTCATTGGTCTGAGCAATACAATTGAATGCCGTCAGATTTGCGATAAGCGAAAACAAAACTAATAGCTTTTTCATACTCTTTTTATTTTATTTTAGTTTAAGTGTGTTACTGGAAGATTTCTGCCAGTTTGTTGTTGATGTCTTTTCCTCTGAGGTCGTGAGCTACGACTCTGCCATCAGGACCGAACAAGTAGATGGTGGGGATGGAGTTGAAATCGTACGTCTCGGCAGCTATGTTCTGCGAGTTAAGAATCTGGGGATAAGTAATCTTGTCCTTCTCTATGGCCTTCAGGGTATCCTCAGGCTTGTCGTTAACGGCAACACCCAGCACAACGAGGCCTTTCTCCTTGTATTGCTCATAGACCTTGATAAGGTTGGGAATCTCTGCACGGCAGGGACCGCACCATGAGGCCCAAAAGTCCACCAGCACATACTTACCCTTGCCTACATAGTCGCTCAGACGTGTGGTCTTGCCATCATACTCTACAGCAAAGTCCTTGAACATATCGCCATTCAAGGGGTGGTTCAGCCTCTTGTAGAGCGATTCGATAAGGGGATGATGGCGTACGCTCTCGCCACATTGCTCGATGATGTTCAGCAGCACCTTTGCCTCGGCATCAGTCTTGTTTTTCATACCGTACAGCATCAGTATGGCAGAGAGGTCGTTCTTATGTTCGAGCGCATAATCGGCACTCAGCTGGGCAGCCAGTTCGTTGTTGCCATCCTTGACGGCTTCTCTAATCTTGCGGTTGCAAGGGTAGAAAGCATTGTTTAACGGCGTTCCCTCCACGTTGGGTGATTCAGCCTCGGCGTTTAGGACAATGTTTCCTGACTCAAGGAACAGGGGGACGTAAAGATTGCGTGACCATCCCTCGAACGTCTGAAATATCATCAATTGGATAATCTTGGGACTGTCCACATAGCCGCTGAGTTCCACGTTTGTTGGGTCTTGCAGGGCTATCTTCTCTGTGATGGGCTTTTTGGTGGTTACATCCAGCAGATAGACGCTGTCCGTCAGCTCCTTTTCCGATGCCCTATAATACTTTATGAGGGGCTCCACATTTGCCCTGATGGTGTAGTTGTTCTCTTGTGCCCATCCTGCAATGGTGCTGCCGACAAGCAATACTATGATAAATACTCTTTTCATTTTCATTTTTTCGTTATCGTTGACGTTATAGCCACCCTCCTAGTTCCCCCCTCCTTGGGAGGGGTAGGGGGAGGCTTTTCTATTCTTCCCTGTACTCCAGAATATCGCCAGGCTGACACTCCAGCACTTGGCAGATGGCCTCCAATGTGGAGAAGCGGACGGCCTTGGCCTTTCCCGTCTTCAGGATGGAGAGGTTGGCTTGCGTAATGCCAATTTTCTCCGCCAGCTCCTGTGATGACATCTTCCGCTTGGCCATCATAACATCTAAATTCACTACTATGCTCATAGTTTGGTCAATTCATAATTCATAATTCATAATTCATGTTTGTAATTAAGAATTAAGAGAGAAAAAAGAAGAATTGGTTTCAGGTTTGACCTATGGTCGAGCCTGCTCATGCAGCCTTCATAATTGACTAAAGTCTAGGGTCTAAAGCCTAAAGTCTAATTAATATTCTTCACTCTTCATTCTTCATTCTTCATTTTCAAATCGTCAGCTCCTGTTCTTCCTGCAACTCTTTGCCTCTTAGGATAATCTGAGAGACAATCATCAGGATAAGTCCAAAGATAACATAGTATATGATATTGCCATAATCTACGCTAACATTCATATAGGCTATGTTGGTATGCTTAACGATTATCTCTGTGGAAACCCTACCAGCTATGTAGTGCAGAAGTTGTAAAACAAAAATCAAGATACCGGCTGTTTCTATTTGTCGGGCAACCTTCGAGACGAAGACCTCTCCCTTGTAAACGGAGCGGATTACCTTAAGGGTGATGACAAGCAGAGAGATTGCCAATACACAGTACACGACAATGTTAAAGATGCCGATATAGTAAAGTGCTTTTCCTTTCACGCGGTCGGAAGGAATGCAGATCCTTGCCTTTTGAATGTCCAGATAGCAGGATTTCTTGCCCGAATTACTTACCAGATACTTACCCTCTGCAACTTGGGTGGATTTTACTTTCACATCAATACCCATCATGGGTTTTGAATAGGTTGCTACACCGCCCTTCACTTCCTTTGTTGTCGAGAAATCCTCTGGCAGAGGTGCCACCGTCAGTCCTTCATTAGCATCCTTAGTCCATGTTGAATAGTTATACGTATAAATGCCTCCAAAGAAATGATATACAAGAACAACCAGCAACAATGCTGAATATATCTTCAATTTATTTTTCATAACGCTTATAATTTCAATTCTCAATTCTCAATTCTCAGATCGTCAGCTCCTGCTCCTCTCTCAGTTTGATGCCGACGGCGAAGACCTCGGCTATGATGAAATAGAAAACTACTTCAATACCAGAACAAGCACAGGTATAAATATCAGATGGCTCAGCTTTTACCATTAATAGCACAACAACTGCAGATAGCATAAAAACGATAAATTTCCATGCACATTTACGTAGTAGCTTTACATTGTCTGTGACAAATATCTTGTCGCGACCCACGTTCAAGATGAATTTTACGTAATCTACAAGGCCACTGATGCCAAAATATATAAAACAAATAAATACAATCAAAAAGGAAAATGCCATTGCGAGCGATGGATGAATAGAACTTCTGTCATAATGAATGTCTCCAAATCCCCAGATAATCCCGATTACTGGCATTAAAACAATTTCAGCAAACATTAAAACTAACAGAAGTACACACAGAAAATGAAGTCTTTTTTTCATAATGTTTTATTGTTTTCGGTTATTAATTTATCGTTTATCGATATGCAAAAGTATGTAGTTTTTTAAAACCGCCAAAACTTTTTCAATAAAAATTTATCGAAAAACAATAATTTTTTCTCCCTCTATACATTATTATATAGGAATTAATAGGAAGTTAACTTCCCTTTAAGAAAAAAAAGACTGCCCCGTGGGACAGTCCTTTGTTTTATCTGTTAAAGTTAGCTTTTATTCCTGAAGCTTGGCTACTACGTTGCAGGTTGCCCAAACCGTCTTGCTGGGCAAGCCCAGATCTACATATCCATGACCATTTATAGCGGCCGACTTAGAGGTCTTGGTGCTGGATGTTGCAACTTTAGAGGTGGATGTACACGATGTTGTCAGGATTAGCGAGGCTGCCAAAAGTAACAAAATTGTAACCGTAATGGACTCCCTTTCGATAGAGCCTACATACTGCATCTTTTTGCCTTTCATCTTTGTTTTATGCTTGTTTTTGTGAGTTTTCTACCCCAAATGTACTATTTTTTAATACTCACTCCAAGCACAAAGACATTAATTAACAATTACGCAGGTTATTTAATATTCGTTTTCACTTAACCTTCAATGCGGCATAGATGGCATCCAGGCGTTTTATCTCCTCCAGCTGCGCGTTTATGGCAGAGGTGTCTTTCTGCTTGGCAGCTTCGGAAAGCTTCTCCAGCAGCTTGCAGACATCGCCCCCGTGGCTTGTAACCATATAGCAGGGGAAACCACCGTCGATGATATCATAGGAGGTGCCGTCCAATATCTTGGGTGGTTCGAGCGTAAATTTGGCAGACTCCATAATATTGTCCATCAGGCTTTTAAGTGCCTTGCACACCTCTTCCGAGGCTTCTGTTTCAGAGACATTCATAGAGGGGGCTGACTTGGATTTGGCATAATCCATATAAATCACCTTGTCTTTCTCTACGGCAAAGCCGCGCGTAGGTTCGAACGATGGGCGGATAATCACCACATAATTGTGCTGAGGATAAGGGCATGGCTGGCGATAAAGTTTGTGAATCTGGTTTCTGTATTCCTCGTCTAGGCTGTCGCGCACATCCTCGTCTGCAATCTTTTTCATCTTCTTCTCATGCGCTTTCTCCATTTTTCGACCTTCCTTTCGGATTTGCAATTGCCACTTTCGGAATTCCTCGAACTTTCCCTCATGGATAAAGGCGTTGGCACGCGCCTGAACATGATCTTCCTCTAGATACTTATGCACGGCACCGGCGGCCAAGAAGCGCGGATTGTCATTCTGCGCCCACATTCTCCCACTCATGGCGAATACCAGGAACAGGCCAAGGGTAAGTCTCAATGCTTGTGTACTTTTCAAAGTTTTCATACCTTTTCTTGTGTTTTTTTTAATAGTATTGCAGTTTATTCTGCCGTAAAGATACGGCTAATTATCAAAAAACAAAGAAAAACGAGAACAATTTTTTCTCATCACCGTAAATTTCCCCCAGCTATCAGAGGCAGGGCACAAAAAAGCCCGCAGGATTTCTCCTGCGGGGGGCTTCTATGATGTTATCTTTACGGCTATAGCTTACAACACAGCCACGTGGTTCAATTCATTCTTGATGGCTCTGTTGATAAAATCATTGATGGTTGTCCCTGATGCTGCCACAAATGCAGCTACACGCGAATGCAGCTCCGACGACATTCTCAGATTCAATCGTCCGCTATAAGGCTTAGCAGGTTCCACGCCATCAGCCTTGCAACCTTCCAGATAGCTGTCAACGCCAGCCTCAAAGTCTTTTCTCAGTTCCTCCAATGTTTGTCCTTCGTACAGAATCAGCGCCTTGCTCATACCCTGCACTTTACCAAACAGACAGTTGTCCTCCTTGCTGTATTCCACACTGCCCTTATAACCTTTATACTCCAAATAGTCCATATCGCAAAGGTACTACATTTGGTACTAAGTGCAAAATTATTTTGTATTTTCTTTTGCGTTATCCCCTTTAAAAAAACACACCTGCAAGCAGTTAACTCTTTTTAACTATTAGAGAAACATAATGAAACATTAAATATTTCTCCGTTTTAGAATGATAGAGTAATTTTGTATTGGAATTATAAAAGAAAATTAACGAAGGAGGCGCCAACCTTCTGTATTTTATTGAAATTATTAACCAATTAAATAATAGAAATTATGCGTATATATTTTTGGATTGCAATTGCTGCCGTTTGTTTGGTGGTAGAAATTATTGCAAGAATTAAAGTTACCAAAAGCGAATCTAATGAGAGATTTTTGAAGCTATATAAAAGGAGCAGCAACTATCATATTTTCATCGAATTGGTGATATTAGCAGCATTGCTGTATTATGCTCTTTTTAAGTAGAATCTCTTTAGGATTTGTCGATTATATGACGCCAAGATAAAAGCTTGGCGTCTTTTTCTTTATATACGTATATAAGTGTTCTGCGATCAGACGATAATATTGGCTCCCATTCTAAACTGTGAATTGTGAATGGTGTGAATGGCTGCATTGTAATGTCCTGATCTTTCCAACTCGCTACAGCACCCGTAAAATAGTGTTTTCGGGCGCTATTAATACTAGCAATTGCTGCCCTTAAGGGGCGCAAATTTTTCCTAGTTAGGGAGAAAATTTTCCCTAACTAAGCAGTTTCTGCTGCCTAATTAAGGAGATTTCGCGTGTAATGATTTTTCCTTACTGCGCTGAAATTAGAAGAGTGCAGCGCAGATTTTTCGGATGTCAATTAACCTCTCAAGAAGGGGCTTCTTCTGTCTGGCCACAGACATATTATAGCGTGTCTGCATATTTATAAGCAGCTTTGGGTTAATGCCCAACGCGGCTTCCATCACCCTATCAACACAGAATGACTCCCGCTTGTGGGAGTCATTCTGTTTTTTTATGTCCTTTTTGAAAATATTCGGGGGAAAAGGTGTGGGGTTTAGAAAAAACTCTCTATCTTTGTGTTCGCAAAACGTAAATTTAACTTTTTTGTTGAAATGAGTAAAAACGCACCAAGGGGCTTTCAGAGCCCGAGACTAAAGGCCTTCATGAGCAAGGCTTGTGTAAGAAACGTGTTACTTCTGGTGGTTCTATCCTTCGCTTCCGCAAGCCTGAAAGCGCAGGATGTCCTGTGTTTCAAGAATCTGCAGAAAGAGGATGTTATCGTCCTCAGTGCTAATTCCGACGAGGTAAGCTATCGGAAATATGGCGATGGTAGCGGCGATGTGCACGTAGCCAAAGCTTCGGACTTGTTTTATGTCCAATACCAGAATGGTAAGACTTACCGTTTCAGTGATAAGGACGAAATCAATCCCCTCGCCGGCGTGCTTGTCCCAGGCACAAGGAAACTCACATGCCAGTTTGACTTTCTCGTTCAGGACGCATGGGGCGTAGGGCTGATGCTAAGGCGTGAGCTGAATCCGTATGTCGGCCTAAACATTGCGGGTGTATCCTATATCTCTGGCTGGCATAAGTACGAGGGGCCCAGCAATATGGGATTCATTAATGTAAGGGCATTGGGTGTCAGATTCTATACTCCCCCAGTTGAGCCTTGCAGACTCTATGCCGAGATTACGCCCGGCTATACGCATAGCTACGTGGATGTACATTATTATGGGAGATGGTTAAAGGGGACTGGCGACAACTTCAGCTTCGATGCCGGTGCCGGAATCGAGATAGGGAGACATGTGGCGCTGGGTTACCACTTTTACTATATTGTGGGCAGTGACTCAAAAGATGGCTATATGCACATGGGCAAGTTGTCCATCCTCTTTTAATCCCCTCAATTTAATATACAAACAGAAACAGCCCCGGAGGTTTTCTCTGGGGCTGTGTTGTGTTTGTGAATGTATGCTAAGCTTGCTGTATTCTCTTTAGGTGGCAGAGCAGCAGTTTGCCGTTGCCGTCGCGCAGGTGCATGCCGTTGCCGCGACAATAGCGGAAGTATTTGCACGCCTTGCACTCGTCTGTGCGCATCCATTCCCTGTCTCTGTAGGGAGCGTAGCGCTTCTCCCACACCTCCATGAAGTCGTCCTGATAGATGTTGCCCTGATTGTAATCCGAGCGGATGCTGGCGCAGGCGGCAATGGAGCCGTCGGCCATCACGGAACCTACGGAAATGCCTGCACGGCACGAGAAGAAGTGGTCGCGCACCTCGCCCTCGTAATTGCCCAGGAAGCCCTCGCAGCCGTAATCGACACGTATCCTGCCCTCCTGACGCGTCTCCTTGATAAAGTCAAAGACGGCGCGGAACTCCTCGTTGGTGAGCTTCATGTCGGGGTCGTTGGCAGCACGTCCCACGGGGAAGACGGTGAAGAGCCTCCAACGCGTTACGCCCTTGGAGATCAGGAACTCCTTGATGTCGTTCAGCTTCTGATGGTTTCGGCGGTTCACGCAGGTTACTATGTCGAAGACGAACCCTTTCTTGGCCACCAGCATGTCTATGGCCTTGCTGACCATCTGGAAGCTCTGCGCGTTGCCTCGCATCCAGTTGTGGTCTTCCTCCAAGCCGTCCAGACTGATGGTCATGGTGTGGATGCCTGCCCGCTGGAGGCTTATCCATCGCTGTGGCGTAAGGTGCAGGGCGTTGGTGACCAATCCCCAGGGGAATCCCTTCTGGTAGATGGCTCGGCCGCATTCCTCCAGGTCTTTGCGCATCAGTGCCTCGCCACCTGTGATGATGACGAAGACCTTGTGCGGGTCGGTCCTGCGGGCTATGCTGTCCAGCACGCGCAGGAAGTCCTCCTTGGGCATGTCCTTGCTTTCGGGCTGCATCTTGCAGTCGCTTCCACAATGGCGGCACTTCAGGTCGCAGCGCGTCGTACATTCCCAGAAGAGCTGCTTTAGGGGGTGCTCCTTCCTAAGCATAATCTCCTGCTGTCGCCAGAGCTCAAGGGCCAGTTTCTTCCGAAGGGTAAGAGGGGTGGCCTTCATTATTTCTTCTTCAGCTGAATATTCTGTGTGATTCTAAAAGTGCCTTCATACCAATTGCCATCACTTTTTTTAATTTGCTCGGCTGATTCGTAGTCGATATCTAATGTGTCGCTGGCAAATTCTCCTCCATTGGCCTCTCCGTCCACATCCTGAACGATTAATTTTGTATATTTACTTCCAAGGAGGTTTTCAAAGTATAAATAATATTCACCAAAATAGTCCGTCTTTTTTGAGAAGAGATTAAACCAATATCTTCCATCGTTAAAATCTTGGTATCTTTCGGCTGACACCAAAATTCCGTTGATTTCATTACCTTGCTCATCGGTTACGGTACCCTGCATTATAAAATCGGCATGTGGGGAACCATACTCTTCCATCATTTCCTCTTTCGAGCAGCTGCTGAAACCCAAAACAGAAAGCAAAACCGACAGAACGGCGCCGTACAAACGATAAATCTTAGTTTTCATACTCTTTAAGTCTTTAATTTGTGTATTTCGCATACAAAGATAAGGTATTTTTCTTTTTTACTTCCAAAGATAATTAAAATTTTTTGCTTTCTCCCCCAAAATTACGTCGTGGGGTGGGATAAAAAACAGCCCAGGGAATGTCCTTGGGCTGCTTTGCGTATTGGGGTGATGTTACTCCTTATTCAGTACCGAATAATTGATTTTCAGCAGATTGTTCTTACGGCAGGCTTCCTTTGCCACTTGTTCCAAGTGTTCCATTTCCTTATCGGAGTAGATATTGACGATTGCAGGTTTGTATTTGTACTTGCTGAGAATCTGCATCAGTTCTTTGGGATTGATGGGCTTATATTCATGTTCTCCTTTTTGGCGGACGCTTAGTTTTCCGTCGTAGATGGCAATGTCAATCTGGTTTTCGATTCGTTCATGAAACTCTGCTTCTGACCTTTTCATATACTGAATATAGCGATTGAAGCGTCCGTCCTGAATGCCGTCGGCAATGGATAAGTCGTTTCGCAGCCACATATACTGGTACATGATGCAACCTTCCTCGTCCTTGTGTTTACGGTTATATTCGGCCATTGCAGCGCGATAAGCCTCTTCGCCTGCGCCATTCGATTCCACAAGTTTCTTATGTTCTTTATGATAGAACTCCCTGAATGCTGCCCAGTCGCGATAGAACTTGCTGCCACTAACGTTGAAGTCTTCAAATTTTGTACCATAGAGTTCCATATTGCAGGTCTCGCCAGGCACGAAGAATATTTCCTGAAGTTGTTCACCTAATGTACCGTCTTTCAGGACAGCTTTCAGCATTCCTGAATAGGCTTGATCTAACTCTCTGCTGAACTCGAACTTTCCGTCCTTTACATATACAGTATCTATCGGGTCGGGATGAACGTTGTCGGAATAATCCCATATATAGACAAGGTAGTGGTCAACATTCACTTCTTTCTTCACCGTTCCCTTCAGGGTGAAGGTGGTGCTGCTGGCATTGACTTTCTGTTCTATCAGCTCGCTGGCTGTCTGGAACTCTGAGGTGGCAAAGGCGCTGAGGGCCAATGCAATCATGGGTAGGAGGTACAGCACGCGGCTGCGTCTGCCCCGATGGGGATTTGTCTTAAGCATCATACTGATTCTTTTTTTGGTTAGACTGTGATTAAAATTGTTCGCAAAAGTATAGGTGCTGGCGCCAACAGCCTTCTTTATTATCAATTGGGAATAGGAATGAGCGGAGATGCCCTCGCGCAGGACATAGTCGTCCGCCTCGTACTCGTGCACGTCGCGCAGATAGATGCCCAGCAGGTAGGCGAAGGGATTCCACCATTGGATGGTTTCTACAAGCGTGAGCAGGATAATATCCAAGGAGTGACGATAGAGGATGTGAGCTTTCTCGTGCAGGATAATCTCACGCCCGCTCTCTGCGTAGTCCTTCTCGCTGATGACTATGCTGCGCAGCCAACTAAAGGGTGCCACGTTCTCGGCATGGCAATAGATGCGTATGCCGTCGGCATCGTTCTTCGTCCAGATGCTGCCCCTGCGTATGATACGCCCCATGGAGAGCACCTCGCGCAGGCGAATACCTAATATGGTTAATGCCCCGATGGCATACAGGATGCTCACAACGTAGAACCAAGGGATAACCCCCTCCAACCCTCCCCGAGGGGAGGCTTCAGGAAACGTGGGTGCAGTGGTGGGCATCTCGACGGGCACTCCCATCTCCAGCAAGCCTTTCTCCAGGGTCTGCACGGCAGGCACATTGTCCATCGAGATGTAAGAGAAGTTGCACAACGGCAACACAAGGCTCAGCAGCAGGATGGTCAACAGGGTCAGCCTATTGAAACGGAACATCTTTTCCCTGAAAATCAGGAATATACCAGGCACAAACAGCAACGTGAGCAGTATGGCCGACTTGATAGCGTAGATTAAAAGTGAAGACATTGAAACCCCTCTCTAACTCCCCCGAGGGGGAGAACATATTTATAATTATCAATTCTCAATTAAGACTCTCCCCTCGGGGAGTCGGAGGGGGTCTCTAATTCGTGGAGGAAGTCCACAAGTTCCTCCTCCGAAATCTCCTCCTCGCGTATGAAGTAGCTGAGCATCGAGCGGAGGCTGCCTCCGAAGAAGGTGCGCTTGACATCGTGCATGGCCTTGCGGACGTATTCGGCACGCCCTACCCTAGCCATATAATGATGGGTCTTGCCCTCGCCGTCCTTCTTGAAGTGGTCCACGAAGCCCTTCTCGTAGAGCATGCGCATCTCCGTAGCCAATGTGGTGTAGGCAGGCTTGGGCTCAGGCAGCTGGTCGTAGATCTCGCGTGCCGAGACAGAGTGGTTGATGTCCCAGATGATGGACATGATGTCGTATTCCGTCTTGCTGAGGATTGACTCTCGTCTGTTCGTTGTTTTCATATCGCGTTCGTGTTGTTTTCTGCTGCAAAATTATGGGGCAAGGGAAAGCAAAACCTAACTTGTGGAAGAAAAACTGCCCGAATCCGTCGGGATTTAACTTTTATTAATAGAAATAGAAATCTGCGTACTCCTCCCTCGAATAAAAATTTGGCGGCTTTCGTTGTCTGTATTGGGAAATTGTCGTACCTTCGCATTGGATATGGCACAAGACAACAGACAGACACAGAATCAGGTGCAGGTGCAGGCACAACAACAGGTGCAGGTGCAGACTCTTTCGCCCCAGCAAGTGATGTTGGTGCGACTGACCGAAATGCCCATCGAGGCCCTGCAGCAGCGCATAGAGAACGAGTGTCTGGAGAACCCTTGGCTGGAAAAAGCCTCCCCCGACCCCTCCCAAGGAGGGGAGTACGCTGATGATGCCCCCTCTCTTTTGGAGAGGGATGGGGGTGAGGCTTCCTACGACTACCGCTCGGAGGATGATATCCCCGACTATATGCTGCGCCCCACCTATGCCAGGTCAACGCCCGAGAGTGTGGAGTACGGCGATACCCTATCTTTCTACGACAAGCTGAAGGAGCAGATGCCCGACTTCGACCTGACGGAGCGCGACCAGCAGCTGCTGGAATACCTGATTGGCGAGCTGGACGACAGCGGCCTCCTGGGCAAACCCCTCTATCAGATAGTGGACGAGGCAGAAATCTATCAGGGCATAACCACCACAGAGGCAGAGTTGCTGCATGTGCTGGGCATCCTGCAGCAGTTCGACCCGGCAGGCGTAGGTGCCCGTACCTTACAGGAATGTCTGTTGCTACAGATAAAACGCGACGAGAAGAGCCCCTACCGCCCCCTGCTAACGAAGGTGATGGAGCGATACTTCGACGACTTCATACACAAGCGTTGGGAGCGCATCCAGCAAAAGTTGAAACTCTCGCCCCTGCAGGTGGAGGAACTCAAACGCGAGATTAAGCACCTGAATCCCCGTCCTGGCTCTTCCCTTGGCGAGAAGAGTATCGTCTTGGGACACCAGATAACGCCCGACTTCATAGTGGATAACGACGAGGACGGCCACATCACCATGCAGCTGAATGGCGGCAACGGCTCGGCCCTGATGATAAGTCCGGATGCCACAGAGAAGCTGGAGGCCTATGCCAAACTGAAGGATACACAGCTGACGAAGGCTGTGCAGGAAGATATAAGGTTTACGCGCGAGTACGTAGAGCGCGGGCAACTCTTCATAGATGCCCTGGCACAGCGCCGCGAGAGTATGATTCGCACGATGAACGCCATCATAAAGCTGCAGAAGCCCTTCTTCCTGGAGGGCGATGACACGTTGCTCAAGCCCATGAAGCTGGAGGATGTGGCGGAGCTGGCTGGCTACGACATCAGTACCGTCAGCCGTGTCTGCAACAGCAAATACGTACAGACGCCTTTCGGCATCTACTCCCTGAAGCACTTCTTTACCCACAAGGCTGTGCAGAAGGACGATGCTGAGATGGCAACGGCCAAGCAGGTTATGGCAGCCCTGCAGGAGTTGGTGGATGCTGAGGATAAGCGCAATCCGCTGAGCGACGAAAAGCTGGCCTCCCTGCTGAAACAGAAGGGCTACGACATCGCCCGCCGTACCATCGCCAAGTACCGCGAGATAATGAAGATTCCCATAGCAAGGATGAGGAAATAAGATAAAAATTAAAAGAGAAAAGATAAAAGTTAATTATCGAGATAAAAGTGATGTTGAGATATCGAAATCTCGAAATAACGTGATATCGAAAAAATTCAATTTTCAAGGCTGCGCGAGCAGGATGGGCGAAGCCAATTTGCAGCAGCAGCGAATTATGAATTATGAATTAAGAATTATGAATTAAACAAAGTGAGAAAGCATATAGTCATAGCCAGAGGATTCAGTAGTATATTCCGACCCATGTATTACCCTACGGTCGGCACCATCATATTGCTCACGTTTACGTACATGAGCATGTTCCCTTGGGTGTTCCGACTGATGGTCTTGGGCGTTGTGTACTTCTTTACCGTCCTCCTGCCCGTGCTGACAACGTATCTGTACCGTCGGCTGCTGGGATGGAGGCTGCAGGAACTGCGCGAGCGTCACAAACGCTTCGTGCCCTACGCCATTCACTTCCTGAGCTACCTATGCTGTATGTATCTGCTGGACAGTATGCACATGCCGCGTTTCATCACGGCCATCCTGTTCGTATCCCTGCTGGTGCAGACGTGCTGCATCGTCATAAACATGTTCTGGAAGGTGAGTATGCACTCGGCTGGCTCGGGGGCTGTGATAGGTGGATTGGTGGCCTACGCGACCATCTTCGGCTTCAACCCCATCTGGTGGCTGTGCGGAACCATCCTGCTGTCGGGCTGCGTAATGACCAGCCGTATGGTACTGCTGCAGCACAGCCTGGCACAAGTGCTGGTGGGTACAATGGTAGGTGTGATTTGTGGATTCTTTGGAATATTATTCCTATAGTGAAGAATGAAGAGTGAAGAATTTGCTACGCAATGTTCAATGCTCAATGTTCAATGTTCAATGTTCAATGTTCAATGATATAAGATGAAAGCAGTTATTAGTATTATCATGGGCAGCACAAGCGACCTGCCCGTTATGGAGAA
>DLBF01000168.1 GCA_002494215.1 Prevotellaceae bacterium UBA7028
CAGTTGGTGAGGAGTCTGGAGCACTCCTAACATCTCCGAAACACCAGCAAACATAGGGCATCCCGTACAATCGGGTTAGGAGTAACCTCTTTGGGCACGATATTACTGCTCGTCCTCGATAAGATTACGGATCTCTGCCGACGAAACGTAAGATCATCGTAGGGGTTCGTTCTAAAAGGAAGTATCGTGGCCCACACGGTTGTCTCATCAAAAGACAGGGTGACGCATCGCTGAAGTCAGGATTAGTAACGCATGAACCGATGCGCCAATTATCTGAAGGGGAAAAGTAATCGGGAGCATCCTCAGACGCTCCCGACTACTATAAAATTGGATATGTAATCGCAAGATTACTTGTTCATGAACTTCCGGCCGTTCTTGATGACAAGGCCCTTGAAGCCATTGTTCACGCGCTGACCGGCGAGGTTGTACATCTGTCCGTTGGCAGACTTCACGTCAGTCTTGGTGACAGAGATGCCTGAAGTTTCACCCTGATTGACAGTAACGGTCAAACGGGCACCCTCCTGCATGAAGGTAACAGTTGCTGTACGGCCTTCAACACCTGCAGGCAGAGCCTCTGCAGCAAAAGCAAGATCGAAACTGTAATCATCAGATGTATATGATTCGCGAGGTATGCTGATAGTCAGCCACTCTGGCACTTCAACTTCCTCTAAAGCATTGTCAAAGAACAAACGCGTCTTTGAACCTGTTTCATCAGCTTCGTTATTAGCGTACATCGGCTGTACACGAATCTTAGCTTCACCGCCAGTTGCTGGCAATGTGATATCTGTTGCATCTTCTGTATGCAGGAATCCATAAGTGGCATTTGTAAAGCCAACTACAGCATCGAAAGTTCCAGACCAACCTGCTCCCTGATAAGTATCCTGATCGGGCAGAATTGCATAAGTGGAAGAGAAACCACCTTGAGGTATCACAGAAGTAAATACCAGAGGACGTCCTGTAAATGTTCCGTTATCCCAACCTTCGAAGACCACAGCAAACTCTTCATCTATCAGCAAATAAGGAACATCTGTCGAGAGTCCCATTTCATCCTCAACAAAGAAGCTGTCCCAATGCAAACGTGCAAGCGAACCAGCCATCCAAGTTCCCTCCTCTACACTTTCTACATCAGCTTGAGCTATGAGATCACCTAACGAAAAACGACCAGTCTCTGAATCGCGATGCGCTTTATGAATCTTACAAGTCAAAGTCAGTTCCTTGCCTTCAGTTTGAGCGAACTGATAGATAAAGAGAGAAATTCCTGTGAAATACAAAGCTGAAGCAGGTTTGCCCTGATAGAATATTGTAGACTTTACTCCTGTCGGATTAATAACTGTAAGATCTCCTGCAGGGTTTGCTTTTGAAAACGTAAGCGTAGGCGTACCCTCAGATGCCCAGTCAGCATATGAGCCACCAGCATACCATGAGTCTTTGTTCCATTTAAAAGCTTCAGAGGAACCATCAGTATTACTTGCTACCAAAGTAGCAGGTTCAAAAGTACGATTACCTGAATTAAAAGTAAAATTAAAATCACTTGAAACAATAGGATCGCCATCTGCTTTCATTGCTTTACTCTCTGCATCATACACCGAGGGCTGTAATACCCATGAATAGCTATCGCATTGTATATCAGTCCAGTTCTTCAATTGGATATCACCATATGCAGGCATCAGCAAATTGGTATAATAATCACCATTCACATTAGGACAAACGTTCAAGAATAATCCCTGAGGCTCATAGGCGGCAATGGGCAGTACTACCTGACCTTCCAAATAGTATTTAACCTTCTCAATATCCAAAACAAGACCACCATATGGTCCATTGTTAGATAAGTCGAACCTATCTTCTTTGAAAAGAGAATAGGCAATGTCTTCACCGTCTATAGTCGATAGAGAACCATCTTCACCCAAAGTCAGGACAATAGAGCCGTCATTTGATGCCCAGCTATGTATATAATAAAAAGCACCTTCGCCTTGAGCTACCTTAGTAGGAGCTATTGTAATAGTGTTGCCAGAAACTGTGGCAGGGACGGCAATATATTCAAGACTTGCCCAATCTTCTGGCAGAGGAATCACATTAATAAGATATGTTGTTCCTTCATTTACGGCTGTCTGCATCACCCAAGATGCGGCCTCTTTAGTCTGATAGTTAGAGCCTTTACCATTATACTTACTCTGCAATTCACCTGCACGGCGAGTTGTATTAGAGTTTAATCGGTAAACTGGTTTCAGAGAAGCCTGTTCCTTAGCACTAAGCTTGTAAGGCTTGGCAAGACGACTTTTCACTGGCCCATTCATAAGTACGCTTTGTACGGGCTTAATCTCTCGATTAGCCATAGATTTCATTGCCCCGATTGTAACGATAGGAGCGCTGGGAGCCTTAACAAGTTTTCCCTGACCAGGAGCCTGGGCTTTTGCAAAGCTTGCAACGAATGCTGCTACAGCAATTAGTAAAACTTTCTTCATAATTAATAATTTTAAATGTTATTTAATAGGGTTTCAATCCAGTTTAAATGTTGTTCCTCCACTAATCGCCTTAAAGTCACCACCTGTAGGCAAGAAATAGCTGTTGGGGGTTACTTCATAAACTCCGTTAAGTGTAGCAGCAAAAGAGCGGACTATAGGCAAAATATTTTCTGCACGAGAAGCAATAGAGGTCATATTCCTATCAGCAGCATCCTCAGGAGTGCTGACTATACGTAATAGTCCATAAGCAGGTCTGCTCATATCCAAAGTCAAACCCATTGTGTTTGTCTTTGTCTTAGCAGTATTTGTATAGAATGTCACCACTAAGCCCAAGACTGCACCGCTTCCAGATGATTTTCCAATACCAATATTAGCCAGGCTACAATTTTTATTATAAACCTTTAGCTCTTCATCCAACTGGTCATACAAACTTTTCTGCTCAGTAGAAAACTTCTCTACATCAAAATCCCACACATCAGTGTGGCTAACAACATAGTTATCCCAGCATGCCTCGACCTTCACCTTATTGTCTTCGCTATAAAGACAGGTGCTGTCTTCAGAGAGGGTGAACTCATGGAAGGCATTCTCGCCAAGATTAGCCGTCGACGAGACGCGGAAGCCCTTCGGAGTGAACACGCACATCAGCGAGTCAACCTTAACGGCATTGGAAAGATTCTCGCAATAGCGGAAGGCACCTC
>DLBF01000163.1 GCA_002494215.1 Prevotellaceae bacterium UBA7028
AGAGGTGTACGGGCATCGTCAATCAGAACGGAGTCAACCTCATCCACGATGGCATAGTTGTGCATACGCTGCACCAGATCTTTGGGATCCTGTGCCATATTATCGCGCAGGTAGTCGAAACCAAACTCATTGTTGGTACCAAAGGTGATATCTGCCATATATGCCTTGCGGCGAGCCTCGCTATTAGGCTGATGTTTGTCAATACAGTCGACGCTCATACCATGGAACATATAAATGGGGCCCATCCACTCAGAGTCACGCTTGGCCAGATAGTCGTTCACAGTTACCACATGAACGCCATTACCAGTAAGGGCATTCAGGAAGACGGGAAGTGTAGCTGTAAGGGTCTTACCTTCACCCGTGAACATCTCGGCTATCTTACCCTGATGTAGTACGGTACCTCCGAAAAGCTGTACGTCAAAGTGTACCATATCCCATAGGAGGTCATTACCACCAGCTACCCAGTGGTTATGATAGATGGCCTTATCGCCTTCAATCTCCACAAAGTCGTGGGTTGCAGCCAACTGACGGTCGAAGTCGTTAGCCGTTACTTCTATAACACCGTTCTCGGCATGAGCCAGACGATCGGCTGTACTCTTAACAATGGCGAACACCTCGGCACGAGCCTCATCAAGGGCTTTCTCAAGCACCTCCAGCACATCCTTCTCCAACTTATCAATCTGACGGAAAATAGGAGCACGATCCTGAATATCAGTGTTGGGGATACGGTCCTTGAGTTCCTTAATCTGAGCACGCAACTCACTGGCCGAACCCTGTATGCGCTGCTTTATCTCCTGGGTGCGGGCACGCAATTCATCATTGCTGAGTGCCTGAATCTCAGGGTAAATTTTCAGTACGCTCTCTACAAGAGGGCGATAAGCCTTGAGATCGCGCGACTTCTTGTCGCCAAAAATCTTAACTAATATCTTTGCTATATCCATATCTTATATTATTCTACCATCGAAAAAATCGACGGGCACAGTAACTTTCATTCTTCACTCTTCACTCTTAACTCTTCACTAATAATTCAGTGGAGCCTGTGAACATCCATTCGGAGCACGGATACGCAGTGCCTTTGACAGCGTAGGCGCTACCCTATCTATACTAACAGGAATATTTACTTTCTCGGGGGCCACTCCGCATCCAAAAAGGAAAAGAGGGAAGCCCATGTAGGATTCTCGTGCAAAAGACTGCTCGAGTGTATCCTCGTTCTTCAAGTTCCAACCTGGTGAAACCTGTATGGTAATGTCCCCTGAACACTTGGGGTTGTAGGCATTACGTAATTTGCTGATGCCAGGTGTCCAAGCTCCCAATGCCAGGCGCTGACTGGAATATACATCCTTCACACCACTCAACTGAATCAGAAAGTCGCTACTACGCTCCAAGACCTCCGTCAGGTTCAGATTACGACTCTCTATCAGTTTTAGATTCAGGTAAATCTCATTCCCCATTACCGTCTCCACATAGTCACCAGGACCATAAACGGCTATGAGATACATATTCAGCAAGAGCTTAGCCTTGGTGATAGAGAAAGTTCCCGTGGGTATGCGGTAAAGACTTAAATCCTTGGCATCCTCGCTATCAGAATATCCCGTACTGGTAACCACAAAGAGGGCTTTATTCTGCCCGACCTTATTCTCTATGGCGGTTATGAGTTCCTCCAACTGACGGTCAAGACGCGCATACGTATCCTGAACCTCCATAGCATACTTCGAATCGGACTCATGGTCCAAACCTCCCGCATAATATGTAAGGTTCAGCATATCAGGCACCCCATCAGTACCGATATTGGTTTTATCCAGCAACTGCTTTACAAGCAGGTTAATCTCGTCATTCACACAAGAACTGGCCTTAAACTGGCGGAACTTTCTGTCACCTGTGAACTTATGGCTGAAAGCCTTTTTGCTACCTTCGAAAACAAAGTAGCTAAAGTTAACAACCTCATCGTTAAGTGGCTTCCAAACAATATCGCTGATACGTGAAGAAAGCGGATTGTCATTCTCAAAGGCTGTTGCCCAGTCAGGCAAGGCACCATAATACGAAGTACCAGAGAGACGACCCGTCCAGTCGTCAATCCAAATAGCTCCATCAGCTGCATGACCTGCAGAAAGGACAGCGGCATCACGGTTGGGTGCAATAGACAAGACTACACTCTTACCTTCACTGGCCACTTTCAGCTCATCGCCAATGGTAGAAACGGCAAGGTACTGGGGAGAGGATTTGTCTAATGTATAAAGTCCGCTGTACTTGTTATCATCAACACAGAAAACAGGCTGCAAGGTCTGACGGTCTAACCATCGCTGACCTATTATACCATTCTCATACGGACTGGTTCCTGTAACGAAACAAGCTACAGAGGATGCCGCATCAGGCCCGTCAAAAGGATATTCGGCCTGTGTGTACATTCGCCCTTTCTCCATCAGACGAGCAAAGCCACCCTTCCCATACAGAGGTGAGAAGGCTTCCAAATAATCTGAACGGAGTTGGTCTATCATTACATTTACCACCAAACAAGGAACCTCAGAGGCAGTCTGTGCCTCGGCTCCCATGATGGCAAGCAATGCCATGAGCGATGTTATGAACCTATTTCCTTTTGGCGTCATTTCTTGTTGTTCTTACGGTAGTATAAGTAATAACTTATAGGCCTTGTGAGCAAAGTTAGCGCCAAAGGTACAACTAATTTTCCAAATTCTTGTGGCATCCAAGGAGAAAATACAACAAAAGTTGTCAAAATAACAAAAAAAGCAGCATGCCACATAGTCTTCTTACGTCGATAGGCGGCTTTTATCACCATCGGTAGCGCCACCAAAGCTATCGGATTCAACACCCAGATCTGCCAGTTACTGTCAACGGCAGGATGTTCAGAAAAGAAAAACATAAACAGAAGCAACAAGCCCGATATACCCTGTCCCAATAGCAGTACAGCATCCCAAAGCCAGAACTGCCAGTTAGCCCAACGTTCCAACAGTACCACCAACAAAGAAAAGCACAACAGAACAGCCATAGCCTGCCCAGGGGAAAGAGGAAATTCCGGCTCTATTGCACGCGGTTGCTTCTGTAAAAGAATTTCTCTTTTCAGAACCAACGGACGTTTATCATTGTTTGCTGCATAAATAAAGGCATTATCGGCATACCTGAGCATATATTCGGGGGCGAACTGAGCCGCGCGGATACTAACCAATGTATCCACGGCAGCACCCAGAAGAATATCATTTCCTTCTTGTGCCCATGGATGCTCCCTGGTATATTGGTGCAACATCTGGCGATGTGTATACAGGGGAATACTATCAGGGTAAACCACCCTACCCTCTACACAACTTTCTATAATATCCCTGACTTTTGTGGTGCAATTATTGTAAAGAAAATTATATCGGTATTGTCTATTCTCCGGTTTACACTCCTCCAGCATTTTCTGATACATCCTGTTTGCTTCCTCTTGAGTCAAATTTAACACTTGTTCCGTAATAGAGGAACCACGCTGTTCATACTCGCGAGTGAAATACTGCCAGGGAATGGGAGCCACCATATAATCGCATTGGCCACGCACAAAACGCCAGATAAAATGAGACTGTTTGAAAGAGAACATCCCATAATTAAAGACCAAGTCCTCACCTGTAGTATAATTCTGGAGACGAAGAGCCGTATGGCCGTATAAAGAATACACCTCCTGACCGGGTGAACACGTAATCAAACTGGCACGGATACTGTCCAGCTCCTGCGCATAACCCAGAAACAAGGAAGGCAACAAAGCCGCAAATAAGATAACACGTCTTAAAAACATAACGCAAAGGTAATGTTTTTCTGCAAATGAAGGGGTTTTTTAAGTTTATTTTTGCTAAGGAATGTAAAACTTTCAGTTTTGTTATTTCTAATCTCAATTAAATAATGTACCTTTGCACCCGTGAAATTGATAATTGATATAGGCAACACCGTTGCCAAACTAGTAGCCTTCGACGGGGAAGAACCCATTGAGGAGATAAAAACGAACAACGATACACTGGCTGCATTGCCAGCGTTTGCAAGCAAATACCACTTCGACTGTGGTATTGTGGGATCGGTTATAGGTATTCCCGATGCTGTGGAAGACATACTTACCAGCATGCCCTTTCCTATATTGCGTTTTACGCCAGACACCCCCATCCCCATCTGCAATAAGTATAAAACACCTCACACCCTGGGCTCCGACCGTTTGGCAGCAGCCGTAGGAGCCAGCATACTGAAGCCTGGAAAGGATATCCTGATTATAGACGCAGGAACCTGCATCACCTACGATGTTATTGACGCAAAGAAGAATTACTGGGGTGGCAACATAGCTCCCGGAATGCAGATGCGCCTGCACGCCCTGCACGAGCATACTGTCCGACTTCCTCTTGTTCAGGCAGAGGGCGAGGTGCCGGGGTTGGGATACAACACAGAGACGGCCATCCGTTCAGGTGTGCTACGTGGCATGAAGTACGAGATAGAAGGATACATCAAATCCATGAGGGCTAAATACCCTAACCTGCTGGTGTTCCTTACAGGAGGAGACAAGATTAACTTCGACACGAATATCAAGAACAGTATCTTTGCAGATAAATTCATTGTTCCAAGAGGACTCAACAAGATATTAGACTATAATTATGATAAGATTCAGTAAAATAAGCAGTTTTCTGTTGGCAAGTACCCTGTGCCTGAACATGATGGCCCAGAGTAACGGAAGCAGCTCTTCTTATTCACGTTTTGGCTTGGGAACACCTGAGGTTCAGGCGCAAGGCTTCAACAAAGCTATGGCTGGAACCGGACTGGGATATCGTGCCGGTGGCCGTATCAACACCCTCAACCCTGCATCGTACTCGGCCATAGACTCCACCACCCTGTTGTTGGATGTAGGCATGACGGCAGCTTTTGGCAACATGAAACAGAACGGCAACAAGATTAACATTTACCAATGTAAACTGGACTTTGTAAATGTCGGACTGAGGCTTTACCGCAACTTAGGACTCTCTGCCGGATTCATGCCGTACACCACCATTGGATACGATTTCAGGACCTCAAGCAGAGTTGCCAAAGACCCAAGCTCTCTGCAGACCATCACCAGCACAACCTATTACTCAGGCGAAGGGGGGTTGCATCAGGCCTATTTGGGATTGGGATATAAAGTCTTCAAGGAATTGTCCTTGGGTGTCAATGCCAGTTTTATATGGGGAGATTACACCCACGCCGTGCTCCAGACCTATTCTACTGGCGATGGTTCAACCTCATACAACGGTCTCAACTCTCTGGAGGGTGCAGAAATCAGAACATGGAAGTTGGACATCGGTACCCAATATCCCATTCGTCTCACTCCCACAGATGTACTGACCATAGGAGCGACAGCAAGTATCGGACACAAAATAAAGAGCGACGCCAACCTTATCAGATACACCGACGAGCAGGACGACGAGACAGCCGACACAATTCATAACGCCTTCGACCTCCCCTACACCTATGGAATTGGTGCCACATGGAGACACAAAGGCAATTTGGTCGTAGGCATGGACTTTAAACATGAGTTCTGGGCTTCTTGCCGTACCCCACAGATAATAAACGTCGGCTCTGTCCCAACATTTGTCAGCCAGACTGGTGGTTACAATAACAGATTCAGAATTTCTTTGGGAGCCGAGTACATCCCCGACCCCGTAGCATCATATTATGCCAAGCGTATCCAGTACCGCATAGGTGCCAGCTACACGAATCCGTACCTGAAAGTCAACGGAATTGACGGACCAAAGGAATACTCCATAACAGCAGGAATAGGATTACCCATACCCTTCAGTAGGGCATTATCTCCCAACAACCGTTCCGTATTGAACTTAGGCTTGGAATGGCTCAGACGCACCCCCAGCAATCCCAGTCACGTTACAGAAAACTACGTCATGCTGAATGTTGGCGTTACCATCAACGAAGCATGGTTCATGAAATACAAGATACATTAATTAACACCCACTGAGATTGAATCCACGTAGAGTCATAATCTTATGCAGTCTGATAGCCGCCTTGGGTATCTCATTCTCGTGCAGTACCCGAACGGAACATGTGGCAGCAGCTGTTGACGATTCAGACTCCCTTCTCTTTATGCATGTAAGAGGTGTGAACACCTTTATTTCCGACTCTGGTGTCATGCGTTACCACATGGTAGCAGAAGAATGGGACATCATGAACGGCTCTCAGGGTCAGGCACCCACATGGAACTTCTATAAGGGGCTACTGATGGAGCGATACGACGAGAATTTCCACATCGACCTCTATGTACAATCCGACACGGCCTACCTCCACGAGCAGTATCTTTGGGAACTGCGTGGACGCGTTGTGGTAAGAAACATAAAGGGGGATATATTCCGTACGGAAGAGCTCTTCTGGGATCTGAACAAACACGAAATGTGGAGCTATCAATACATACACATCGTAACGCCCGAACGCGAACTGGAGGGAACAGAGTTCCATAGCAACGAAGAGATGACCAAGTACTTTGTGAGCAACTCTATAGGTGCCTTCCCCATCACAGAGAAAGAGGGAGAAGAGCAAGACTCTGCCGCTACAGCAGAACAGTCCGAGCCAGTCAAACCTGCTAAACCTTACAAACAGATGAGATTCTTGCCTGCTCCCGAGAAAAGATAACCATAACATTATTAATATCGTAGCCCTTAAACACAACATACAAGAAATAAGATGTACACTGAAAGTACCCTCATCATAGAAACCCTGATTGCCCTATTCTTCTCAGCATTCTTCTCTGGAATGGAGATTGCCTTTGTTTCAAGCAGCAAGTTACGCTTCGAGATGGAACGTGAGCAAAGGGGCTTCACATCAAGACTGATAGACACCTTCTACCTGCACCCCAACAACTTCATCTCCACTCTATTGGTAGGAAACAATATAGCACTGGTCATTTACGGTATTTTGATGGCTAGGCTCATTAACAGCTTTATCCTTATACCATTAGGTGTCCACCACACTGTCGGAGATTGCCCCAACGAGTTTTTTTGCCTGCTTACCCAGACCATCCTGAGCACCTTAGTTGTGTTGGTAACAGGCGAGTTCCTCCCCAAGACACTCTTCAAGCTGAACCCCAACAGGATGATGAACGTCTTTGCCCTTCCCGCATACATTTTCTATATTCTGCTGTGGCCTATCAGCAAATTCACCTCAGGTGTCAGCAAACTCCTGCTGAGGATTATGGGGCAAAAAGTTAAGAAAGCTGAGAAGGAGAAGACCTTTACCAAGGTCGATCTGGACTACCTGATTCAGAGCAACATTGAAAACATCGAAGACGAGAAGGAGATTGAAGAAGAGATAAAAATCTTCCAGAACGCACTGAGTTTCAGCAACGTAAAGGTCAGGGACTGCATTGTGCCGCGTACTGAGATTGATGCCGTTGACGAAGACACAGAACTGCGCATACTGAGGGGACATTTCATAGAAAGCGGACACTCCAAGATTATTGTTTACAAAGGCGATATAGACAATATCACGGGCTACATCCATACTGCCGAGATGTTCCGACTGAAAGAAACTGACGACTGGAGGAAGAGCATCAAGGAAATACCTATTGTACCAGAGACCATGAACGCCCAGAAGTTGCTAAGTATGTTCACCGCTCAGAAGAAATCCATTGCCGTGATAGTTGACGAGTTCGGAGGCACAAGCGGCATTGTCACCCTCGAGGACCTCGTGGAGGAAATCTTCGGAGAGATTGAAGACGAACACGACAGCAACAATTATGTAGCTCGAGATTTGGGCAACAACGAGTACCTACTTTCTGCCCGCATAGAGATTGCCAAAGCCAACGAATTGTTAGACCTCGACTTACCAGAAAGTGATGAATATCTGACCGTTGGAGGACTGATCTTGCATGAATACCAAAGTTTCCCCAAACTAAACGAAGTAGTAAAATTCGGGCAATTCGAGTTCAAAATCCTACAAAACACTACCACCAAGATAGAGCTCGTAAGGTTGAAAGTGCTTAATTAATTGCACTTTTTCCCTATTATATAAGAGAGGTATAGATTTTTTTTCTTATCTTTGTACGCTAAATGTGAAAACAACAATAAATAAATAACTATAAAAAAAATGGCAACATTACAAAAAATCCGTAACAAGGGAAAGATCCTCATTGCTGTTGTAGGTCTGGCCCTGTTCGCCTTTATTGCCGAAGAATTTGTTCGTTCTCTCTCTTACACTCAGACAGAGAGACATCAGAGAATCGGTAAGATTTATGGCGAGAATGTCAACGTGCAGGAGTTCAATGCATTGGTTGACGAGTACACAGATGTTATCAAATTCACCAACGGTCTGAGCTCTCTGAACGACGACCAGATGGCTTCCATCCGCGATCAGGTTTGGCAGTCTTATGTTAACCAGCAGATTATCGAGCACGAGTGCAAGAAGCTGGGCTTGACTGTTACCGACGCTGAGGTACAGAACATCATCAACACTGGCAAGAACCCCATGTTGGCACAGACTCCGTTCCGTAACCAGCAGGGTGCTTTCGACGTTAATCAGTTGAAGCAGTTCCTGAGCCAGAAGGATGAAATAATGAACAATGCAGATAACTCTGCTGAGCTTAAGGATCAGTACATGCAGATGTACAACTACTGGAAGTTCATCGAGAAGACCATCCGTCAGCAGACATTGGCTCAGAAATATCAGTCACTGCTTGCCGGTACTATCGTTAGCAACCCCATTTCAGCTAAGGCTAACTTCGAGGGACGTGCTAATGAGAGCGAGATTCTTTTGGCTGCTCTCCCCTATACTAGCATCAAGGATGCAGACATCACCGTTGATGACGCAGACCTGAAGGCTAAGTATAACGAGAAGAAGGAAATCTTCCGTACTACTCAGGAGACTCGCGAGTTCAAGTACATCGACATCGCCGTTGTTGCCAGCCAGGCTGACAAGGATGCCCTGCAGAAGGAGATGGAAGGTTATGCACAGGCTCTGAACGAGGGTGCGGACCCTGCTAAGACTGTTCGCGAAGCTGCCAGCCAGGTTGCTTATAGCGCACTGCCCATCAGCAGCAAGACACTTCCCCACGACATAGCTGAGTTGCTGGATTCTATGACAGCCGGTTCTCAGGTAGGTCCTTTCGTTCACGAGCACGACAACACCATCAATATTGTACGTCTTATCGAGAAGGTAAGCCGTCCCGACTCTGTTGAGGTTCGTCAGATTGCTGCTCCTGGTGCTAACATGGAAGCTGCAGAGAAGACTGCTGATTCTATCATGAACGCTTTGGCTGCAGGCGAGAACTTCGATTCTATTGCTAAGAAGTACAACCAGCCAGCTGAGAAGATCTGGATTACAAGCGCACAGTATGAGGGCCAGGTTCTGGACGAGAACAATCGTAAGTTCATCAACACTCTCACAACTGCTGCTGTAGGTTCTAACAACAAGATTGTATTGGATGGCCAGGGTGTTGTTATCGCTCAGATTACAGACAAGCGTAACATTATCAACAAGTATAACGTTGCTGTTATCAAGCGTGCCATCGACTTCAGTAAGGAAACTTACAGTAAGGCATACAACGACTTCGCCAGCTTCCTTGCAGGCAATCCCAAGGCTGAGGATATCGAGGCCAACGCTTCAAAGGCTGGATACAATGTTCAGACTCGCACTATGTCAAGCACGGAGCACACCGTAGCTGGTGTTCGTAGCACACGCGAAACTTTGCGTTGGATCTTCAACGAGGATACCAAGGTAGGTGATGTTTCTCCCCTCTACGAGTGTGGCGACAATGACCATCTGTTGGTTGTAATGCTCACAGGCATCAACGAGAAGGGTTACATGAGCTGGGAAGACGAGCAGGTTAAGGCATACCTGACAAGCGAGGTTCAGAAGGACAAGAAGGCTGCAAAGTTGCAGGAGAAGATGCAGGCTGCCAAGAGCATCGCTGACGTAGCTAAGATGGAAGGTGCTGTAACAGACACTATCAAGCACGTCAACTTCGCCAACAACGCCTTTATTGCTAAGGTTGGTAACAGCGAGCCCGTTCTGAGCGGTTCCGTTAGCGCTGCCAAGAAGGGTGACTTCAAGGCTGGCCTGAAGGGTAACGGTGCTGTATATGCTTATCAGGTTCTCAACCAGACCAAGTCTGACATCAAGTTCGACGCAAAGCAGGAGAAGCAACAATGTGCACAGATGTACATGCGTGCCCTCAGTGCTTTCACAAACGAGTTGTACTTGAAGGCTGACGTTCAGGACAAGCGTTACCTCTTCTATTAATAAGGATTGGTAAAACATACCATAATTGAGGGTGCTTCATTGCTGAAGCACCCTCAATTTATTTATGCAAATAATCAACTTGGAAAAATATTTTTTTAAGTTGATTGTTATCCGAAATCAAGTTAAAAAAAGATTGCAAATAAGCCATAAAAGAATTAAGCCTGAATTCGATGGGTTTGCGCGCTGAATTCGACTTGAATTCAGCGCGCAAACTACTTGAAATAAGGATACAAAAAAAGCCCGGGGAAAACCGGGCTTTTTTTATAATCATGTCTCTTCCGAAGATTAGTTATTCTCGGGACGAAGCTTACGAACTACCTCAGCAGTACGCCACATTTCTGAGTCGTGCAGAGCAGCAAGTTCCTTCTCCAGACCTACACGGTAGTCGGGCTTAGAGTTAGCATCGATAGAGATCTGAGCCTCGTTACCGCTCTTAACGCTTGCATAAAGCTTCTCAACTACAGGCTTGATAGCATCGTGGAAGGGGCCCATCCAATCAAGAGCACCACGCTGAGCTGTTGTAGAACAGTTAGCGTACATCCAGTCCATACCCTTCTGAGCAAACAGAGGCATCAAAGACTGAGTCAGTTCTTCTACGGTTTCGTTGAAAGCCTCAGAGGGAGTGTGACCGTTCTCACGCAATACCTCGTACTGAGCCAGGAGCAGACCCTGGATAGCACCCATCAGTGAGCCGCGCTCGCC
>DLBF01000118.1 GCA_002494215.1 Prevotellaceae bacterium UBA7028
CTGCATGATGCCCTTGCTTACGCCACTGCGCAGAGCTGCCTCCTTAATCACCTTGTCCTGTGCCAACTGGGCATACATCTCGGGCTGCATCACATAGCGGTGAGTGCCTTCGTACTTGCCAATCTTCTGTAGTTTCTCAATTGCTTTTACTTTCAACATAGCAAAAATGTTTTAAATGGTTTGTAAATAATTTTCCTTTGTCGCAGAAAGTTCTCCGGTTGGGGCTCTCGTGAGGGAAATCTTCTTAGTGCACGTGGGAATTTTTACGGCCTCGTGTGGGAGCATTTTTCTATCTCTTTCTTTTGACAATGCAAAGGTACGGCAATATCGTGGGATGTCAAAAAATATGACACCATAAAACGACGTTTTGAAAGGTGTAAAACGACATTGTGTAGTAAGACGGCGTATCGCGTATCATGCGTATCATTTGGATTTTCCATTTTTGCTATTGTAGTATCATTTACCCTCTATATGATTTTATATTATATAATATATATATTATATAATATAAAATATTAATAAGATATTTGATACGTTCCCCATTTTCATTTTTGCAAATGATACGCATGATACGCATGATACGGTCTTATTACCTAACATTGATTGCAGTATCTATGATTGTAAAAAAACATATCACAGTGATGGTGCTCCAAACCTCTGCTAATGCTGGAAGAAACTATATTTTTTACAAAGATTCTATGAATAGAATACGATGAGCACGAAGTACTTATTATTAACATTCATCTTTATTTACATTTTGCTAATTAAATTTCTATCATTTAATATATTAGGCTTTAAAACAAACAAGCCCCGAGAGTCATCGCGACTGTCGGGGCCTAAGAATAAAAGGATACTATAACATGTTAGTTATTGTAATTATAATGTACGTTGGGATTGCCCTGGATAACAGAGAGTGGAAAGGGGAATACCCAGAGGTTGGAGGTGGGAGACAAGGTATGTATGCCGTTGTCGCCGAAGTCGTGGGTAAGCGTGGTCTGCCACTCGGGCTGTACGTTCCAACGCTTGCGCTGGATGAAGTTCCAGACGGTCCAGATATTCTCGCCCAGAGAGGTCTGCTTGATGCGCTCGATGGCTGTTGCCTCGTCCGTTACAGTGCCCTTGAGGAGAGCATAGGTGTCGGCGGGCAGACGGAACTGACGCAGGTGATCCAACTGATCCATACCCTTGTCTATATCGCCGCCGCGCACATAGCACTCTGCCAGGAGGATATACATCTGAGGAGTAGCCAAGCCTGCTACGTTATGATACTCCATCATGCCAGGCATGTTGTCGGGTGAATCCCAGCCCCTGAGACCAATCATGTTGGTACTCTGGTCTGTCATACCACCAGCCAGGATCTCGTAGAAACCCTTGTACTGCTCCTTGATACGGGGATTCAGGAAATAGTGACCATACTTTGGCTCTATCTGATCCTCGAAGTCAGGCTCTACCCACAGGTTGAGCAGATAGTTGGGTACAACGAAGTAGTTCTCTGCAGTCTCCAGATACTTGGAGGTGAAGCAGTCGTACTTGTCGTTGGGCATCATGTGGATATACTCCAACCAACGGGGCTCCTGACGTACATTGGCATAGTAGTCGTCCAGTCCGCCCTCGATCTGGAGGGCTGCCTCGGCTGCCTCGGCTGCCTCGGTGTACTGCTGCATGCACATAAGGATGTTAGCCTTGAGGGCATAGGCGGCAGGCAAGTTGAAGCGGGTCTTGGTGGGCTGAACCGTGGGAAGCGCGCCTGAGTTGATGGCATCGTTGACATCACGCAGACACTGCTCGTAAACCTTGGCAACGGTGCTGGGAGCATAGATCTCGTCGATGGACTTATCCTCGGTCATGTAGATGACACCGCCATCTGTGCTGGCTGTAGCGGGGTCGTAGGCCTTGGCAAACTTATTCACCAGCAGGAAGTGAGCATAGGAGCGCAGCGCCTTGGCTTCTGCCACGAGGGCTGCCTTCTTCTGCTCTGAGCCGCTGGCCATACTGGCATTGTTAATAACGGGGTTACAGATGCGGCCTACCCACTTGTAACAGCTGGAGTAGTAGCCGTCGCTGGAGGTCAGCTGCTGGATGCGCTGGATATCAGCAGGAGTGTCGGAATAAGACCAGAGCAGCGTAGAGCGCTCCTTGTTGGGCATCGCCAGCTCGGAAGGAATGTGGTTGGCACCGCTGACTACGCCTCCGCCGATATTGTAAAGGTCGGAAAGACTGATGTCTATATCGTTATTGAAGAGCAACTCCAGTTCGTCTGTTGTGGAGAGCAGGTTCTTTCCCTTGGGCTTGATGTCCGTAAAGTCGGAGCAGGAAGTGGCTACAAGGGCAGCTGCCATCAGTATGGCTGTATATAATCTATTCTTTTTCATAATTGCATCAATAATTTACGAACAGGCTGAATGTGTAAGTTGAACGGGTGCGAACGCCCAGGGTCTCGGGATCTACGCCCTTGCCGTTAGCTGTCCAGATGGCCTTGGGGTTGTCGATCTGGAAGTTAAGAGCCAGACGGGTAAGGTTCATGCGGCTAACAATCTCGCGGGGGAACTCGTATCCGAAGACGATGTTACGAATCTTGATGAACGAAGCATCATATACGGAGTTGTTACCGTTATAGGACTCGTTGCCGATAGAGCTGGAGCCGTACTGACCGAAACCGGGTGTGTTGGTGGGGTTAGAGGGTGTCCATGAGTTGAGCAGGTAGAGGGGCTGTGTTCCTCCCATGGAAGTAGAGGAAACCTCGCGCTCCTGCAAGCAACGCATAACATGTCCGCCGTAGTAAGCCAGCATGATAGAGAATGAGAAGCCGTTCCACTGCAGGCGGTTGTCCATACCAAGGATAACCTTGGGATCTGTCTGTCCGCTGTATTCCATAACGTCTGTGCTGGCACCCTGAACAGAGTGTGTGATGGTGCCGCCGTCGCCATACCAGAGGGTTTCACCGGGGCCACTGACGGTTCCGTCGTCGATACCGGCAAAGCGGTAAGACCAAAGGGCAGAGGCGGGATAGCCTTCTACGAAGCGGTTGCTGAGCAGCTGGTAAGCATAGGTAGAGGGGTTATAGACGTTGGTAACCTTGTTGCTGTTGTGGGCCAGCGTCAGGCTGGTTGACCATCCGATCTGCTTGCGTGTGGCAGGACGGAACCAGTCGGCCGTTACCTGCAACTCGATACCGTTGTTACGCAGGTTGGCACTGTTGACGAACATAGAGGTGTAACCCGTTGTGGGGTCGAGGCTCTTGTTGGCAAAGACATCCTGTGCAGCCTTGTGGTAGTAATCGATGCTACCGCGAACACGGTTGTTGAAGAGTGAGAAGTCGATACCTACGTTGTTGGTACGTGTCTGCTCCCAACGCAGGTTGGGGTTGGCAGGAGACTCGATGGTTGCCAGAGGCAGCTTGGTGTACGAGTTGGTACCGCCAGTGGTAGCTGTCAGGTAAGAGGTTGCCCCCTGATAGATGTTACCCGTGGCACCATAGCTGTAGCGCAGCTTCAGGAAGTTAACCCACTTGACATCCTTCATGAAGTCCTCCTGCTCGATGTTCCATGCACCGCCGACAGACCAGAGGGGCTTGCCACGGAACTTGGCGTTAAGGCCATAGACATCGGCATAGTCCTTACGGAATGAACCGAAGACGTTATAGCGGTCGTTGTAGGTATAGGTGGCATTGAAATAGCCTGAGCCGTAGCGGTGCTCCACCTCGAGGATATTGTCCATACCATTCTTAATATAAGGATCGTAGGCATAGGAACGCGCATTATAGCCACCGTTACTTGCCTTGAAGAAGGGACTGTACTGCTGGTCGTAGAGGTCGAAGAAGTTGATATCTGCGGCACGGCCTGTCTGCAGCTGGTCGTCGTAGCCCAGCAGGAGGGCGTTGGTTCCCTTGCTGAGTGTACCACGGAACTCGAGACCGGCAATGGCGTTCACCTCGTGCTTGCCGAACTTCTTGCTATAGTTGAGCTGACCACGGGCTGTCCAGTAGTCGCCCTGGGTATTGCGGTTCTGACGGAAGCCGCCTGTAGGGGGAATCAGAGGATTGGTAATCTTGGCAGGGTCGTAATAAGCATTGTGCAGGACACGTGCAGGATGGCTGTCCTCGGTAGCCAGCCACACGCTCTGCTGGTGGTCGCTCTCATAAACACCCATCACACTGGCTGTCAGGCTGGGAAGGATGCGGAACAACAGCTCGCCGTTCAAACGCAGGTGGTTACGACGTGTGTTAACGGTGTTGTTATAGAACTCGTCGATGGGGTTGCTGGAGAGGTCGACAGTACCTTCGCCACCGCCGCCCCAAACTTCGTTACCCTCGGCGATACCGTACATATTGCGGATGATACCATTGGCAGTGTACATGGTCTCGTAGGCAGCATGGCTCCATACGCTGTTAGACAGAGAGGTAGCGTCATAGCCACGCTCGCGACTCTTGTTGAAGACGCCGTTGATGGTCATGTTGGCAGTCAACCACTTGGTAACATCGAAAGAGCCCTTGTAGTTGGCTGTGAAACGCTGGTTCATAGTGTTGATAATGCCTGCATTGTCGTGAGCGAAGTTCAGGGTCAGGTTGTTCTGGCTCTTCTCTGAACGGCTACGCAGAGAGATGTTGTACTCCTGCATCACCTGCTGACGATATACCTCGCGAGCATACTCCTTGGCAAAGTTTCTCTTGCTGAGCTGCTGCTTAATCTGGTCGAGCTCGTCCATGGTGATATCGCCCTTATAGGCACTATAGTAGGCGTAGCTGAGGGGAGAGACAGGGCCGTTACCGTAGTTGTAGCCTGCGAGGGTTGAGCCTACGGGGTCTGAATGTTCGCCGCTGGTGTAGTACCAGTCGTAGTACTCGCTCTCCTTCTTCACCTGCTGAGCGGCATTCATATAGAAGTTATCGTTATAGTCCATGTTGCGGTTCTCCTTCAGGCTGAGGTTGGCGGTAAAGGCAACGTCAATCTTACCCTTCTGGTTGGCGTTCTTGGTGGTAACAACAATCACACCGTTAGAAGCGCGGGCACCGTAGATGGCAGTTGCGGCGGCATCCTTCAGCACGTTGACGCTGGCGATATCATACTGGTTGATATCCTCCAGACGACCCTCGACGGGCAGTCCATCCACAACAAGCAGAGGGCTGGTCTCGGCATAGAGTGAAGAGGTACCACGAACCTTGAGCTCGCCTCCGTAGGTAGAAAGACCTGCTACCCTACCCTCAAGGTTAGTGAGAAGATTGGGCGTGTAGCGCTCCATAAGGTCCTTGCCAGTGACGGTGACGGCAGAACCCGTCATTTTAGGCTTGGCAATATCCTGATAACCGGTAACAACCACCTCGTTGAGCAGGCCGGAGTCGGACTTCATGGCCACATCCAAGGTCTGGTCGGCAGTTACGTTCTTGAGTTTAACGACAGAGGGTTCCATGCCGATGTAGCTGAACGTCAGTTCGTTGCTACCTGCGGACACGACGATTTCGTAATCGCCCTTGGAGTCGGTAACACCGACAACCTGTCCGTTACGCTTGATGTTAACTCCGAGAAGGGGTTCGCCTTCGTCGTCAATCACATGTCCCTTAATTGTGTAGGACTGCTGTGCCTGTGCCGATGTTGCACTCTGTGCCACTGCCTGAGTAGGAGCGACACCCAATGCAAGAATCAAGCCCAAAGCCAGACTGATGGATTTGAGATTGTGAATCTTTTTCATTGTTTTAAAGAATAAAGTGTATAACCTATTGTGTTTATCTACTATCATATCGTAACAAGCTGCATATTTTTTCTGGCTGCAAAAATACGGATAATAACAGAATTTAACAAATTTTGTCAGGAAATACCATGCATTTCACAACATTTATACCATAAACGTGGTATATCCGTATCATAAAGCAAGTATCTATTCGTTATCAAGAGGCATGTTGTTTAAAGTTAGAAAAAAGGGAAAAAGCCCACCCCCGAGGGGCAGGCTTCTCCATAAATTTATCTTATCAGAACCTTCTTTCCGTTTACGATGTAAAGACCGCTTTTAAATGAAGAATTAAAAGCCTCACCCCGACCCTCTCCAATGGGAGAGGGAGAAAAATCTGAACTTTGAACTTCTGAACTCTGCGCCGCCTTTAATTGTGAATTATGAATTATGAATTGTGAATTAACTTTACGTCCGCTCAGGTCGTAAACGTCACAAGTGACGTTGTCCTGAGCGACGGAAAGAACGGGCGTTGCCGTATCGTACCTTACCTCCACCAAGACGGGACGATGGTCTGAGGCATCGGGCGCATTGATAACCTGCCGCTTACGTGCATAACAGGAAGAGCCCTTGCGGAAGGCTATGTAGTCGATGGTCTTCTTGGGAGTGCCGGCAGGGAAGGTGTAGTTGCTGCTGGAGCTCGTGGTGCTGTTCAGGATGGTAAAGCTCTTCTTCACATTGGTGATGAACGTAGAGGATGGCTCATCGTTCCAGTCGCCACAGATAAAGAAAGGCTTATTCCATCGGGCAGCCTCCTCGAGGATGATATCCAACGAGGTCATACGGTTCTCCTCCTCGAGGGCAAGATGTGTACAAGCAAAGACATACTCTTGGAACTCGCACACCAGAAGGGCTCTTTTCTCGCTCCCCGGCAAAGGAATAACGCGGTGCGACAAGGGTTTCTCCTTGCTGAGGATAGCCACCCCGTACTTGCCTCCCGCCAGTGGAATGGCAGGGCCAAAGGTGCTGTACATACCCAGCGACTTGCCCAGCACGGCAGCCTGGTGCACGCGGTTGGAACGCTTGACGCAACTGTCCACCTCCTGCAAGCCCACCACATCGGGTTCGGCATCCGCAATAACCGCCGCCTGGCGATCGAGGTCTATCACATCGTCCTGCCCTGCCCCATGCTGGATATTATAGGTCATGATGCGCAACGTCTGCGGACTATCCTGCGCATAAGCCATCAAGCCGACCTGCAGGCCTATTAAAAAAATCCATATAAATTTCTTTTTCATAAATTAGATTTAGAGGTTACAGGAGGCTGACAGCCCCAAGTCTTCCCACTCAGAAGAGAGAGAGCAAGAAATTACAGAACGGACATCTTATTAAGGTAGTACGTACGCAGGTCGTCCCACTTATAGTAAGGACCGGTTACGGGAGTGCCAGGGAGTTTAACCTCGCGCTCGTTGAGCAACGCCTTTACAAGGATATCACCATCCTTACCCTTCTTGGGACGATAGAAGATAAGCTGGATATTGCTGGCCATAGCGAAGATACGATAGTTGGCCCACGAGTAATCCAGACGGTCGAGGTCGGACACCACGATGCCTGCATCGCCCAACTCCATGAGGGTTGCCATGGGGATGACATAAACCTCGTGACCAAAGCGCAAAGTTGCGCCGACAAAGCTCTTGTTGTTAACAATGGTATCGGCAGTCTCGATGAAGTTCTTCAGCAAACCGCTGACACGCAGGGGAGCCTTCCTGTCGCTTGTGGGACAAGCACCATAGCCTGTATACCAATCTATATTATGCGCGCGCCAGATGTCGTAGCACTCATCCTCAGTGAAGTAATGATACATGTCGATGCCGTTGTCGTGGCTCTGCATATTGCTGGAAACATTGAAGACGTGGCGCATAAAGGGAATCTGCTCTACGCTGTCGCGAACATAAACCTGATCGTTGAAGATAGAGTTAACGAAACGCTCGGGATGGATGAACTTCTTACGATACATATCGATTATATTGCCACGCTTCTTGATAGCCTTCTTAATCTCGGCGGGCGCAGCAGGTGCCAGGTAGTACTGGAAGCAGTCGCCCACGTCGTTGTGAATCCTAAGTTTGGGATTGAAGGCAGTAAGCTCTTCACACTCGGCCATCATAGACATGATGCAACGCTTGACAACAGTGCTGCGGGCATCCACCTGGCTGTTCTTGGAACCAAAGATGGTGGGGAAATGCTCGGTCATACGCTTGCCAATGCGGTGATGCTGACGCTCGCCAACGGTGGTAAGGTCGCCTGCACGCTTATCGCAGCAAAGGTAGAACTTCTCCACGTCGGCCAACATCTGCTCGCCTGTAGCCGTCAGTTTGCCCAAGTCATGAGCCTTGCGCAAGGGTACCAGCACATCCTGATACTCGTCATCGCCACACAGCCAACGGCTGCCATGACGACCGTAATGCGACATATAGAAGGGCTCGTAGCCTTTGGGAGTGGGAGTAAGGACATCAGCCTCGGTAGGGTCGACGTATGCCAGAAGGTTGCTGGCAGAGAGACGGATGTTGTCGTGAATCTCCTGACGCGCCTTGCTCCAGTCCTGCTGGGCAAAGAGTATACTGGCAGTCGAAGAGGCTGCCAGCATGAATATAAAGAGTCTTTTTTTCATTTTAGATGTATGTTTTTCGTAATTTCGACATCACGATATATCGAAATACCGTGATTGATTGTTAACCAAGGAAACTCAGCAGGATACCTGCTGCTACGGCAGAGCCGATAACGCCAGCCACATTTGGGCCCATAGCGTGCATAAGGAGGAAGTTGCGCTTGTCGGCCTCCTGACCAACGGTCTGACTAACGCGGGCTGCCATAGGAACAGCACTTACACCAGCAGAACCGATGAGGGGGTTAATCTTCTCCTTCAGGAACAGATTCATAATCTTGGCCATAAGCACACCACCTGCCGAACCGATGCCAAAGGCTACGATACCTACGCAGAGGATACCCAGCGTCTGCCAGTTCATGAACGAAGAGGCTGTGGCTGTGGCACCAACGGTAAGACCCAGGCAGATGACAACGATATTGTTCAGCTCGTTCTGTGCAGCCTTGCTCAGACGGTCAACCACACCGCTCTCCTTCATCAGGTTACCCAACATCAGACAGCCGATAAGCGTACCTGCAGAGGGAACAATCAGCGACACGATGATGGCCACGATGATGGGGAAGAGAATCTTCTCCTTCTTGCTGACATCGCGCAACTGAGACATACGTATCTTACGCTCCTTCTCGGTGGTAAGCATCTTCATGATGGGAGGCTGGATAACGGGCACCAGAGCCATATAGCTATAGGCAGCCACGGCAATGGGCCCCAGCAACTCGGGAGCCAGCTTACTGGTCAGGAAGATGGCGGTAGGACCGTCGGCACCTCCGATGATACCAATAGAAGCAGCCTGTGCAGCGGTGAAACCAAAGATAGGCAGATCCATCTGTGTTACCAGGAAGGTAGCAAAGATACCTAACTGGGCGGCAGCACCCAGCAGGAGGCTCTTGGGATTAGCTATCAGGGGACCGAAGTCTGTCATGGCACCTACGCCCAGGAAGATAAGGCAGGGATAGATTCCCGACTTAACACCTATGTAGAGGATATCCAGCAGACCACCATGCGCCATGATGTAACCATAGCTGTGGTAGTTGGGACTGGCAGGATTCAGGAATTCGTTGTTCCACATCTCTGAATCAAACATGCCAGCTCCGGGCAGGTTAGTGAGAATCATACCAAAGGCTATTGGGAGTAGCAGCAGAGGCTCATACTCCTTCTTGATAGCAAGATAAAGCAGGAAGCAGCCGATAAAGAGCATTACGGCACACTTCCAGCCCTCGCCTACGAAGAATGAGACAAAGCCCATCTCCTCAACGAACTTGCTTATACCTTCTTCTGCATTAAAGCCAGCTGCCATAGCTGGCACACAGGCCAGCAACATCAGGCCCAAGACACAAAGAATCTTAATCTGTTTCATGGCAATACTTAGTTATGTGTTTACTATCTGCAAATTTTGTATCGCCTTATGCCAGCTCAACCAAGGCCTGACCACCGTCAACCTGATCGCCAACGTTCACAAGAACGGCCTTAACAGTTCCGGCAGCCTCGGCTGTGATGCTGTTTTCCATCTTCATAGCCTCGAGCATTACAACGGTGTCGCCAGCAGCAACCTGGTCGCCAGCCTTTACCAACACCTGAGTAATCTTACCGTTCAGAGGAGCTGTTACCACATTGCTACCAGCAGGAGCAGCTGCGGGCTTGGCAGCAGCAGGAGCAGCGGCAGGAGCAGCTGCAGGAGCAGCGGGCTTAACAACAGGCTTTGCGGCGGGCTTGCGCTCGGGCAGGGTTACAGTGTAGATCTTGCCATCGACAGTTACCTCGAGGGTATCTTCGTGCTCTACAACATGAGCGGAATGTTCCTTTCCACTTATATTAAATTTGAACTCTTTCATCTTTTTCTGTGTTTTATAATCTGGGGTTTAATACTGCGTGCCAGTTAGAGGGGGTGTTCTTGATAGTAAGAACGCCACTCTCTTCGTCGTGGGCACTATTAAGATAAAGGTATAAGGCTGTGGCAACAACCACAAGGTCGTCACCCTCAGCAGCATCAGCATGCTTGCCAGGAGCCAAAGCGGGTGTCTTGTCCTCGCCCTGATGCTTATTGGCACGCTTGGCTATGTAGCCAAAGCATACCAATACCATCACAATCAGGACCAGTATAGCAAACACCACGCATGGGCTGATACCAGCAATAGACCATGCTTCTGGAGTTATTGTTAATACTGTCATAACTTTAATCTTTTATTTGATTACAGAGGTATGTTACCATGCTTCTTGGCAGGGTTGGTCAACCTCTTGTTCTTCAACTGCTCCAAAGCGCGGATGATGCGGAAACGAGTATTGCGTGGCTCGATAACATCATCGATGTAACCATACTTGGCTGCCTGATAAGGATTAGAGAACAGATCCTCGTACTCGGAAATCTTGTCGGCCATGAACTGCTTAGCCTCTTCTTCCTTACCCTCAGCCTTCAGTTCCTTAGCCTCCTTGGCATAGAGAACGCTGGCTGCACCACTGGCACCCATAACGGCAATCTCGGCGCTGGGCCATGCATAGTTGGCATCACCACGCAACTGCTTACAGCTCATTACGATGTGGCTACCACCATAGCTCTTACGCAGGGTAACGGTCACCTTGGGTACTGTGGCCTCACCGTAAGCATAGAGCAGCTG
>DLBF01000147.1 GCA_002494215.1 Prevotellaceae bacterium UBA7028
ATCGGTACGGTGGTGGATGATGCCATTGTGGTGGTGGAGGCTGTGCAGGCAAAGTTCGACGAAGGGTATAAGTCGCCTTATTTGGCTTCTGTGGATGCCATGAAGGGACTTACCTCAGCCCTTATCACAACTACCATCGTCTTTATGAGCGTTTTCATTCCCGTCTGCTTTGTAGGCGGAACGACGGGAGTCTTCTACACCCAGTTTGGCGTGACGATGGCGATAGCTGTTGTTATCTCCACCATTAATGCCATGACCCTCTCGCCTGCACTTTGTGCCCTGATGCTGCGTCCCCGCAAGGAGGGCGATACCAGCTTCTCTGCCAGATTCCACGAGGCCTTCAATGTCAGCTTCCAGCGTGTGGTAAGCAAGTACCAGCGTGGTGTCCTGCGCATCTTCCGCAACCGATGGCTGCCTTGGGTGTCGATGGTTGTGGTATGCGTGCTGTTGGGTTATATGCTCAAGACCACCAAGACGGGCTTTGTCCCCAACGAGGATATGGGCTCCATTAATGTGAATGTGCAATGTGCCCCAGGTACCAGCATGGCGGTAACGGGTAGGATAACACGCGAGGTGGAGCGTCGCATCAAGGATATTCCACAATTCAGATTGTATAACATGACCATCGGTCGTGGTTCAACTTTCGACCAATCTTCTTCTGCCGGCTCCTTTAATATACGTCTGAAGAACTGGGACGAGCGCAAAGGGAAGGGCGACGATATCAACTCCGTTATCGATGAGATATATCGCAGGACTGCCGACATCACGCAGGCGCAGATTCGTGTCAGCACCCGTCCCATGATTTCGGGCTACGGAGCCACCAGCGGTTTCGAGCTGCATGTGCAGGATCGCAAGGGCGGCAAGATAGAGGATCTGATGCGTTATACACGTATATTGATTGACTCCCTCAATCAGGAGCCTGCCATCTCTCGCGCTTTTACTACCTTCGATACCAAATATCCGCAGTATCGTGTGGAGGTGGATGCTGCCCGTTGCAAGCGCGATGGCGTAACACCTAATGCAGTGCTGAAGGTGCTCTCGGGTTATGTGGGTGGTACGTATAGCAGTAACCTGACGCGCTTCACCAAGCTTTATCGTGTGATTGTTCAGGCCTCTCCCGAGTTCCGTCTGGACGAGCAGGCACTCTCCAATATGCGTGTCCGTAGCGAGAGCGGTCAGATGATTCCCATCACGCAATACATCAACATGGAACGTGTTTATGGAAGCGAGGGCCTGAACCGCTTCAACCTGTTCAGCAGTATCGCCGTAATGGGCCAGACTGCCGATGGCTACAGTAGCGGCCAGACTATCGAGGCTATCCGTCGTACAGCTGCCAAGGTACTGCCAGAAGGTTATGGCTATGAGTTTGGCGGTATGTCGCGCGAGGAAGCGTCACTATCGGATGGAATCCAATTCAAAATTCAAAATTCAAAGTTCAAAATTTCGATGACTTCCATCATCTTCGTTATCGTCATCGTATTCGTATACCTTATATTATGTGCGCTCTACGAGAGCCTTTTCATCCCCTTGGCGGTTATCCTGAGCGTGCCGTTTGGTTTGCTGGGTAGCTTCTTGTTCTCGCGGATGTGGGGCTTGGAGAACAATATCTATATGCAGACGGGTCTTATCATGCTTATCGGCCTTTTGTCCAAGACCGCCATTCTGCTTACCGAGTATGCTACAGAGCGTCATCGCCAGGGTATGAGCATTACTATGGCAGCTATGTCGGCAGCCCGTGTGCGTTTGCGTCCCATCCTGATGACCTCGCTCACCATGATATTCGGTATGCTACCTTTGGTATTCGCGCATGGCGTAGGTGCTAACGGAAACATATCCCTGGGTGTGGGATGTGCCGGTGGTATGCTGGTGGGAACTATCGCCCTCCTCTTCATCGTACCCGTCCTCTACATGCCGTTCCAATGGCTCCACAGCCGCTTCGGCCATATGGTGAAGAGGTAAAATCGCATTAGCTTGGTTTTAAGTTAATAAGATAATGGTACCAGATAGCTCCCGCGTTGTGAAACGTGGGAGCTTTTCTTTATGCCTTAGCCTACAAAAAAGGCGGGCGTTGCCGATGGAAAAGTATTTTATGCCCGAACAAAACTCTTTTTCTTCTGCAAAACAATTTATTCTCACGCCGTGAGAATAAATTATCACACCGAAAGAATATATTTTCACGCCGTGAGAAATTATTCTCTCGCCGTGAGAATAATTTATTCCCAAGTTTTTTGTATCTTTGTACCATCGAGAAAAGAATTAATCATCAAGGAAAAGCAATTTTGTTGTCTAAATAAAGTAATTATATGGCACGTTATATTAAAAAGGAGATTGTAGACCTGAAGGGCTCGGGCTCTACAAAGGCGTATTACAAGTTGAAGGCTTGGCGCAGAATGGACTTCGACGATTTTGTGGAATGCTGTCATGCGCACAACGGGGCATTCAGCAAGGCGCTATTAAAGGGCGCGATGACGGCCGTCTGCGAGGAACTGGCCTATCAGATTTCGAATGGATACAGCGTGAAGATCGACGGGATGGGAACGTTCTCTGCCAAACTGGGTGTTCGCAAGGACAAGGAGATGGACCATTTCCAGGAGGGGGAAGCCAAGCGAAATGCGCAAAGCATCGAGGTGACGGGCGTCTCGTTCAAGGCGGAAAAGGAGTTGGTAAATGAGATTGACCGAAATTGCGACCTGGAACGAGGTGGCGAAGAGCGGCTCATGAGGTCGAAATACTCGAAGGAAGAGCGCATAGAGCGGGCCCGTCAGTTCATCCAGAAGAATACTTATATGCGTGTTCAGGAATATGCCTCGCTTACGGGACTGGCTTACTCCACCGCTGCCCGCGAGCTGTGCAGCATTGCCTCGGACCCCACATCGGGCATCAAAAGCGAGGGTGCAAAGAGTGGCAAACTCTACTTGCTGGCAAAGGAACAGTAGTTTTTTTCTCTCCTTTCAACTTAACATTTCTCTGTTTGCTGCGTATTATAGATGTATGACACGCTCAGAATTTGAACATATAGCCGAAAGGTTGCGCCAAAAAGTGCTGAAGGTGGGACTTCAGTTCTTTGGTTCGCAAGATGATGCCGAAGATGCTGCGCAGGAAACAATGGAGCAGTTGTGGCGCTACTGCGAGCAGATAGATGCCAGTCGGAACATCGAGGCGCTGGCCATCAGAGTGGCGAAGAACTGCTGCGTGAACCTTTATCGGAAAATTCATAATTCACAATTCATAATTCATAATTCGGAGCAAACAATTTTCAATTCTCAATTTTCAATTTTCAATTCCCAAAGTGAGGCCTCTCCTCAGGAGGAATTGGAGGCAAAGGATACGGAGCGGATGCTGGAGGAGGCGTTGGACTTGCTGAAGCCTCGAGAACGGCAACTTTTCGAGATGCGGCAGTTGGAGGGCCTGTCGGTAGATGAGATATCATCAGAAACGGGAATCCCCAAGCCATCCATCACAGCAATGGTGTCGGCGGCACGAAAGAAGGTCTTTACTGAACTTAAAAGGAGGATGAAACAATGAAAACCAAGGATATAGAACAACTGATCAACAAATACCTGGATGGCGAGACCTCTCCAGCCGAGGAGCAGAAGCTTGCGCTGGAGCTGCAACGTCCTGATATCCCAGAGGATTGGCAAGCCATCCGCCTGATGTTAGGCGAACTGACTCTTGGCGAAGCAGAGTACCACTCCCTCTTGGCAAAAAAAAGCCTCCCATTTGGGGGAGGTTTGGAGAGGGGCCGAGGGTGGGTCTCTGCTATCTCTTCTATGGCCGCTGTATTGCTGGTGGGACTGTTCCTGTATCAGCATATCCCCAACGGAAATGTGAATGAAGTACCTCATTATTATACATCCAACCTCTCTGCTGGCAGCACCCTGAGGAATGTGTACACAAGCCGTCAGCATAAGGAGAAAACTTTAAGTTACACCCAATTTAAAACGATGCTTTATGAAAACCATTAAACAATTCATAATTCATAATTCACAATTCATAATTCGTGATTTGACTGCAATCTTTTGTGTGGCCCTACTCCTTACTTCCTGCTATCAGCCTAAGGTGGTGATGAAAACTACCGTTCATGAAGATGCTTCGATGCCTTGTACACGTGAGGTCTTGTATAGCAACGTGATGTCGCAGGAGATGCGCGACTCGCTTTGGGGCAAAACAAACGTCGGTTGGTCGCAACCTTTGCCTGAATGTCTGAATGTTGATGCCTTTTTTAACTCACATACAGACATTGGTGAAGGGGATACGGTAACGACGTCGTTCTCGAAGTTCTTTGAATCTGTGGAGAAAATGTGCGAAGAGACTCCCCTCTTGCTTAACGGCACCCAAATGAGGTCGAAAGCCAAGTTGGACAAGCACTTCCGCTGGTTCTATACCGAATACACCTATACGGAAACATTCTATTGTGTGGGCGATTCGTTCAAACTGGCGCCAACGGATTATGCCGACAAGGATGCCGTTAGCTATTGGTTCACAGGTCAGCCCAATCTGTTGCAGGGACTGAACGGAGCTGAGGCATACGAGAAGTTGGGCAATATGGAGCCTAAGATTACCAAGTGGCTGAATGACAATCTGTTTAAGGTAGGATTCGACTTCATTATAGCCAACTACGACTCTATCACCAATCCGCCTGTCAGCAAGGAACGCTTCATAGAGCTTCAGGATTCCTTGGTACATTTTATTATGGCAGGGGAGGAGGATCTTCTGACTGCTCGGCCAGACGATAAGTTGCGCGAATTCTTCCACTCTAATGCTTACGCTATGTTCTTCGACGAGGATAACCCTCTGGGCGAGAAGTTGAACAAGCAGTTTATGAATCGCCTGAACATCTTCTGGTTTAATGTTCCCTACACCCTTTCGATGCCTGGCAAGGTTACTGATGCAGGCAACGGAACGCTGCAACCAGACGGTACTATCCTCTACGCCTTCACGGGCGAGCGCCTCATCCCTCAGGATTACACCATCACAGCTACATCACATGTTGCCCACATCTGGGCTTACATCGTAACGTTGCTCATCATCCTCCTCGCCATAGGCAGCTTCTTGTATAGAAGGAAAAGGTAGGAGAGAGAAGGAAAACAGAAAAGGTGGCCAAATCGGTCACCTTTTCTTGTCTTATCGAATAAGATGTCTTGTCTAAAGATTTTATTTCCATAAATAATTGTCTGCTTTTAAATCTTTTTCCTACTTTTAGGGTCTTAATGGTAGATGCATCAACAAAAATGAGGAAAAATGAACAAGGAAAATGAGGTGACGGAAGAAGAACTTGCTAAGGTGTTCAAGGCAGAACGCCCTCGTCTGCTGAGGTATGCCTGCTACCGACTGCCGGACAGCGAAGATGCTGAGGACGTGCTGCAGGAGGCGTATCTGAAGTTACATTCACGAATACAAACACCCCATGGGCAGGAAATCCAGAATTTGCGAAACTACCTGTTCCGTACGCTGGCAAACGTATGCGCAAAATGGCAATCCGGCAATAGTCGCATTAAAACCGTTCCTTTGGATGCGAAAGTGGACTTGGCCGATGCAACTGCCGACACCTCAAACGATGATGACTACAAGCGTATTGTTAAGTTACTGACAGAAATACCAGAAGAACAGGCCGAAGTCATTCGCCTGCGAATCTATGGCGACAATAGCTTTGCTCAGATTGCCGAAATTCTCTCTCTTCCGCTCCCGACGGTAAAATCCCGCTTCCTTTACGGACTGGAGAAAATCCGCAAGGGCGTGAAAGGCTTAAATGTTAAAGGGTTAAATTGTTAAAACATTTACTATTATGAATTGCAAGGAATTCAAGGAAAAGGTGGCCGACCTTTTCGACAAGACCATAGATATGCAAACTGAGCGCGAATGCAAGGAGCACATGGCCCACTGCCCAGCGTGTAAGGCTTATTACGATGAGCTGCGAGAAACCTATGCCCTGCTTCAGCCTGAAGATGAAAAAGAAGGAGTGGATGATGAAAAACCTGCAATGAAGGCGGTAGCAAATTCTTCACTCTTCACTCTTCACTCTTCACTTTTTAAAGTTGCCTCCATCTTCATCGCTGCAATTTTCCTGACAGGACTTTCCTTTGCTGCTGGTCTGTCCTATGCTACCCATCGTTCTCAAGCAACTAAGCAAGAGGCAAAAAGTCAGGAATTTGCCAACGAGAAGATGCTTGAGCTTACCGATAATGGAGAGCGGATTGTCATAACCTGGCTAAAGGGAACTTGGATCGAGGGTGACTTTGGCGGCTACATCGAGGCAGACCCCATAGAGCATTCTCCAGCCTTACCACTCAATGGAGAATATAGAGCCACTATACTGCTGAATGGCAGAAGAATTAATCCTGACAACCTGCCAGACCTTCCTGCATCGGCTGTAAACAAGATGGAAATCCGCTTTGCTGCCGGACGAATTGTCAACCTTATAACCACACCTGTGGAGATTCCCTACGCAGACGATCCCTATGGGGAATAAGAAGGCTGGCAAAACCGTAGGAGCTTACCTTATCATTAATTAACACCATAAACTTATGAAACATCTCATCTTTCCGATGAGGGTCGTAACCCTCATCCTGCTACTGCTATGCCCATTCGTTGGCAAAGCACAATCAAAAAACAACTGGCTCTGGCCCATCAAGGGACAGCAGGCGGGAGAAGGAATCCTCTACCGACCGCAGGACAAAATTGGAGAGGAGCAAGTAATTTACGACCTCTTCATTACCGCTCCAGAGGGAACGGGGATTCTCTGTCCTGATGATGCTGTGGTGGAACATTACAGTTACGGTTACAATTTCTCGCTATGTACCTCATCTAGCTTTGGCTGGCCAGACAAACCCTATAATGAAGTCGCCCGCGACCATCAGGCAGAGTTCCGCAGCAAGGGATGGGACATTCGCTGCCTCTCTATTATGGTTGGACTAAAGATTGGAAACAAGAAGCTTTGGATTGACGGACTTAGGCGCGACAAAGCTATTCCCACGGGTACCCGCCTGAAGCGTGGCGATGTACTTGGCACCATGGGTTATAGCTACCATGTTATCCAAGAGCCAAGTATCCGTCTGAACATCTCCAATGATCCGGATGGGGGTGACCCCATGACGCCTTTCGGCCTGCGTTCTACCTTCCGCAGGTGCGAGCCACAACCCACCAAATTCTATCTGACACACGACGAGGCGGTGGCCGATTACAAACAGTTGACCAGCAGCGTGAAAGAGATATACCCTTCGTTGGAAGATTTTATGACCGAACAGGAATACGACAGGTTTGTCAGTAAGCAACTTAAGCGCATTCCTGCCGATGGCATTGCGCTAAAGGATTTTGCCGATATCGTTTATGATTACAACCAGGTCATTCACGATTCGCACCTTGATATTCGCTGTCCCGTGCCCGATAACCCGGAGGATAAGAAGCAAGGGCTGGAGTATTATTATTCGCCCCTCATGGTTGGGCATGTAGCTGAGGGAGACTCGTCTAATTATGCCTGCGTGGTATTGATTGCCGCTGATGGTATCCATTCCAATTATGTGGGCAGACGCATTGCCCGCATCGATGGAAAACCTGTCAGCGAACTACGGAATAACGCCCGACGTAACTTAACGCTCTACGATGCCGGCGTTACTTCTGTGGCAGATGAGGCTCTCTTTTACGGGGGGAAAATCGCCTATTCATTCAAGAAGGGAGACCAGAATGCGAAAAAGGCCACAGTTTATGAGTTTGAGGACGGCGAACGGGTAGAACTCCCCCTGACAGATTGTTTCAGAGGCAGCGACGCCGATAGGAAGAAGTGGTTTCGTCGCAACGATATCAACCGCCACAAGGATAGTCCCATTGGCATCCGGCAGTTGAACGACAGCGTCCTTTACATTGGCCTTAGCACCTTCGAACTCAGCCAGGTGGATTGCGACAGCATTGTAGAAGCCATCCATGCTGCAGAACGCAATAAGGTGCCCAACCTTATCTTCGACGTACGCAACAATTATGGTGGGCATGGTGATGTAATGGCACGTATCACTCGCGCCCTGATGGGACGAACACCCGACCGTCCGCACAGAGGTTATCAGAAAGTTAATGCCGCCGCTTTCTACAGTCCCACCTTAAACTGGATTGCTGGCGATACAATCTTTGGTGATTTCAAACCTATTGAAGGTCGTAAGGGACTTTACCAGATGGGCAACGAGGAAGAGAACAATAGCCCATCCATTGACTCTCTGGGCTACAACGGCCGCCTGTATGTGCTCATCGACAGCCATTCCGCCTCAGCTTCAGCCTTCCTGGCAGGAACCATCAAACGCAATTATCGTGGCTACATTGTGGGCCGTGAGACCAAGAGCGCCTACCATTGCGAGACCTGTGAAAAGTTTGCAAACATACAACTCGCCAACAGTCAGTTCACAGCCACCATTCCTATGGTACGCATAGTCATCGATGAAACCGTTACCGACCGTCTGCCCGCTTTGCGTGGTGTGATACCCGACTGTAACATTCCGCTCAGCGAGGAAGAATTTCACTACGATGGCGACTACATTCTGGATCGCACCCTCCAACTCATTGCTGACGGCACATATATAGAAATCCCCACCACAGCTACATCGCGTGTTGCTCACATCTGGGCTTACATCGTAACGTTGCTTATCCTCTTTCTCGCCATAGGTGGCTTCTTGTATAGAAGGAAAAGGTAGAAGAGTAGGGGAAAACAGAAAAGGTGGCCAATCGGTCACCTTTTCCTTTCTTATCGTAGATTAATGCGAATTGCTAATTTATGCTTGTGGAGCACCCAGGAACTCGCGGGCTTTCTGCAGGGCCACATCGATGTGGGGGCAGATGTGGTCGGGGTTCATCTTGTCGTAGAAATGGGCCTTCTCCAACTGGCTGTGCACCTTGGGCGTTACACCGGAGAGGATAACGTGGATGCCCTGCTCGTGGTTCATCTCGATGAGGTTGGCCAGGTTGTGGATACCCGTGGAGTCGATAAAGGGAACCTTACGCATACGGATAATCTGAACCTGTGGACGGCGGCTGGTGTTGAGGTTCAGCATCAGATCGTCGAACTTGTTGGCGATGCCGAAGAAGTAGGGGCCGTTGATCTCGTAAACAGCACAGCCCTCGGGGATAAGGAGGTGCTCCTCGTGCACATCCATGTCGGCCTCGTCGCTGGGGTCGATCTCGTCGCTGATAACAGATATCTCGGTGGTCTCCATCACACGCTTGATGAAGAGGGCGCAGGCGATGACGAGGCCAATCTCGATGGCGATGGTGAGGTCGAA
>DLBF01000017.1 GCA_002494215.1 Prevotellaceae bacterium UBA7028
ATGGAGTTGTGCTCCGACATGTGCCTGCAGAGTTCCTGATAACTCATGGTTTTGGTGCTTACCACTCGACCGTACCACTTGCCGAAGGCTGCGGTCTTCTCGTTCTTGTTCTGAGATACTTTTACTAATACTGGCATGTTGTAAAATTAAGAGTTGAGAATTAAGAGCTGAAAGAAGAAAATCATGAACTGAGAGGATGGTCTTGCTCCGCGGTAGCAAATTCTTCACTCTTCACTCTTCATTCTTCATTTTCTAACGCTCTATCAATGCGTTTCATTGACGATGCAAAGGTACGACATTCGGGGAGGGGCGTTTTCCGCAGATGGTACTCGATGGTCGCAGAAGGACGAAGAAGTACCGCTAAGGATCTATGTCAATACAGAACTTGTCGCATATCCAGCGTACGATGTTGGGAGGGAGCACTATCATGCCAGGACGAAGCCCCAGTTCCTCCAACTCCTTACGGTATGGTCTGCACCAGTTTCTCAGAGTTCTTGCTGTCACCCCTGCGTGATAGGCAATTTGTTGACGGGTCATTGCTTTCATAACTGTTATTTTGCGGGTTTTGGAATTGATACTGAATACGGGGTGAATTCAGCGTGAATTCGATGCGTTTGCACGCTGAATTCCCCTCGAATTAAGGCTGAATACTTTAAGCATTCCCCTCGCCCTCTGGAGAGGGGTTAGGGGTGAGGCTTTTTCCCTCCTTCTTCATGCGTTCATACTCCGTATAGCTTACGGCTCCGGTGGTGTTTACGGGTTTGAAGGCATTAAAGGTTACGATGTTCTGCTGCGCAGACAGTATTGCCCCCTTCTTCCTTTTGACCCTCTCGTTCTCCCTGTTGCTCCAGTTGTCCAGCACACGTTTCCAGAATACCATCCTCGACTTCCCCAGCACCCAGCCCTTTGCCTCGTAATAGTTCCAGAACTTCACCGCCGTGAAGCGGTGCTCCCCTATCTCGTCCATATAGGCCTGCACCTCGTCAAGAGTAGGAGGCACAAAAGGCTGTTCCTGCGTATTTTCTTTGGACGATTTCTGAAAATCCCCTTTTTTGTTGTTGTAGTTGTTATAAAAAACTTCTTTTCTTATTTCTTTTCTTTCTTTAAGGGGCGGCGGGGTGCTTTCTTTCATTTTCTTTTTCTTTTCTGTTTCTTTTAGCTCGTTCCGCCTTGTTCTTACCTCCATAAGCAGATGTTTTAGTTTGGCTGTTTCCAGACGTAACTTCATCCTTTCTTTTCTACTGTCTTCCATTCTTTTTACATTTGTTATGTTTTTTGTGCCTGTATGCCACAATAAATTTACTATTATCTACGTTATCTAATGGATGTGGCCTAAAGATGCAGCAAAGGTACATCCACAATAGACCTGAAAAAGAAATTCTGTCCATGCTATGGACAGAATAAACAATTATTAACGCGCACCACTTTTATATGGTAAAAAGAATGAGAAAAAATGATACAACATACCCACAGTCAGCAGGACAAGTGCTGACGTACAGGATACTGCAAAAAGCAGATATAGCTTTTAGTCGTCAACGAAGAATAATGGAGGACAGGTATGGCATGCCCCATGGCACTTTTACGATGTATTAAGGAACGGTTCTTCTAAGGGCTATGAGCTGAGTGTCAACCAGATAGCAACTATCTGTCGCGACATCATTCAGCACTACGAAAGCAAGCCGGAGAGGCAGGAGCAGATCCGTAGGGAATTAGCGCACTTATTCCGGACGGTTTTCCTCCCGCCCATGCTGTGATTTAGGGAAGTCAGCCCTCAAACAAGCCCGTTACATAACAAAAAAACAAACCTGCCACTCCCCTCGCGAGGAAATGGCAGGCATTAACAACAATTTACCTTAAAACTTTATTTCAATGATTGCGCAATCCCAATTTTGTCTATTTGGGAGATATATTACATCCTTTCTCGAGGTCGTAAAGTGCCTTAATAGATTGCAAATAAAATTTTTTTTTAATAATCTGCATAATTTACGATAGCAATGCAATAATTCCCGACTGGCAAGCAATAAAAAGAACGCACGTATGTTCAGGCATCGTATATTATTTCTGACGAAGCCACCCGCAAACGTGAGTTCTTAACAAAGGGATTATAAGTTAGCGAATTAATAACTCTTAATATAACACCTTTTTCCCATTAATAATATAAACTCCTCTCGGCAATTTTGAATTAAGTTTACGTCCTGCAAGGTCGTAAACAGCATCGTCATTATGAATTATGAACGTCGAAGAGGTCGCGAGCGGAACGCGAGAACGAAGTGGCAATTGTGAATTATGAATTGACTCAATTCCATCCGGATCGGGTCCTTCCGTCACGCGGAAAGTGGAGCCATCATCTGTCAGGCTCTTGGGAGAATCCCAACAACTGAGAGAGCCCGTACTGCCACCGAACTGGTTGAGGCATACGTTGGAAGTGCCTGGTACGCGCAGGACAAAGCCGTCCTGGTTAGGAATCAACTCCCATTCGTAACTGCCCTGACGCATAACGGCATTAGAGCCAACAAGTGTCAGCACCTCCCTTAACCCTGTGGAGCGATTATACACCTTCACCTTATAGGGATTGCCACTGAAGGCCCATTGGAAGGTAGGCAATGCCAACGTATCCACACTCTGCACGGATACCGGGTAATAGGGTTCCGTAGCAGTCTTACCCACCATATATTCCGTACGGATGGTCATATTATACCATACAGCATCATTCTCGGAAGTCGTAAAATCGAACGGGCCAATCCATACAGCCTCGTAATCCACAGATGTATCATCAGTAACCATATACGGATGTGTGCCAACGGGAGTTAGCATCACAAAGGCATTCTCCCAATCCGATGGTGGCTCAGGCATATCGGCTCCGTAGGGTAGCTTCTTCGTCTCGGACTTGATGAACTCGCCATCGTAGTAGAGGTTCATCGTTACAGCAAACATACTGGTCTGAGCGATCTGGATGGCCTCCGTAGGGTCGAAGTCACCCACCTCCGTTATCTTCCAGCGGTCGCCAGCGTCGGGGGTGTTATAGTTGTTGATGACAATAGTACTGGTATTATTGTTGAACCACTTGATGTCGCCATATTCTGTGAGCGTGCTCATCATATAAAGATACTCGCCATCGGGATGGGTGGTATCGAAGTAGATGGGCGAACCAAGTGCCTCTATCCACTCGCCGTTCGAGGCGTTGCCCGTCCGCAGGTACTTCTTCAGGTAGGGGCTATAGAGATAGTTGTTACCCTCTATATTGATGATGGCAAACTGCTTCTCGTAGTCATATACTGTCCACCAGGCACTCTGCCCAGCCTCCAATCCATTATAATCATAACTGAGTATCAGGTCGCCACGCGGGCAAGCGATGGTATATAGCTTGTTGTTGGCAAAGACAACAGGCTCCACAGGTTCGGGCTTGGGAGAACGGACATCATCCAGAATGTCCTGATAGATCTGGTTGGAACGTATCTGCAGCCAGTCGGCAGCATCCTTAGCCTGCTGAGCATAATCCGTACGATCGCCCCACTTGTCGCGGTTGAGGTTGAAGGAGTTGCAAGCAAAGTCGTAGTAGTCCTGACAGTATTCCATCAGTTCCTCGAGCCCCTCGTCCATGAACTGCTTCCACAACTGCTTATAGAGCTCGCACATGGGTTCGTAGTTCCAGCGGAGGTCCTGAATGAACTGTTTTACCTCGAAGTTAGGCATATCCTTCCAGTAATTGCTGGTGGTGTTAGCCTTGAAATAATTACGCCCCTGCTCGTAACCGAAGCCCCAGTCGAGATCCCATACGGGACCGAAGATGTACATGCTGCTATCACTCTCGAAGTTCTCGCGATAGCAGAAGGTGCTCTTGGGATGGTACAACTCGAAGTTGCAGATAAGCTCGTTTACCATCAGGAAACGCGACAACTGCTTGATATCGACGAACTTGCTGATGTCCTTTCCCTTATTGAGCGCCTGCATGAAGTTGTTGAAGCTGCTACGAATCATGTCCAGCGTCAGGGATGTTGTCCCCTCGTCGAACTCAGGTTCCTTGATGTTGATGGGCAGGTTATAAGGCTGTGAGCGGAATTTCTGTCCCTCTGGCTCGTCGTAGTAAGAGTCGAGTTCGAGCAAGGCAGCTGCCGTCTCGTCGCCAAGGTCAACGCTGTTGTTAGAGAAGCCCACCTTCTCCGTCAGGTTGTAGCTGCCACGGTATTCACCATTAAGGTACAGATCCACAGGCACAATATGGTTGGCTGCCGATGCCCCCATGAGGTTAGCAGCCTTCATGCCTACAGCATTCGTCATCAGCGAGCCGCCAATGCCGTTAGCCAGGAGCACCCAGTTCTTGCCCTTAGACATGCCAAGGGGCTTCACCTTCTCGGCAAACCTAAGACGATAGGGTTTCTTGGCCCATCCCCAGCTGCTGTTTCCCCTACCCTTTATCTGCATAGTGGTCTCTGCCATCGAGGGGAAGATGCCGTGTCCGTCTATGGTGATGGTGGCATCCTTGAAATAATCCCTGCTGGTGATAGCCTGCCCGTCAGCGGTATTGATGTAGATGGTAGGCACCTCTGCCCTATCCGTCAGCCAATCCACATGAACACGGACAACCCTTCCATAAGGTTTCTGGAAGTATTTGTTGTCCTCCTCGGGCGTAAGAATGCTGTAGCCTGCCCATGTAACAACATAATAAATATCCTTGTCGAAACGCAGACGGGACTCCTTGCTTGTCTGAATCTTACCATTAACATACGCCACCACATTCTCGTCCGCCATCTGGAACGAGGCGGTAAGACGTTTACCAATGGCAGTAACCGTTACGAAAACAGTATCGCCCACTATCTCGCCATTTGCATCAGTGAAGAGCTGGTCGTTATACTTGTTATTGAACTTGAACGAATCGAAGGAAGGGAATACAGGCTTCTTCTCGCTCACGCTATCCACCTTAGAGAGGTCGTAGGAGTAGGTAGCTCCGAAGTTGGTGCTGATAACCAACTTTCCATCTGCTTCCTCGTATCCCTCGACATACTTCAACGGATAGGCCTCCATCCTCCCGTCCGAAAGATAGACATGCAATGCCTCAGGGAAGGAGGGCATACCCGTGGGATCAGGCGTCGGATCTATGATGGGATCAGGAACGTCGCCTTTCTTCTGGAAGACATAGCGCTCGTTGGCACCTTTGCCATCGCTACCCCTGTAAGTACCCAGCATATTAGAGCCGGCACGCAGGTTCCAGTAGTAGTCGGTATTTACCGTACTCTGCACGCTGTATGCACCATCGGTGCCTTCAATGATATTCCAGTATTCCGATTGGTCGCCCAAAGGCTCTTTTGCCAATGTCATATACTTGTAGTACTGATCATCACGATCGGTGGTGAAGACCAGCAGCTCGCCAGATGCCTGGTTGCGGATGGTATAACCCGACTGCGTGTTGGTAATCACCCAGTAGGCATCGTCCGTCATGTCCTGTCCGTCAGTAACATAATATATATAAGGGTCCACATTGTGGTAGGCACCCAGTCCCAGGTAGCCGTCCATTTTGGTACAGGAGATGGAATAAACGCCATCCTCGATGGGTGTGTCAGCATAGATATTGCAAAGACATCCCAAAAGGAAAATATATAGGATATAAAATCGAGTTTTCATGTGATCTTTTCTAGTTAACAACTGCAAAGATAGCGTTTTTTTCAACTAAAACGCAAAAGAACCATAAAAATAAAAAAAATCTAGGATAAAGTGTAGTTTTCCTGTAATGCCCTGCGACAAAGGTATAGAAAGAAGTTAAACCAATAAAGGAAACAACGATGAAAAAGATTTTGTTTTGCATGACAGTGTTATTGACCGGCGGTCTCAACACAGTATCAGCCGATAGCGAGGCTCCCGCAACAGATGTCGTTAACAACGTATCGCTCATACAGAAACTACCCGCCCCCGGACATATCGTAAGGAATATGCCCAGCACACAAGGGTTCACACGCTACACGCTATCCAACGGCGTAACAGTTCTCTACCACCACGACAGCGAGGGTACCAACGATGTTAGCATGTATGCCCTGAGCAACGGCGGCACCTCGCTGTACACCGATATCCTGCCTGCCAACCTGAAGGTACTGAACGAGTGCCTGGCCGTAAGCGGATTGGGTAACTACAGCGAGAGCGAGCTGCACAAGACATTGGCAGGACACAAGGTGAGCGTAACGCCCTACATCGGGCTGTACGGAGAGTTTATCTCCTCCAGCGCTACACCCAAGGACCTGGAGACGATGTTCCAACTGAACCACCTGTACTTCACCTCCCTGCGTACCGACCTGACAGCCTTCAATACATGGCGTGAGCGCAAGCGCGAGGAACTGACAAATAAGAAGAGGGACTCTGCCTTAGACCTGACGAAGAAGGAACTGGACGTCATCAACTACGACGTGGTAATGCAGATAGTAGCACAGCGTTTCTGCAACGCAGGCGACTTCACCTTCGTCATCACAGGCAACATCACAGAGAACGTGCTGATTCCTCTGCTGGAAAAATATATTGCATCGCTACCGACAAGCAAGAAACACGAGCAGGCAAACTATCATGCCTATGACATTACATCTCGTATTTCATAAGGCGCTCGTATTCCACCTCTTTGTCTAGCACTTCAAGGAATTCGTCAAGGACGCTCTGATCAATGTCGCCCAACTCGAATTCCTTGACTGCGTCTTTACGGATCTCGGCAATCCAGGCACGTCGGGCTGTGATATAATCCTCCATCACACGCTCGGCATCCTTCTGTGTTATCTCGCCTTCTATACCATAGTATTCACGAATCAGGCGGTAGCTCCATGCCCAACGGTACTCTGAATAGTTACGGTTGGCAGTAATGAACTCCTCGCGGATGGCGGCTATGGTATTCAGTTCGCCACTCTTGATAGCCTCTACGATACGCTCCTCCTCCGTAACGGGAATGAGCAGACCGCTCAGGTCGCTCCACTTGCCTGTTCCCACGCTGGAACGGGGAACCTCCAGGATATGACGCTTCATGACGGCACCCATATAGATGCGCAAGGCTATATCGTAATACTTGATACCCTTCTTCAGGGAAGAGTTCTTGATAACATAGTCGTGGAAGTTGTAGGTGGCTACATCGCCAGAAATCTCGCGCAACCCTTCCAAGGTACGCTTGGCTACCATGATGCCGCCAACAGAGAAGGGCGAGAGCCAGTCGAAGTTGACAACAGAGTTGCGGGCTTCATCAGGACGCTTGTCGCGCTTGGGCCACTTACGTATATCGCGGTACAGACCTACGGTTGTAAGGTTACGACCCGGAATCAGGTACATCTCGTCGCCATAGGCAATAAGGTAAGAGAAGGGCAACTTGCGTGTATCGGGGTGGTGCATCAGCTTACCAAAGCAGACGCTGAACGTTCCGATGTGGGCAGGCATCAGGATATAGCTGCCGCTGGCCGTCTTGGTACCACGTTCCAGAACGCCCCAGTGTACGGGTCCCATCTTGTAGGCGTGGTTAGAGAAGTTGGTAGCAGAACCGGCATTGTAGAAACTGAACATACCTCCAATGAGAAGCGAGCTCTTGTGGTGGCTGGCAGAGAAGGGACCGCAGAAGGCAGCACAGGCCTCACCGTTACTCATGTAGCAGTTGGCAAAGAACAAGCTGCTCTCTGCCGTAAAGCCGTCTGTGATGACGCAGGCCTCGCCCACGAAGCAGTTCTCCAGCTTGGCATTGTTCAGCACAGAGGAACCGTTATAGATTACTGAGTTCTCGCAGATAACACCCACACCGATCTTTACCACAGCATCTGGCATACTCTTCAGGGTACAATCCTGCAGGTGCAAGGCACCATCTATCTTACAGCCATCGCTGATGTGGCAGTTGATGATAGATGTGGTATGTGTGATGCGAACATCATCTCCTATCGTGGTGATGGGCAGACTGGTTTGTTCAATCTTCTTCTGAATCAGGGAGCGGATAGCTCCGGTGAACGCCTTGTCGTGCTCGTACTTCACCATCAGGCTGGCCAGTTGAGAGTTCAGGCCATCAAAGATCATCACGTTGCCATCGCCTACTTCGTTCAGCACGGAGATAATCTTACCCTGCCCATAGGTAGCATCGGCAGTGGTATTGATGGTGCCGACATGCTCTATCAGACAGTTGTCGCCAATAACCACATTACGCAATGTGGCATAGCGGATACCCGAATGCTTACTGAAGCCAGGAGCTACCTCAACGTCCTTCTGGAAAACACCCAGAGTGACCTTGCCGTAGAACTCCACATTATTTATATATTGGGGGCTGAAATCTTCCTTTACTTGGATGGATGCCCAATCTTCTGCAATACAATTTTGATTTGTGAGAATTGCAATCTCTTCTTTAGTTAAACTTCTCATATATGGTTAATTTAATTAAGTTCGTGAGTTTTTGAGTTTCGATATCTCGATATCACGGAATCTCGCCAGCCCATTCTTCACCGGACCGCTTCGCTCTTCTGGACCGCTAACGCTCCTCTGGATCGCTTCGCTGTTCCGGAATTTTTATCTTAAAAAATCACTTTTGTCTTTTAATTTTTCTCTTTTATCTGGTCCTCCCCCTCGGGGGAGTCGGAGAGGGGTCTCACTCTTCATTTAATAGAGCGCGTGCGCTCTCTATTATGGTGTCAATGCCTTGGGCAGCTTTCTCTGGGTCTAAGAAGCAGGGGATGTCGGGAGCTATGCCGAACTCTATCTGCTGCTTCTGCACATCAAAGCTTGGACTGGCGCTGAAACGGACGCTCCACCCTATGGGCAACTCGCTGCTGAAGGGCATACCCGAACCGCCGCCTGTCTGGTCACCCATAATAGTGACAAGGGGCATCTCCTTCATGTCGCGCACAAAGGTATTGGCTGCGCTGTAACAGGAACGGTTGGTAAGAACCACGCAAGGCTTCTGCCAACGAACACCTTTGCTGGGCGTTATGTATTCAGGCTCCAAGGACGAGAAGTCGTTACGACCTGTTCCTGTCTTATGCGAACGATAACCCACCAGCACCTTCTCGTTGGTAAAACGACTGGCCAACTTTGTCTCGTTGTCGAGGTTGCCGCCTCCATTGCCTCTGATATCCAGGATCATTCCGTTGCACATACGCAAGGAGAAGAACATATCATCCAGATTGCCCTCTCCTATCCCACTCTGGAAACTCTCGTACACCACATAGGCGATGTTATCGGGCAGGATGCGGTATTTCAGTCCTGCTGCCAAGTTATAGTCGGTCTGCAGATAAGCATCACGCAGTTCCTCGTCCAGGTTTAATGGGTAATCCTCCTTCCACGACCAGTTACGTCCCAGGTCCAGGCTGCTGGACAGATTCACATGTCCGTCCTTCAGTTCACCCAGCATCTGGCACAATACCTCGAAGAGCTGGGAGCGTGACATCTTGGGATTCAGGCGGGCGCTGTACTTGGCATGTATGTCGTTCCACGAGATGCCCAGCTCCGCCTCCTTGTAATCCAGGAAGCAGTAACGCTGGTCTATGATGGTCCAGAGGGCATCCAGATTACCCTGAGGTGTCTCGTCATATTCCGACTCCCCTCTCTGGCAGGAACAGAGGCCCAGCACAAAGGCCAGCAGCAAGAGCAGTTTATCTTTCATTACGCTTTAAAATCTTTAAGTACCTGACGTAGCCAATCATAAAGGAGTGGTTAATATCGTGCATGCGGATACCGTTGACATGACTCTGACGGATATCGCCCATATAGCCGAAACGCAGGGAGGCACGGCTGAATTCCAGATCCAGCGTCAGCAGCTGTCTGAAGCTAAGTGCATTGCCAGGATGCGAGAAACATACGTTGTGGTCGCGACTGCCCTCGGAGATATCATAATAGCTCTGTCCGAACTGAGGACTGAACATACAACCCATCAGAGGGAGGTCTGCCTGATAGTTCAGCAGGACAGGCAACTTGCGAATCCTGAACTTGTAGCTACCTCCTGCGGAAGCCGACACATCCAGACCGAATCTGCCCTGAGCAGGATTGTTGGAGTTGCGGGGATTGTAAAGGAAGCCCAGATCTACCCCTAGCAGGCCACCAGCCTTTAGCGAGAGACGGTCGGAGAGTCGCCAATGGTAATGCCAACCAGCATCGTAGGCCAAGCGTCCGCCCCATGCTGTTGCGGTGCGGGCAGGATTCTTGGTATGAGAGTAGGCTCCCTGCATCAGGCTCTGGAACGACACGTTGCCGTCGCCCCACTTGGTAAAGCGTTCCCTCGAAGCCAGGAAACTGAGTTGGTAACCCGTATATTCCATAGGGGAAAGGTAAGTATCCAACTGGTTGCTGTATCCAACGCCAAAGAGCACACCCGCCTGCAAGGGTCTCGAGAGGGAAGCGTCCGCACAATTCTTCTCCCTGCCGCCAACCAAAGCGGTATAATCCTGTGCCACAGCCATCAGCGCAAAGAGGCAAAGGTGTGCAAGAAGAAGTATCCTATTAGTCATCAAACAAATGTAACTGTCCTGTCATCTCGTCAGCCACATCCTGCTGGCTCTTGCCCTCGAAGCCGTCAGCCTCTTCTACTTCCTCAACCTCCTCAGGAACTTCCTCCTCGGCAGGTTCGGCTTCGGGTTCAGGGAAACGTGTGGGCTCCAGTTCTTCAACTTTGGCCACATTATTGGTGGTGACACGCTTACCACGTGCCTTGAAACTCTTGACGGAGATAAACTCCTCGGCATCCACCTCGATGGGCTCGCGGAAGCTGTCGTTGCCTCCCATAGTAACCAACAGACGGGGGAAGGCAACATCCGTAAGGATGAGCATCTCGTTGTCGGGGTTCTCGCCCAGGAAGTTCTGGTGGCGTGTGGTAGCCTCCATGCCGAAACGCTTCACATAGAGGAAGCCGCTCTGGTCCTTATCGAAGAGGGCAACGGTCCAAATCTTATTGGCATTGTACTTCTCTATGCGCAGCAGGTTGTCCTCGAAGTGGTTGTTCAAATCGAAGTTCGTCAGGTAGAAGTCACCGTTCTTCAGAATAACCAGAATCTGGTCGCCACTGTTGAACTCGCCCAGGTAGTTACCCTGCTCGTCGTAGTTCAGACGCTTCACATCGGGGTCGAACCAAACCTTGCGACCACCCAGCGTACTAAGACCGTGACTCTTCAGAGTGATACGGCTGACATCCAGTTTGGTGAGCATGTTACCCATACTCTGACGACCCTTGATAGCCAACTCAGAGAAGTCCTTGTCGAAGAAGACGCGCTTCAGTTTGGGGTTGGGCTTCAGGATAACCTTGATAACTTCAGCCTCGCCGTTGGGGTTGGCAGTAAAGTAGAGCACACGGCTGCCAGGCTTACCCTGAGTCAGGTCGTACTCGCGGTCACGGGTAACGCTGGTCACATTAAATCGCTTGATGTAGCAAGTGCCAGCCTTTCCGTCGCGATACACCACATTATAGATGGTTCGTGAGTCGCTCTTGCGGAAGATAGCCAGATGAATAATCTCGGCTTTCTTCTTCTCAGCCTTGCTGCGCTCCGTCTCGCCCACGAAGAGTTTTTCTGCTATGCGCACCACCTTGTAGGTTCCGTCTTTGTAGAAGATAATCACATCGTCGATATCAGAACAGTTGCAAACGAACTCGTCCTTCTTCAGCGATGTTCCGATGAAGCCTTCCTCGCGATTGATGTACAGCTTCTCGTTAGCCTCTACCACCTTGGCAGCGCTGATATTGTCGAAGTTACGGATCTCTGTCAGACGCGGATGATCCTTGCCGTATTTCTCTTGTATGAAGCGGAACCAGTCGCAGGTAACCTCTACCATATTGGCCAGTTCCTTGTCTATCTGCTCTATCTCGTCCTTGATGCGGGCGATGTTCTCCTCGGCCTTATCCTTGTTGAACTTCAGGATGCGGGCCATCTTAATCTCCATCAGACGCAGGATATCGTCCTTGGTCACCTCGCGTACCATCTTGGGGTACCAGGGAGTCAGACGCTCATCGATCCACTCACAGGCAGCATCCATCGTCTTGGCATTCTCGAATTGCTTATCCTTGTAGATGCGCTCCTCGATGAATATCTGTTCCAAAGAAGCAAAGTGCAAGGCCTCTAACAACTCGCCCTTGCGAATCAGGCGTTCCTTCTTCAGCAGGTTCAGGGTAGTATCTACGTTGCTGCGCAGCACATCGCTGACAGAGAGGAAGCAGGGCTTGCGGTCCTCAATAACGCAACAGTTGGGCGAGATGCTTATCTCGCAATCCGTACAGGCATAGAGGGCATCTATGGTCTTGTCGCTGCTGGCACCAGGAGTCAGGTGGATAAGAATCTCTGCCTTGGCAGCCGTCAGGTCTTCCACGTTACGGATCTTGATCTTACCCTTCTCGTTGGCCTTCAGGATACTCTCGATGAAGGTGCTGGGCTTGCTGGCCGTACCAGTGGTCTTGCCATAGGGAATCTCTGTGATGGCAAGTGTCTTGTTGTCGCGCTTCTCAATCTTGGCACGCACACGCACTACGCCGCCACGCTGTCCGTCGTTGTAACGGGATACGTCTATGCTGCCACCTGTAGGGAAGTCGGGATAGAGGTGGAACTCCTCGCCATGCAGGTACTGGATGGCTGCCTCGCAGATCTCGTTCAGGTTGTGGGGCAGAATCTT
>DLBF01000157.1 GCA_002494215.1 Prevotellaceae bacterium UBA7028
TGTGGAATGCCAATGAGCTCACCACCGATGAGGCTCATTGTGTATGGGGTGACCCAGGTATTCCTGAGTTCAACCATAACGCATGGAGTGACACCCATCCAATGATGCAGGCACTCTACTACCGTTTCTATTTCGGTATCACTCTGGCCAACGAATATCTTGCTCAGGTGCCTGACGATTCACAGAAGCGTGCCGAGGCTCGTTTCATGCGCGCCCTGTACTACTCTTATCTGATGGACCTCTTCGGAAACGTGCCGTTTATGACAACCGTTTCTATCGAGCAGGCTCCACAGTACACTCGTGCCGAGATTTTCAACTTTGTTGAGAGCGAGCTCAAGGCTATCATCGGAGAGGCTGAGAGTGCCGACGTGCTGCCTGAAACACGCGCCGCCTACGGACGTGCCGACAAGGTTGCTGCCGAGATGCTGCTTGCCCGTATCTATCTGAATGCTCAGGTTTATACAGGTTCTCCTCGCTGGCAGGATGCCAAGGACTATGCCGAAAAGGTTATCAACAGCAGCTACAGCCTCGTAACAGCTGGCAAGGGTGCCTACTCTGCTTATCAGCTGCTCTTCATGGGCGACAACGATGCCAACGGAGCTCAGAACGAAATCATCCTTCCCGCAATCCACGACGGTGTGCGCACGCAGACATGGGGTGGCAGCCTGTTCCTCATCGCTTCTACCAACAATGGTGACTATTCTACGGGTACATCTGAGAACTGGGGCGGCAACCGCGCACGTCCACAGTTCGTTCAGCAGTTCTTCCCTGGCGGTGGAGCCCCATCGTCAAACGACCCAGTTGCTGTAGCAGCCGCTGCGGGTGACGACCGTGCCTTGTTCTATACGGACGGACGTACACTTCACATCACCAAGGAGAGCGACTTCAAAAAAGGCTTCTCTTACATCAAGTTCCTCAACTTCCATGCTGATGGTAGTGCAGCCCACCACACACAGTTCGTAGACACCGACTTCCCGGTAATGCGTGTTGCTGAGGCTTACCTGACATACGCAGAGGCTGATGCCCGACTGAACGGTGGTTCATGCACAAGCGACGGCATAGAGAAAGTGAAGGCTGTGCAGGAGCGTGCCCATAAGTCTACGAGTAGCCTGACGGCTGTAGATCTGGATTATCTCTGTAACGAGTGGAGCCGCGAGTTTGGATTTGAGGGCCGCCGTCGCATGGATCTCATCCGCTTCGGCAAATATGGCGGTCAGTCTACTTACAAATGGGAATGGATGGGTGGCGTTGAGTCTGGCTCTGCCTTCGACTCTCATCTTAACATCTTCCCTATACCAAACAGCGACCTCAATGCCAATGGCAACCTGAAGCAGAATCCAGGTTATTAACTATAATGATAACATTTAATTAAGGTAAAGATATGAAAAAGCTAAATATAATGGCAGCATTGCTGATGGGGCTTGTGGTATTTTCTTCGTGCCAGAGCGACCGTGACGACAACCCCACGCTCATTGTGCCAAATGGTTTCACTTTGCTGGCTCCAGAGATTGGCGAGAATGTCATAGATCTGGAAAACAGCTCATCTATACAGTTCAAGGCTCAGGCTGCGCCCAACTATTCTTTCCCTACAGAAACGTCTTACTGGATGGAAATGACTTTGGCGGATGACTTTGAGAATGTTTCCGAAGATGAAATCTTCACGCTCGAGACAAAGGGCAACAGCATCACATACAACGCTCTGGGCACAGAACTTGACCTTGGCGTGATGAAGCTCAAGGGCTGGAGCACGCCAGAAGACGTTGACAAGACTACTCCCGTGCCTGTTACGGTGCGCATGGTGGCCAACCTGTCACATGCCGAGAGTATGGCAACAGCCGTACGCTCTAACGCTCAGAAGATCTATGTCTATCCTTACTACCTCAAGGAGTGCCTGCCGCAGTTCTGGTATCTCACAGGTGGCAATATTGCTACCAATCACTGGAAGAACTCTCTTGACGACGTTGGTACTGGTATGATACCTATGTATGTTAAGAAGGGTGAGACCTACAACAAGTTCACTGGTGACGGTACAATCGAGTATGTAGGCTATTTCCTCTCTGGCGAATTCAAGATTATCGCTCCTAAGGGTCTTGAGAACTGGAATTATGGTATTTGTGAGGGCAACATTACTGAAGGCAGTGGTTTCCGCTATCGTGACGCCGATGAGCCTTCAGGCAACATTGTCTGCTCTGAGTCTGGCTTCTATCGTCTGACTCTCAACACCGCTGAGCATGAGCTCAAGGCTGAGAAGTACGAACAAGACAATCCTATAGTAGTCTACGCATCAATGAGTATTGGGGAAACAGCTATGGATCCTGTATCTTCTGAGCATGAGAACCATGACTGGTATGCTGCTAACGTTACCGTAAGTGAAAATACAGCTATGAACTTCAAGGCTGGCGATGGCACTACATGGGGCACCGAGGCCTTCCCGTACGGTATTTCTACTGTTGGCGGAGCTGCCATCAAAGTTACTCCTGGCACCTATAAGGTGTTCTTCAACGACATCACTGGTGCTTACCACTTTGTAGAGGTTGAATAAGCCGACTAAGAATTTAAAACAATAATCGCGGGGAAGGGGAGCTTCTCCTTCCCCCACCTTAAAACATTACAACGACAATGAAACTAAAATCATATTTATTGGCTGGTCTTGCAACGCTGGCACTGTCGGCTTGCAACGAGGACTTCGGCGACTGGAAGCAGCAGGCTACCAATACCCAGGGAGCTACCGTTACATTTGGCGAAGGTAGCGTGTCAGCTGTTGACGTCATTGATTTCGCTGAGATTGAAGAGGGAACCCAGCTCGTTCAGGTTTGTACACTGGTTGCTCCTACCACTTCGATTGAGGCAAGCAAACTGAAGTATACAATCAATCTTGATGGCACTGAGTTCCCTCTCAATGACGATGGAACAATGTCTTATCCCGACTTCAAGGCTTTCGTAGAGTCTACCTACGGAAAAGCTCCTAAGGTTAATGACATTATTGCTAAGGTTAATGCGTTCATAGGTAACGAGTCTACCAAGGTGCGCTATACTTCTGAAGGCTTCTTTGTAAAGGCTAAGCCCGATGCACCGTTCATTGATGCCGGTGGCTACTACCTTGTTGGTGATTTCTATAAGACAAGCGAGAGCAATGGATGGGATGTAGTAGGTGCCCACAAGTTCAGCCAGATTGGCGGCGGTGACGTTTACGAGAACCCGACATTCACTATTACTGTAGAGGTTAAGGCAACCGAAGAAAAAACATCTGACTGGTATTGGAAGATTATTCCTGCCAACAACTACGAAGGTGACTTCTGGAAGGAAGGCAAAGACGGTGTCGTAGGTACAATAGAGAATGGCGACCCAAGCTTCGAGGGTGCATTGACTACGTCAAGTCCTCAGGCTGGACGCATCAAGGAGCCCGGACTCTACAAGTTCACTATCGACATGATGAACTACAAGTATACCATCGAGGCTGTAAACTATGCTACCTATATCTGGCAGGCTGGTAATGGCAACGGATGGGGCTCACCAGCAAATCCGCTCGTTCTTACTGATGACAATACTGGTACCTACCAAGGCTTCATGTATCTCGATGGAGAATTCAAGTTCCGTTCACAGGAAACCAACTGGGATGCTCCCGATTGGGGTGACGGAGGTACACCGGGTACACTTATGCCTCAGGCTGGTAACCTTAATGCCGATGTAGGCTTCTATGCAGCAAAGGTTGTTCTGTCAGCACTTACCTACGAGCTTACTCCGATTACCACTGTGGGCATTATTGGCTCTGCCACAGAACAAGGCTGGGATGCCAGCACTCCAATGGAATGGGATACCACTGAGAAATGCTGGGTAATTACCACAACCTTGAAGGGTGGTGCAGGCTATGAGCTGAAGTTCCGTGGCAATGACGACTGGGATGATGCAACAGGAAACTGGGGCGGTAGCTGGGACAACATCATTAACGGTTCAAACACCAACTTACCGGTTGAGAAGGCAGGTACTGCAACTATCAAGTTCTATCCTACTTGCAACGGCAAGAGCTATGCAACAATCACCTACCAAGACTAAACACCGTGTCTAACGGACAGTAAATAATCTCAAGGCGAGGCACAACCACTGTGGTTGTGCCTCGCTTTTATATGCACAAAAGATTGTTAGTGTGCATGATAGGCTGCTTTTTGTGCGATAATTTTGGCAGTCGGATAAAAAAGGTTAACTTTGCAGCGTTTTTGCAAAAACAGATTTTTAACGCCCCACCTTATATTATATAAGTAACAATACAACCAATAAATACATATTTTATGGCATTAAAGATTGTTGTTCTGGCTAAACAGGTGCCAGACACTCGTAATGTGGGCAAGGATGCGATGACTGCCGAGGGCACAGTGAACCGTGCTGCCTTGCCTGCTATCTTCAATCCCGAAGATTTGAA
>DLBF01000065.1 GCA_002494215.1 Prevotellaceae bacterium UBA7028
CACTTCCAAGCGCCTCATAATCATGAGTAGCCCAGAAGATGTTCTTGCCTGTGGTGTGGTCGAGTAGCAATATAGCTAACACATCAGGCAACAACTCCAAGTCATTGTCTGGCATTCTTTGCGCTTATAGCTAGAGGCACAAGCACTTATCGGATTCTTCAGGAACTCACAACTATTGACACGAAAAAAGCGCGGACACTTATCATGTCTGCGGTTGTGAGAGGTACCTGAACGCTGATAAGCTTAATGTCCACGCCTATAAGCGCAGACATCAGACAATTATCGTTCGCGTTCGTATTCTAAAACTCTCACATTTCAGACAAACCGAATAACTGCTAATGCTGTTATTAATATTCCACTAAGATTGAAAGGAGCCTCCACTGAGGACTTGCAGCTCCATAAAGGAGCATATCTTCACTTTCTTTTGCAAAAATAACGAATATTCCCGATTCACACAAAGAAAAAGGGTATTTTTCTTGTATTTAGACCTTAGGCATTAGACATTAGACGTTAGCCAATAATAACTATCGCTAACCACGTCATGAGTAACATGCCGTTTCTCTGGCAGCGATACGCCGTTTCTCTGGTAGCGATACGCCGTTTCTCTGGCAGCGATACGCCGTTTTGCTTATAGGGAATCAACCTTCCTTTCTGAACTCCATGGGGGAGAGGCCTGTGATGCGGCGGAATGCGGTAGAGAAGTAGTCGGGGTTGTTGAAACCTACATCGTATGCAATTTCCTTGAGGGGCTTGGTGGTGTTCATAATGAGGAACTTGCTTTGCTTGATGCGCGTTTCCTGTATGTATTGGTAGGGCGTCATGCCGGTCTGTTGCAGGAAAACCTTGCGAAAGCGACTATATCCCCAATTGATGGCCTGCGCCACATCCTCCGAACGGATATCGTTCTGATAATTCTCGTGAATGAAGAGTAGGGCCTGATGTATGTCTTCTGCGGTTTCTTTCTCAGCCTGGCTGGATGCGTTGTCGTATGACGAGATATAGCCCAGCAGCATATTTACATAGCCACTCAGCAGTTGCTGGTAGCCTTTCTCCATGTGTTGCGCGGCTTCTATGCCTTGGTTGAAGAGGTGGATGATGTCATGACAAATGGCTACAGGCAGGTGGAACAATGGATGCTGGGTAGAGAAGAATCCATTCTTTACCTTCATCTCTATGTTGGGACCTCGGAATCCTATCCAATACTCCTTCCAGCCTGTTGTGACATCAGGGTGATAGGTATGCCGTTCCTGCGGGAAAAGCATCATCATGTCGCCCGCTTTTACGTGCATTTCTCCCGCTGTTTCTGTGCGAAATATACCCGAACCTTTTGAACAATAGACCAGCTGATACTCTTCGAGCATACGTTCGGTTGTCGGCTGGAATCTGTAAGATAGGGGATGCCCCTTCGGAGGATATTCCTCGCCAGGCAATACATCCTGCATTCCCACGCAGTTGATGGTAAGGCCCCAGCCCAGATCATGTTCTACCGAAGGAAGGTACTTGTAATTGAGATGCTCGTTCATATTGTGCCATATTTTAAAGGAAATGGGGATATTTTCTGCACAAATGTAGTCATAAACATCATATTAACTGGCAGATTTCTGCGTTTTTTTTTATAAAAAACCTCAAAAATGTATAGAATGTCATAAATCTATGGTATAATGTCATAATTTAAAGGTTGGTGATTTGTGTAACCGCTAATTTTGCCACCAAAATAGGTTCAGAGACCTCACTAACCACCAACCATTATTAATTAACCGCAACTATTATTAATAATTCAATGAAAAGATTTATTTTGTTTGCTACAGTATGTTTCGTGGCAATCAGTATGTTTGCGTTGGAGGTGAACAACCTGAAGACGCAAGCATACACCAATCCCATCGGTATTGACATTACGACACCCTCCTTCAGTTGGATGCTCAGTTCTACGGAGCGTGGTGTTGTGCAGGTATCTTATAATATAAAGGTCAGTACAGAGCGTGACTTCAGTGATGTGGTATGGGAGTCTGGAACCATAGAGAGTAACCTGTCAACTGATGTGATGGCAACGGGCTTCTCTCCCAAGGCCCGTACCCGCTATTATTGGCAGGTTACTGTTACTGATAATAAAGGTAATGCTGCGACCAGCCAGGAACGGGCTTACTTCGAGACCGGTCTTAAGACTGCCACAGCATGGGATAATGCTAAGTGGATAAAGGCTACCACCAATCCCAAGGGTGAGGGTTCCACGGATAACCCTTCCGAGATTAAAGACTATGAGGTGGAGGTGAAGTTCCAGATCCAGCAGTTGGCGGCTGGTCTGATCTTCGCCGCCAAGGATCACAACAGCTATTACATGTGGCAGGTGAACACTCTTACAGGTTCTCCCCGTTTTCGTCCTCACCGTTGGCAGAACGGTGGAGCTGCGTGTCTGTCAGAGAATGCGTTGGGCGTAAATGTTCAGAACGGCGAGGTACACACGTTGCGTATCGAAGTCAGGGATGCCAGCACAGCCACCACATACGTTGATGGCGTGCAAGTGGACACCCGGACAGGAGATTTCGTATATGGTGATTTCGGCTTCCGCGAGGATTATGACAATGGCAATGTAGCGGAGCAGGCATTCTTCGACGACTTTGTTGTTACTTCCGGTGGTAAGATTCTGCTACAGGAGCACTTTGATACGGAGGAGGGTAAGATGTTCAATGGTGGTAGTGTTCAGGACGGCCGTCTCTATGTGTCAGGACCTGCCAACTATTGCTGGCAGCTCAAGATGGGCAAATATGTTCATTATGATATAGAGGCAGATATGACCCTTGTTCAGGATAACGCCAGTATCTGTTTCTCTGCTACGGCTACTGACACTTACATGATGTGGGCCATCAATACATTCGATGTTTCACAGCCCGTGGTCCGCCGTCATGTTTATAGCGCAGGGGCGCTCACTTATAACGACACTCCCATTCAGGGGTTCACCAAGGCTGACCTCATAGGTAAGACGCATCACATCCGTATAGCGTGCGAGACACCTTATGTGCGTACCTATATCGATGATAAGTTGGTTGATACCTTTGTGGATGCTTCGGCAGTCCTGGCTGTGGGCGATGTGGGCTTCCGTGTCAGCGCTACGGGTAATGAGCGTGAGAAGGCTTATTTTGATAATCTCAAGGTCACCTCATACGATGCAGAAGGTAATGCCTCTGTTACCCTTTCAGAGGATTTCGAGCAGGCAACCAGCATTTTTGACAATGCCGATGTGCGTGATTACGACGGAAGTCGTCAGGTGTATATGGAGGCTGCTGTGGGTAATGCTAAGCGTATGATGCAGAGCGATGGCAGCGTCTTACCCGGAGCGCCCATGATGCGCAAGACTTTTGCCGCTACAGCTGCCATTAAGCGTGCCCGCCTGTATGCCACGGGTCTGGGCGTGTATAATGTATATATAAATGGAACTCGTGTGGGAATCACTCATGATGACGGAACCACAGAGCAGGATGAACTCAAACCAGGCTTCACAGAGTTCCTCAAGACAGTATTCTATACTACACACGATGTTACGGCTCTTATCCATGAGGGTGACAATGCTATAGGGGCAGAGCTCACCAGCGGCTGGTGGAGTGGCGCTATATCTCATGGCATGTATGGCAGCAAGCCTGTAGCCTTCCGTGCCTTGCTTATCCTTACCTATGAGGATGGTTCGGAGAAGATCATCCCCACAGATACTTCGTGGTCCTGTAATACCAATGGCGCACTTCGCAAGGGTGATATCTACAATGGTGAGACCTATGATGCCCGCTTGGAGAGTAACTGGTCAGAGGCGGACTTCGATGATACCGATTGGTTCGCTACAGCGGTCAGCAACGACTTCCAGGGTACTATCCGTGCTTTCGAAGGCCCTGCCATAAAGGCTGTTCCTGCCTTGGCTCGTCAGCCTAAGACCATCACCATATATGAGGGGACAAAGTCCAATGGAAAGACTTATGGCGCGATAAATACCGTTTCAGAGTTGATAGGGCAGAACAACTTCCAGCTTAAGGCTGGTCAAACTGCCATTATCGACCTTGCTCAGAATGCTGCCGGATGGGTTAGCTTCACAGCTAAGGGCGTACGTGGCACCCGTCTACGCTTCCGCTTTGGCGAGATGCCAAATACAACGGGCGATCGCAATCGTGGTGACGACGGTCCAGCCGGTTCTGTCTATACAGAGAACTTGCGTAGTGCTGAAGCTTCGCTCTATTACACCCTTAAAGGTGCAGAGGAGGGAGAGTCTTTCCATCCCACCACTACATTCATGGGCTTCCGATACATTGAGGTTATTAGCAGCGCTGATGTGGAGCTTACCAACGTAGTAGGCGAGACTGTTACTTCTGCAATGGATGAGCGTTCCAGCTTCAAGACCTCTCATCCCGATGTCAACCAGCTTTATAGCAATTGCATGTGGGGGCAGCGCAGCAACTTCCTAAGTGTTCCTACAGACTGCCCCCAGAGAGATGAACGCCAGGGTTGGACAGCCGACACACAGGTCTATTCAATGGCTGGCCTTTACAATGCCGATACGCGCATGTTCTACGAGAAGTTTATGCGTGACATGCGTGACTCGCAGCGTTCTGATGGTGCCTTCCCACATATTGCACCTTATGCTTGGGGCGTGGGTCATGGAGCCGCAGCATGGGCTGATGCAGGTGTCATCCTGCCTTGGAATGTCTATCTGATGACAGGCGATAAGCAGATTATCAGGGACAACTGGACGGCTATGGAGAACTACATGAACTTCCTCTCTACCAAGACGGAGGGTAGTTATAAGTACAATGGTGGCGAGACTACATACGGCGACTGGGTGGCTTACGTGAATACCGATTCGCGTTACTGCAGTGTCTGCTACTATGCCCTTGATGCTCAGTTGATGGCCAAAATGGCCCGTGTACTTTCTACCTCAGAGACTGACAGCTATGCCCAGAAGGCCAAGCAATACGATGAACTCTTCCAGAATATTAAAGCTGAATGGCAGACACGTTACGCTATCTCCTCTACAGGTGTACCCAACATCAATACTCAGTGTGCCTACCTTATGGCTTTGCATTACAATCTGTTACGCGATGAGAATGCCATTAAACGTACCAAGACGGCTCTTCGCAATGCCATCTCCAATAATGGCTACAAACTCAATACAGGCTTCCTGGGTACAGCTATCTTGAATCAGACACTTACGGAAAACGGTCTGAACGATGAGGCTTACACCCTGCTTCTTCAGCGTAATGATCCCTCGTGGCTTTATAGCATAGACCAGGGGGCCACCACCATCTGGGAGCGTTGGAATTCCTATACTAAGGCTAGTGGATATGGTCCTGTCAGCATGAACTCCTTCAATCATTATGCTTATGGTATCATCGCCGAATGGATGTTCCGTCATATGGCAGGTATCTGTCCGGATGAGGAGAATGCTGGCTTCAAGCATTTCATCCTTCGTCCCAATCCCGACACCCGTAAGATTCTTCGCTACCAGCAGAAGCGTATCACCAGTGTGGATGCTAACTTCTGGAGTGTCTATGGGCCTATCAAGGCAGCTTGGGTATGCGAGGGCGGAGCTGACATTACCTACGACGTTACCATCCCTGCCAACACCACCGCTACACTCTATATGCCTGTTGCGGAAGGGTATGAACTTAAGGAAAGCGGTCAGCCTATATCTGAATGCAGTGATATAGAATACTTGGGTATGCAAGATGGCAGAGCTGTCTGTCGCTTAGGTTCCGGCTCTTATCGTTTTTCTGTGGATAACGCAACTGCAATTCATAATTCACAATTCATAATTCATAATGAGGGGGAGGTTTATGACCTGGGCGGACGTAAGATAGATTCTTCACTCTTCACTCTTCATTCTTCACTCAAGAAGGGAGTTTATATCCAGGAAGGTATAAAAAAGGCTATGTGATAGTTAGTAAATTATAGTTAGAAAGGAATCCTGTACTTGCGTAATGCGTACAGGATTCTTCTTTTTTACCTCTCAGTGGAGAGAGGGTGTTCGACAGGCGAGGTTCTAAATGCCCTTGCTTGTAGTATCTGTAAAAATCTGGTTTAGCACCTGAACAGCTACGTGGGTGCGGTAGTGTGACGTCTCGAAGCAATTGTATTACTTCTTTTTCCCCTTAGGGGCTTTTGAAAGGTCAAGAACACGTACGTTGCGGAACTTCAAACCAGCACCATGACCGAGGAAACCAATGTGGCCGGTCTTGTTGAACATACCGGGGTGGTTGCGGTGGTCAACAGTGTAGGGGTTGTTGTCGCTTCCGTCGGGGGCTACATTGTGGCCCTGGCAAGCTTCCTTGATGTCGCCATCCACAATAACCTCGCCATTAACGGTAACGGTGATGTGATTGCCCTGAACGCGGATTTCCTCCTCGCTCCACTCGCCCAGAGGCTTGTGCTTGATACGCTTGGCAGGGATAACACCGTAAACGGAGCCATGAACCTGGTACTCGCGCAGGCCAGCATACATGGGAGCATCGTGATCCAGAATCTGGCACTCGCACATACCATAGTAAGCTGCATCTACACCCATCGGAGTACGGATACCCACACCATTGTTAACACCTGGGCGCAGGAAGCAGAATTCGAAGCGGAAGACGAAGTCGCGATACTCCTTGGCGGTGTACAGGTTGCTCTCGTTACCATAGTTGGCTGTTACATTGATGCAGCCGTTGATGGGAATGTAGCCAACCTTGTTACCAACGAAGTTGTCCAGGTTGGTACCGTCGAACAACAGCTCGAAGCCTTGTGCCTTCTCCTCGTCAGAAAGAACGTAAACAGGTGAGGGCTGCAACTCAGAGATGATCTTCTTCAGTTCATCCACAGCATAGCCGTCGTCAGCAGTGCCATGAGCCTTATAGCGATCCATAGCCTTGGTAAGGTTCTCTTTTACAATATTGTATTCAATATCCTCGTTGGTTTTATTGATAATGTCTTTCTCAGCTGTGGCAGCGGTGTAACCCAGGGTCTTGTCGTCGAGGTACTTGCCTGCCAACAGGAAGGCATTACGTGTGGGAGTCTTGCCAAGGAAGTTCAGAATAGCCTTCTTCTGGTCGTCAGACTTGGCAAGTTGCATGGCTGTGTTCAGACCCTCATAACGTGAATCAGCGTTCTTCTGATAGTTGCCCATCAGGTTGATGTAACCGTTCAGCGCTTTGTTGTCACCAGCTTTGGCAGCATTCAGCAATGGAGCGGCAGCTTTCAGGTTGGTGCTGCGTAACAGGGCATTAATGGCAGCTTGTGAACCGATCTTCTGAAGTTCCTCAACAGACTCGTTGGTGTTGGTAGAAGCCAGGATGGGGTAGAAACGCTCCTTGTTGGTAGCTTTCTTCATTTCGGCGCTGATAGCTTGATATTGCTGTTTGACATCCAGACTCTTGATGCTGGCAGAAAGAGCTTTCTGATAGTCGCCCATTTCAGAGTCACTGGCAGTGTCCAGCAACTGTGCTACCTTACTGATGTCATTCTTGCCTACAACACCTGCTAGTGCACTGCGGGCAATGGAATTATCCTTTGCCAAATCGAATACAACAGGAGCTGCGCTGGTGATGCGACGGAAGGACGCAAGGGCAAGCAGACGGTTTTGCTGCTGACCAGTAGTAACCTTCAGTGCCTCTGTTACCTTGCCAGAGATGTCGCCCTTGAAACTGAGCAATGCATTAAGGGCTTCCTGGAAATTATCGCCTCCCAGTTGAGCAATCAGAGCGGTAAGGGCATCCTCGCCGCCAATCTTGCCCAATGCCTCGATGGCAGCAACTGCCGGCTTGCCACCCTGTGTGAGCACCTTGTTGAGGAAGGGCTTCTGGTTCTCAATCTTATTGTCACCCAACCAATTGATGATGTCTGCCTTGCCCTCTTCTGTCTGAGATTTGTACTTGGCAACGACCTGCTTAGCCAAATCGTCGGTTACCAGATTGTTGGCAGTGGCAAACTTCAGGGCCTGCATGCGCAGCGCATTGTCCTTGGTCTTGAGGGTCTTAACAATGGCAGGGCCAGCATTAGCACCCAATTTCTTCAGGTTGTCGTATGCCTGAGCATAGGGTGTGGCACCTGCATGCTCGCTGAACTCAATGGGTTTCTCGTCGCCTGCCAACAGACGAATCTGTGACTGCAGGAACTGCTTCACATACTGGTCCGGAGCTTTAGGGGCAGCGGCTTTCAGACCATCGAGGACAGCCTGCTTGTACTTAGCATTGGCTGAGGCATAGTTGGTAACACCATTAATGGCATATTCTACCAGATTGTTCTTGGCCTTCTCTGTGGGTTGCAACATAGCGGCCAGGATTTCGATAGACTGAGGAGCGGTCTTGGCGATGTCCTCCATCTCGCGATTAAAGTCGGTCTGATTCTGCAGAGGCATCAGTGCCAATGCATCCTGCACAATGGTCTGTGTAGTTCTCTGCCTTGCATCTTGTGCAAAGGTGGGTGTTGTGGTGACCGTCAGCATCAGAACGGCCAGCAACAATATATTAAATATCTTCTTCATTGCAGTTTTTAGTTTGTAAGTTTATGAGTTTGTGAGTTGGTCGTTTAGTATATTAATCGTTTGGTCGTTTGGGGGAAATGACAAACATCTAAGGTCTAGAGCCTAAAGTCTAATTAATATTCTTCACTCTTCACTCTTCATTCTTCACTCTTAAATCATCTTTCCCCATTCGCCACGCATAGGCTGGTTGATAAGCAGGTTGGCAGCCTCGTCGTTGATGAAGAGCTGAGTTTTGGGGTCGAAGTGAAGGGTTCGGTTCAGGCGCAATGCACAAACACCCATATTTACAATGGTGGCACTGTGGTGGCCGTTTGTCTCGTTCAAGGCAAACTGGCGACGGTTGCGAACGCACTCCAGGAAGTCAGTGTTGCGTGGCTCTGGGTCAGGCATCTCGTTGATGAGCTCCTGCACATTGGGGATGGTGCACTCGAAGCCCTTGTAAACCTTACCCTTTGGACCTTCGATGTAAGGTACCTTACCCTCACTCTCGAAGCCTTCGCCTTCCAGAATAATCTGGCAACCATCCTCGTAAGTGTATGTAATGCTTCGCCAGATACCCACTGCATCGGGATGCTGCTGAGGAGCGTCTATCTCCACCTTAACGGGGAAGGTGTCGTCCTTGCCAAGGATGTACTGAACGGGGTCGATGTAATGCTGACCCATATCGGCCAAACCACCGCCGTCATAGTCGAAGTAGCCACGGAAGGTCTGGTGCGTACGATGAATATTATAGGGCTTGTAGGGAGCCGGACCTAACCACAGGTCGTAATCCAGTTCCTTGGGGATGGGCTGAACCTCCAGGTTCTCTTTTCCTACCCAGTAGAATTTCCAGGTGAAGCCTGTAGCGCCAGAGATGCGAACCTTTAGGGGCCAACCCAGCAGGCCGCTATCCACCAGCTTCTTCAGGGGTTTAACATCTGTTCCCAGTCCGTAGAAGGTATCCTTGAAGCGGAACCATGTATTCAGGCGGAACACGCGGGCATTACGCTTAACAGCCTCTTCTACGCGCTTGCCCTCACCAATGGTACGTGTCATTGGTTTCTCACAGAAAATATCCTTTCCGGCATTGGCAGCTTCAACCGACATGATCCCGTGCCAATGGGGTGGGGTTGCAATATGGACAATATCAACGTTGGGGTCGTGAATAAGCTCGCGGAAGTCGTGATATGCCTTCACTGTCTCGTTGAAATTCTTTTTGGCAGCTGCTACTGCAGAATCCAGATGCTTCTGGTCTACGTCGCATACTGCTACCAAGCGACATGACTGGTCACTTGCAAAGTGGTGACCTGAACGTCCTATACCGCCTACACCGATGATACCGCGTGTAAGCTGATCGCTGGGTGCAACAAAGTTGTTAGCTCCACCCATCTTACCCAGCACCTCGCGGGGCAAGATACTGAACAGTGCCGATGCGGCAGCAGTTCTCTTAAGAAAAGTTCTTCTGTTTAGTGCCATAATAAGGGTATTTTCATAGATTATTTATGTTGTGTGAGGCAAAATTAGAAATTTCTATGGAAACAACCAAAATTAACAAGAATTATTCTTTTTCTTGCTCGGGTTTTGGATTTTCTTCTGATTTTGTCGCCTCATCAGCGGGTTTAACCTTATCAAAAAGCTTATAAGTGGTACGCAATACCTTAAATTCCGTACGACGGTTATAAGCGTGGCATATTTCTTGTTTCTCGACATCCTCTAAGCGAAGAATAAAGGCTTCTGTAAGTGTGTCGCCCTCATGCAGGAAGTCGTTCTGCTCTGCTATCTTACGTGTTACCACCTTGGGCTTCTTCTCGCCATAGCCAACAGGGGTAAGGCGCTCAGCCTCGATGCCGTGTTCAATCAGATAGTTGACAACACTCTCGGCACGACGCTGGCTCAGTTTCTCGTTATATTCGTCCTTGCCTCGGAAGTCGCAATGCGAGGAAAGTTCAATGGTGACATTAGGATTCTCGTTCAGCAGGTCCACCAAACTGTCCAAGGCCTGCGTGCTGTTTTCTGTAAGGGCAGCGCTATCGAACTCATAGAACACATTGCGGATAAGCACGGGGTTGTTGATGCTGGCCAATGGGAATTGCAGAACAAACTCCTGACTGACGCTGCTGGTGTCGACATGCAGTTCCTCCTTGTGGTTCAGATAACCTGTGCAGGTGCCTAGGAAGACGTAGTCTACGTTGGGCTGAACCTCCTGTACAAAGGATCCGTCGCCATGGACGCTCAGTTTCTGATACGTTCCATCATTGCCAACCATATAGACAAGGCCCTCGGGTAGCTCATAGCCGTCCTTTTCGTACACCCATCCCTTTACGGTGTGGATAACTTCGGGGCATTCAAAGGACATGATATGATCCCATCCGCGGGCATCGCCTCTGTTGGTGCAGAAGTATCCTCTGTTGTGCAGTCCCTCGAATGTCATGCCAAAGTCGTCTCCGCTACTGTTCATGGGTACCTTCAGGTTCTCTATCTGCCAGTTACCTGTTACAGTATCGCGCTTAGCTTTGAAGATGTCCAAACCGCCCATACCAACGTGCCCGTTGCTCGAGAAGTAAAGTTCTCCATTTGGACGGAAAGAAGGAAACATCTCGTCGCCTTCTGTGTTGATGGGCTCGCCTACGTTCTCAACGCCTCCTAAGCCGCCACCCTCCATAAGGGCGATGCGCCAGATATCCTTTCCGCCATAGCCACCTGGCATATCGCTGGTAAAGTACAGCCATTTGCCGTCGGGTGAGATGGTAGGATGGGCGTAGCTGGAAAGCGTGTCCTTGGTAATCTGCAGCAACTGTGGTTTGCTCCATGAGGCATCGCTGCGCTGGCTGGTGTATATCTCGGCATAGCGGGGATAGTCAGGGTCGTAAGTGCAACGAGTAAGGTACATGGTCTTTCCGTCGGGCGAGAAGCAGCAGGCACCTTCATCGTATTCGCTGTTCAGTTCACCTTCGGCCATCTCAGGACTTCCCCATTTACCCTTGTCGTCTTTTTTGCTGAAGAAAATATCCGAGCTCTTGGTTCCTGTGATACCGCTTATCTCGTCTCCGGTAGCCTGAGGGCGTGTGGTAGAGAAGTAGAGTTGATCGGCTTCGCTGCCAAGAAGCATAGGCGAGTAATCGGCACGCCTGCTACTTAGGATGGGTTCCTTCTTGATGCTATAAAGCGTGGGCTTATTCTTCCAAATGGGAGCCTGCATACATCCTTGAATACCATTGATGGCAAGCTTGGCGCCAGGCACCATCTCCAGATAGGTTTTATAGTTCTTGATGGCGGTTTTATAGTCACCTTGCTTGTGCTGCAACTGGGCCAGATAGAGCCATGCCAAAGTGTCTGGGTAATTGTAGCGGACGGCATTCTGGTAGGCACCAATGGCTTTGGCGTTATAGTTAATCTTTCTGTAGCACTCTGCCATCTTCCAGGCCCGGACGCCACGCTTCTCTTTTTCTGTGGTCTTGGTACGGGCGTAGGCTTTCTTGTATTCGGCAGCAGCATCAAAGTATTCGCCAATGGCATAAAACTGATCGCCTTTCTTCAGGTGGTTGTCGGCACCACAGGAAGAGAGCAGGCATACTCCTGCAAGAATAAAAAGGAGATAAAAGGAGATAAAGGGAGATAGAAAGGAGATAAAGGGAGATAAAGGGAGATAGAAGGGAGATAAAGGGAGATAAAGGGAGATAGAAGAAGACAAAAGACGGGTGTGTCGTCCTCTATCTTCTGACGCTGAAAAGCGGCAGTCTTTCTCTATCTTCCTATCCTTTCCTAACATAATTAACGTGATTATTCTATATAATAACGTATTAGGTACGCTTTTTATTGCCTTTCTTGTTAATTACAGGCTCAACAGTCACGCTGATCTGTCGCGGATTTCTGTCGTTCAACACTGATGTGACGATATCCGTTACCATCTGCTTGAGCTCTTCCAGGAAGGTCTTTGCCTGATATTCCTTGCGTTCTATCATTCTCAGTTTCTTCTCCCAAAGACCTGTCAGTTCGGCGCTCTTTAACAGTTCCTCGTGGATAATCTCTATCAATTCCACACCCGTTGGAGTTGCCCAAAGGCTTTTCTTCTCCTTACGGATATAATGACGGCGGAAGAGTGTCTCTATGATGGCAGCGCGGGTACTGGGGCGACCGATACCGTTCTCCTTCAATGCATCGCGCAGCTCCTCGTCTTCGACCATCTTACCTGCCGTTTCCATTGCACGGAGCAGGGTTGCTTCGGTATAGGGTTTGGGAGGTGTGGTCCATTTGTCGGTGAGTGAGGGAATGTGCGGACCACTCTCGCCTTTCTCGAAGATGGGGAGCGAAGCATCTGCAGCTTCTGGTCCTTTCTCCAAGCCCTCCCCTTCGGAGGGGGTCTCTTTCTTGAAGACTACCTTCCAACCTTCATCAGTGGTTACACGTCCGTTCACACGGAAGAGGACAGATTCTTCCTCTGTTTTTTTGACTTCGCCAATAACGGTGGTAGTCTCGAAGAGGCAATCTGGATAGAAAGCGGCAATGAAGGCGCGTGCAATCAGGTCGAACACCTTCCATTCCATCTCTGTAAGTCCCTGGGGTGATACGCCTGTGGGTATGATAGCGTGGTGGTCCGTAACCTTGCTGTTGTCAAATATCTTCTTGCTTTTCTTCAGAGGTTTTCCTCCTAACGCTTTTACTATCTCTGCATAAGGTTGTACACCTGCGTTCTTGGTCAGGAACAGGCCGTTCATGATCTGAGGGCACTTGGGGTACACATCATCAGGCAGGAACGTGGTGTCAACACGGGGATAGGTAGCGAACTTCTTCTCGTAGAGGCTCTGTATGACGTTCAGCGTCTGGTCTGCACTGAAGCCGAACTTCTTGTTGCAATCTACCTGCAGGCTGGTCAGGTCATAGAGGCGGGGTGGTGTTTCAACGCCTTTCTTTTTGGTAATAGACAGAACGGTGAAGGGCTTGTCCTTGATGGCCTCCAGCACGTCCTTGCCTTCCTGCTCAGTGGCATATTCCATCTGTCGGTAGATGGGGCCTTTGCTCTTCATCGTCTTGCCCTGTTTGGCGGCTTCGGCAATCTCGGCTGCTTCCTCGGCTTCCGCCTCTTCGTCGCGCATGATGGCACTGAACTTAACATCTCTATATAAGGTGGAAAGAATCCACGATTGACGTGGAACGAAGTTCTCTATCTCCTTCTGACGGTTGACAATCAGCGCCAACGTGGGGGTCTGTACACGACCTACACTCAGTACCTGATGTTTGCCGTAGGCATATTTCTGCGTATAGAGGCGTGTGGCATTCAT
>DLBF01000152.1 GCA_002494215.1 Prevotellaceae bacterium UBA7028
CGGTAAGATGAAGAGCCGCGAGGGTACTGTTGTGGATGCAGACGACCTTATTGCAACGATGATTGCTGATGCTCGCCAGATGAGTGCCGACAAGGTAAACAAACTGGAAGGTATTACCGAGGAGGAGGCTCAGGAGATTGCCCGCATCGTAGGTATGGGTGCCTTGAAGTACTTTATTCTGAAGGTGGATGCTCGTAAGAATATGCTCTTCAATCCTGAAGAAAGTATCGATTTCAACGGAAATACCGGTCCTTTCATTCAATACACATACGCCCGAATCCGTAGTATTCTGCGTAAGGCTGGCGAAGTAAATCTTGCTGATTTGGCGAAGGATACAGAGCTGAGCGACAAGGAAATAAGCCTTATCCAGCATTTGCAAGGATTCCAGGCTGCAGTTAAGCAGGCTGGTACTGACTATAACCCCAGCTGCATAGCTAATTACTGCTACGAGTTGGTGAAGGAGTACAACCAGTTCTATCACGATTTCAGCGTATTGCGTGAAGAGGACGAAAAGAAGCGTCAGTTCCGTATCGCTCTTTCTGCTGCTGTCAGTCAGGTGATTAAGAATGGTATGGGTCTTTTAGGAATTGAAGTTCCTGAGAGAATGTAGGAAAAAGCCTCACTCCCTAACCCCTCTCCCGCGGACAATGAGGACTATGAATTATGAATTATGAATTATGAATTGCTAAAGGACAAGGTTGATTTCAATGCCATTGCTGTGGATGCCGGCTGTAGCGGCAATCCTGGTCCGATGGAATATCAGGGCGTGTATCTGGGCAATGAGCAGCGCTTGTTCCATTATGGGCCTGTGCACGGAACCAACAACATTGGTGAGTTCCTGGCTATTGTTCATGCTTTGGCCCTGATTAAGCAGAAAGGGTGGGACATGAAGGTGTACAGCGATTCGTACAACGCGATCCTGTGGGTCAAGAATCGTAGGTGCAAGACCAAACTGGAACATACCCCCGAGACGGAGGGGCTTTTCCGATTGATTGCCCGTGCCGAGGACTGGCTCTGGAAGAATCCACAGCATGCGCAAGTCTTGAAGTGGGAAACCGCTCAATGGGGTGAGATTCCTGCGGATTTTGGACGAAAATGAACCCTTCCGACCTCCTCGGGGGGGATATGAATTGAATCTCAATGAATAGAGTACTTTATATTTTCCGTCTTGTAATGTTTCTCATCATCATATCGTTGGTGGGAAAGATTGCTTTTATGCTTTACAATGCTGGAGATCAGTGTACATTGCAAAACATCTTCAGTGTCTTGTGGGCAGGACTGGCATTTGACCTTAGTGTGGCAGCTCTGCTGACGATGCCCGTATGGATTGTCACGGCATTCAGTCTGCGTTATCCCAACATGCGTCTAAGGGCTATCCTTTCGCCTTATTTGGTGGTAGCAATGGTGTTTGTGATTATTACTACAGTGGCAGACATTGTGATGTACCATCATTGGAAGTTCAAACTGGATGCTTGCATCTTCAACTATATGTCGTCACCCGGTTCAGCAGGTGCCAGTGCCCCTATGTGGTACATTGTAACATGCATCACGTCTGCCGTCATCCTGCTTCTGGGAACCGTCGTTGCTGCTATCTTGATGACTCCTAAGCGTGTGATGGAGGAGGGGAGCGGTATCAACAGAACAAACTTTCTGGCAACAGGAGCCTTGTTGGCTTTCACAGTCTGGGGTATAACAGGACAGAGATGCACGGAATCCAGCGTGTTTGAGTTCCAGCCCATTGTGCTGAATCATGCCGCCGTGAATACGCCTGGACACATGTTGCATTCGTTGTGGATATACCATCGCACACCAGAAAAGCAGTTCCGGAGCATGAAGGATACAGAGTGCGACGAACTGATGCAGGACCTTTATCCTGAACAGATGGATGATATCACGGATACACTTCTGACAACCACCCGCCCCAATGTCTTGACCATTCAGTTGGAAAGTTTTGGTGCCTCCTTTGTCGAAGCGTTGGGTGGTGCGGAAGGTGTAACGCCAGAATTATGCCGATGGATGAAAAAAGGTGTGAACTTCACTAATGCGTGGGCTAATAGTTTCAGGACAGACAGAGGAACGGTAAGCGCTCTGTCGGGATATCTTTCGTATCCTACCTATAGCCTGATGATGGAGGATGACTGTCTGGGCTATTTCCCCAGTTTGGCCAGCACCTTGGCAGCTTATGGCTACAAGACCGACTATCTGTATGGCGGTCATTCCGAGAATATGAACAAACGCAAATACCTGCTTGCAACGGGTTTCCAGCAAATATGGGATATTAGCAATCTGGATGTACCCGAGGAGGAGCGTGATGCGTGGGGTGCCAATGACAGCATCTCCTTCCAACGTCTGTACAACATCCTTACAACACGTAAGGACTCTGCATGGTATTTTGGTTATCAGTCAATATCGAGCCACGAGCCTTGGACGGTTCCATATCATAAGTTGGATAATGAGGTGTACAACGCCTTTGCTTATACCGACCATTGCCTTGGAGTATTCCTCGACAGTCTGAGCCGTACTCCGGTGTGGAAGAATCTGGTGGTTGTTATCTACGCTGATCACGGAAGTATGTATCAGTTGGATTACCAGCATCCTATGTTCTTTAGGATGCCTCTGCTGATGGTGGGAGGTGCCGTAAAGGCCCCCAAGACATATAATATGTTTGTCAGCCAGAGCGATATGGTGGGCACATTACTTGCACAGATGCAGATAAGCCGTAAGGACTATCCTTGGAGTCGTAATGTATTGAGCAAGAACTACAACTATCCATTTGTGTATTCTACCTATCCTTCGGGGATGCTATATGCCGATAGCACAGGTGTAACGATGATGGACCTCCAGTCGGGCTGTGTGGTATATTCCGAGGGAGATGAGGCTGAAAGCAGGGTGCTTCGTACAAAGGCTATTTTGCAGCGCAGTTATGATAGACTGAAGGGTATAAACATTGAGGGCTCCCTTGACTCCCGCGAAGGAAAGAAGGGACATTAAATAGATGAAGAGGTTTTTTCCTATATTGTTTTGCCTGCTTGTTACTGTAAGCATGATGGCTCAGGAGGTTGTTCCGCAGGACAGCCTTACCGACGTATGTGGCACAGAACATAATTTCAAGGCCAAGCAACTGATTGTGCCGGGGGCATTGATAGCTGCCGGTAGTGTGGGGATTGCCTTTCACGATAAGCTGGGCGAATGGGGTGCGGGTAATCACACGAAAGTGGACAACTACATTCAGTATATCCCTGCTGCTGCCAGCGTCTTTCTGGGATGTTGTGGTGTGAAGCACAAGCATAATTTTGGCGAAAGGATCTTGATTACAGCCACTGCCTATGCCGTGGAGATAGCTTTGGTTAATGGCCTCAAATATTCTGTTAGAGAAACAAGGCCAGAGGGGCTAGATAGAAAGTCTTTCCCTTCAGGTCATACGGCAACGGTATTTACTGGAGCCGAACTGGTACGTAAGGAATATGGTTGGGGGGCAGGTTCTGCTGCTTATGCGATTGCAGTGGCAACAGGCGTTTTGCGAGTGTATAACAACAAACATTGGTGTAACGATGTGCTGGCAGGTGCAGGTATAGGTATCCTCTCGGCTAACGTTGCTTATTGGCTTTACCCCTTAGAGAAGAAGCTTTTTACGTCCAGGAAGAAAAGTCAGAATACTACCAGCATGATGGTGGTGCCGACTTTCGAGACGGAACATAATACCATTGGATTCGCCTTTACCGCAGTTTTGTAGCAGATGAAGAGTAAGATAGCGTTTATATTGCTTATGTTTGTAACAGGACTTCCCGTTCTGGCACAGACTGGCGGGCCTGAGACCTCAATGGTTTCGCCTTACTATTTTGGCCCCAATGCCTTTCCTGTGCCAGATATGCTGGATGGAACTGTACAGCCCGATTTGCGTATAGAACTGGATGGTAATCACTACTTCGGAACCAGGGGCGACCATACAACAGACCTTACCCTGAAGGTTAATATACCCTTGTTTACAGATAGGGTGAACCTTTCTGCCTGGATGCCTTTGGTGGAATGGTACAGAAACTCTGACGAGAGCTTGGTTGCCTGCCGTATTGCAGAGAAAGCTCTTACGGATCCCAAGGCACGCAAGGGCTGCGTGAGTGGTGATGTATATGTAACAGCCGACGTTCAGTTGTTCCGTCAGAAGCGTTATCTGCCCGATGTGGCATTGCGTGCAGCGTTGAGAACGGCTTCGGGAAATGATTCCCAATACGCCCGTAACTACGATAGCCCTGGCTATTTCTTTGATGGTACAGTAGCCAAATCCTTTGCTTTGGGCGCTAGGAAGGAACATGATTTGCGTGTTGCCGCAAGTTTCGGTTTCCTTTGTTGGCAGACGGGTAAGTCGCGTCAGAATGATGCCTGGATGTATGGTCTGATGCTGAAGTGGACCTATAAACGTTTCATGTTGGAGGAGACACTGCGTGGCTATAAGGGCTGGGAGAATTCCAGTACGAGGGACAAGGAACTGGCGCATGACCATCCTTTTGTCTTGAAGACACGCGCTGCCTATCGGATAGGGAAATGGGAAGCACTGGCATCTTATCAGTTCGGAATACGTGACTATCCCTTCCATCAGCTACAATTAGGAGTGGCTTATCACATCAATGTGTTGGGAAAAATAACAGAGTGGGAGAAAAAGAGAAAATAGATAAAATATATAATATTATGGAAAAGAAATTCAAGAGAACCCTTGTAACGTCCGCTTTGCCTTATGCAAACGGTCCTGTTCATATAGGTCACTTGGCAGGCGTATATGTCCCTGCTGACATCTATGTGCGCTATCTGCGTCTGAAAGGTCGTGATGTGTTGTTCATCGGCGGTTCGGATGAGCATGGTGTGCCTGTAACCATACGTGCCCGTAAGGAGGGAATTACTGTCCAGGAGGTTGTTGACCGTTACCATTATCTTATTAAGGATAGTTTCGAGAAGTTCGGTATCTCGTTCGATGTGTACAGCCGTACTACCAGCAAGACACATCACAAGTTGGCTAGCGACTTCTTCCGCAAACTTTACGACGATGGTAAGTTCGTAGAGCAGGTTAGTGAGCAGTTCTATGATGAGCAGACTGGTCATTTCCTGACCGACCGTAACATTAAGGGAGAATGTCCTCGTTGCCATGCCCCTGAGGCCTACGGCGACCAGTGCGAAAAGTGTGGTGCAACCCTTTCGCCTGAGGAACTCATCAATCCTTATAATGCCGAGACGGGCAATCCTCTTGTTAAGAAAGCTACGAAGCATTGGTACCTGCCTCTGGATAAGGATCAGACTTGGCTGGAGAAGTGGATACTGGAGGATCATAAAGAGTGGCGCTCGAATGTATATGGTCAGTGTAAGAGCTGGCTGGATGGTGGACTGCGTCCCCGTGCTGTGACTCGCGACTTGGATTGGGGTATTCCTGTTCCTGTAGAAGGTGCCGAGGGAAAGGTGTTGTATGTGTGGTTCGATGCTCCCATCGGCTATATCAGCAATACCAAGGAGTTGTGCGACGCACATCCCGAGTTGGGCTCTTGGGAAACTTGGTGGAAGGATCCCGAAACCCGTTTGGTACACTTCATCGGAAAGGACAATATTGTGTTCCATTGCATTGTGTTCCCTGCTATGCTAAAGGCACACGGCGACTATATCCTGCCTGACAATGTGCCCAGCAACGAGTTCTTGAATCTGGAAGGCAACAAGATATCGACCTCTAAGAACTATGCCGTATGGTTGAATGAATATTTGGAGGAACTGCCAAATCGTCAGGACGAACTTCGTTATGTACTCACAGCTAATGCGCCAGAGACTAAGGACAATGACTTTACCTGGTCTGATTTCCAGGCTCGTTGTAACAATGAGTTGGTGGCTGTCTATGGTAACTTCGTGAACCGTGCTCTGCAGCTTACCCAGAAATACTATGAGGGCGTGGTGCCCGCTTGTGGTGAGTTGAACGACTACGACCGCGAGACTTTGGCTGAATTCCAGGGCGTAAAGGAACGCTTGGAGGCTTTGCTGGAAGGCTTTAAGTTCCGTGAGGCTCAGAAGGAGGCTATGAATCTGGCTCGTATCGGTAACAAGTATATTGCAGACTGTGAACCTTGGAAGGTTATCAAGACTGACCCTGAGCGTGTAAAAACCATTATTAATATCTCATTGCAGCTGACAGCCAATTTGGCTATCGCTTTCGAGCCTTTCCTGCCTTTCAGCAGCGATCGTCTGCGTAAGATGATTGCAATGGAAAGCTTCTCTTGGGAACAGCTGGGTAGTCTGGATTTGCTTTCTGCCGGCAAGCAGTTGCCCAAGCCAGAGTTGCTCTTCACCAAGATAGAAGATGATGTTGTCGCCGCTCAAATAAAGAAGTTGGAGGATACCATCAAGGCTAACGAGGCTGCTAACTATAAGGCTGCTCCTGTTAAGGATATTATACCTTTCGAGGACTTCGAGAAGCTGGATATCCGCGTAGGTCTTGTTAAGGCTTGTGAGAAAATAAAGAAGAGCAAGAAGCTTTTGAAGTTCACTCTTGATGACGGTAGCGGAAAAGACCGCACCATCCTAAGTGGTATTGCACAGTGGTACGAGCCAGAGCAGCTCGTAGGAAAGCGTGTCTTGTTCATCGCCAATCTAGCTCCCCGCCAGATGATGGGTGAGGAAAGCTGTGGCATGATTCTCAGCGCTGTCAATTATAATGGCGACCTCAGTGTAACCACTACACTTGATGATGTGAAGGGCGGCAGTCAGGTAGGATAAGATTTTTGTACAAAATGTTGGTTAATTCAGATAAAAGGTGTAATTTTGTCGCGCAAATTAACAGCAAAGGTAACAAAAAGCATAATAAACATGGAAAAGATTCGCGTAGCAGTAGTTGGTTACGGTAACATCGGCCGCTACACTATCCAAGCCTTGCAAGCCGCTCCTGATATGGAGATAGCTGGCGTAGTACGTCGTGCCGGTGCAGAGGGTAAACCCGCCGAACTGGCTGAATATAATGTGGTTAAGAATATTGAGGAATTGGGCAAGGTGGATGTGGCCATCTTGGCAACTCCCACACGTAGTGTTGAAGAATATGCTTTGAAGTGCTTGGCTTTGGGTATCAATACGGTAGATAGCTTCGATATTCACGGACTTATCTGCGACCTGCGTCGTAGCCTTGACGCTGCCGCTAAGAAGACAGGTGCTGTAAGCATCATCAGTGCTGGTTGGGATCCAGGATCAGACAGCATTGTCCGCACTCTCATGCAGAGTCTGGCCCCCAAGGGAATCACATATACCAACTTTGGTCCCGGCCGCAGCATGGGTCACAGCGTATGTGTTCGCAGCAAGGAAGGTGTTAAGGATGCCCTAAGCATGACTATTCCTGTAGGTGAAGGTATTCACCGCCGCATGGTTTATGTAGAATTGGAAGAAGGTGCCAGCTTGGAAGCTGTTACAGCTGCTATTAAGGCTGATCCCTATTTTGCCAGTGACGAGACACACGTCTTCCAGGTAGATAGTGTAGATGAATTGAACGATGTTGGTCATGGCGTGAACTTGGTTCGCAAGGGTGTGAGTGGTCAGACACATAATCAACTCTTCGAGTTCAATATGAAGATCAATAACCCCGCTCTTACAGCTCAGGTATTGGTTAATGCCGCTCGTGCTACACTCAAGCAGCAACCTGGTGCCTATACCATGATAGAGATTCCTGTTATTGATTATCTGCCTGGCGATCGCGAAGATATCATCCGCCATCTGGTCTGATTCATAAAGCATAACTAGAATTTCATAAATTCTTCAAGATAGGGTTACTACGTGGGACTTTCACAGGTCTCACGTAGTATTTTTTTTCCTGAAGGAAGTTGTTTCTTGCTTTAAACGTACAGTAGCCGAAATCTCTTTTTAAAATAGTTTGGAGCAATGCTATTTATTGCTATTTTTGCATGCCCTTTGTGTAGAAAAGAAAACAATTCTTTATATAAACTTTAATTCTAACATTCTATGAGTAGAAAATTACTTGGCACATGTATAATGGCCTTTATGATGGCTGTTAGCATGTCGGCGTATGCGCTGGAAAAAGTAAACGGCGTGTACCAAATTGGAACAGCGGAAGACTTTGCGGAATTCGCTGCACTCGTGAATGGTGGCGAAAAACGTGCCAATGCCATCCTGACGGCTGACATTGATTTAGGCACAGACATTGACACCTACAAACTTTACAACGGTGAATACCTCGGTACCTTTGACGGTGCAGGTTACACCATCACCATCAACTTCTCTGACGGAACAAAGGACAATCAGGGTCCTGCTATCTTCCGTTCTATCGGTAACCAGGCCCTCATCAAGAGACTGAAGGTGCAAGGTACCATCACAACCTCAAGACAGCATGCAGCAGGTATCGCCAACTACAGCGGCGGTGTTATTCGCGACTGTTGGGCAGATGTGACTATCAAATGTCCTACAGCCATGACGGATGCCAGTGCAGCAGCCTTTGTAGGCCAGTGTAACAAGAACTCGCTTATCGAGAACAGTGTTGCCAAGATTGCTATCGATGCCGTTGGTTCTGGCAGGTTCGGTGGTGTTGCCGCATGGGCAGACGCAGACCGTTGCCACATTGCCAACTGTTTGGTTATCAACGACAACTGTAACTTTGACAGGTCTGACGGCAAGAGTGCCGGTTTGGTTCGTAACGACGCAAAGTTGGTAGTTGTTGACCTTGATACTTACAATGCCGACAGTTATCACAATCGTCCCATTGGTGCCGTTGCCAACAACTATGTTGTAGATGACTTTGGCGGTGAAAACAAGGGTACAACTGTTATCACTACCGCAGACATTGAAAGCGGTAAGATTTGCTTCCAACTGAACAGCGACCAGAAGCAAATCCGCTGGAAACAGAACCTCGGAACTGATCCATACCCTGTTCCTGCTGTATTCCGCTCTGAAGGTCAGGTTTATGCTTCTGCATCTACCAACTGCCAGGGTAAGGCTGATGGAGATGTCACATACAGCAACACTCCCAACAATTCCATAGCTACAGCACACACTTACGACAAGTATGGCGTCTGCACCACTTGCGGTCAGTTCAACTGGAACAGCTTCGACTTCAACGATCCCGAAAAATATGATCCTGCCGACAGGTCATTCCTCATCAACAGTGGCGACGACCTCTTCCTGGCAGAAGGTTGGAACCGTCTGCAGAACGGTTGTAAGTTCAACCTTAAGCTGGTGAACGACGTTACATGTACACCTCCCACAGGTCAGCTCATCTTCAACAACAACGACTGGAGTGAGTGTAGCTTCAATGGTCAGGGACACACGCTCACCATCGAGATGGTGGACATTCCCGATCAATACCCTGCATTCCTGCCTAAGCCTTACGCATATGCAGGCGACTTTGTCTTCGAGAATGTTATCATGCACGGTAAGATTACATCTACCTATACTGGCGGAGCCCCATTTGCAGGTTCTGTTTGTAGTAGAGAGTATGGCGGCAACAAGAAGATAATCCGCAATGTATATTCTGATATTAATATTAGTGTTTCAAGACCTGGTGACAACACCACAGGTGGATTGTTAGGTGTTGCCGATGGTGTTGTCTCTATCGAAAACTCTATTTATGCGGGTGACATCGAAGGCGTAGAGGGTGCACAATGTATTGCTGGCATATGCGGCTGGACATCAGCTGGCAACACCTCTCTTACAAACTGTGCTTTCACAGGCACTCTTACCAATGCTGGTGGTGATTCTCATACCATTGCCCGCAACTATGGCAACTCAGTCTTCAAGAATGTCTACAGTATCAATTCTTATGGTTCAGGAGACGAGGAAAAATATACTAGGACAACAGAAGAGGCCGCAATAAGTGGTGAACTTGCTTACTTGTTGAACGAAAAGCAAGAGGGAGTGGATCGCTTCTATCAGAGTATTGGCGAGGACAAATGTCCATTACCTATTGCAAAGGAAGGCACATTAGTCTATATAGACCAATTCAGGTGTGACGGTCTGCCTTTAACCTTCTCTAATACACCACGATCATCAGATCCCGTTATTCCTGATCACCAATATGATGCAGATGGCATCTGTACAGTTTGTGGTGAACTCGAGAAAGATGCAGATGGTTACATGAAGATTATCAATGCAAGGACATTAGCTCAATTTGCTACAATTGTAAACAGTGGCAAGGGTACTATCAAAGCTCGTTTGTATGATGATATTGACATGTCTAATACAGAATATGCTGCTGCTGGTAATGCAACAGACGGATACACAGGTGAATTCGATGGTCAGTTCCATACTATCAGCAACTTGATTATAGACAATGATAAAAACTATCAGGGTCTGTTTAGTCTTATTGGTGATGGTGCTGTTATCAAGAACTTCGTTCTGGACGAGACCTGCTCTATCAGCGGTAATGCTTTCTGCGGTATTATTGGTGGTACTGTAAATGCCAGTGGAAAGATTTACATCACGAATGTTGGTAACGAAGGTACTGTAACTACTACCAACCAGAACGCTGCCGGTATCATCGGTGTTGATCAGGGTGGTTTAACGGATATGTTCATCACCAACTGCTGGGTAACTGGCGCAGTTAATGGTGGACGCGAGTCTGGTGCTATTTGCGGATATTCAAGCGCTAACTCTCTTGTTACTAATTGCTGGAGTACTGCTTCCATGCCACAAACGGCTATTTACAGTAGCGATTCGTTCACTCGTGGCGCTGCGAAAGTTGTCAACTGCTACGAGGCTGACATTCAGGATGTTGATCCCGACAAACAGCAGCACAACAAACCAATGGCAGAAGATAGCAGGACATATCTCGTTACTTCTGAGCAAGTTTCCAGTGGTGCACTTTGCTTTAATTTGAACGAAAATCAGTTCCGTAATCCTGCATGGTATCAGACTGTTGGTGAGGACGAGATGCCTTCTCCAAATCCTGCTCATGGTATAGTTATTGGCGGTGCAGAGCAGTATTTCACTGTTTTAAGTGATGATGATATTCCAAACGTTGCTTCTGCTATAGGTTCTTACGAGGAAGGACAGGCTAGCGCAGATAGCATCGCCACTCAGGCTTTGCTTGATGAGTGGAAGGCCGTAGCTGAGGTTCTTTCTCAGACAGAAACTATCCTTACCCTTGCCGATGCTTACGATTCTCTGAATGTAGTAAAGGCTGCTGTTGAGGAGAATATGGCTGTATATAAGGCATATATCAACAAGTGCGCTGAGATAAATAAGTTCTTGGAGGACGACAAGACTTTCTCTGGCAGCCTTCGTACTGCACTCGAGGCTTATCTCTCTGAGGACGGTGAGCCCGATGAAGACAATCCTCTCGGTACATACGTTTATATCGTCGAAAATCACGTTGCTACGGCCGAGGAAATAGAAGCCGAGATTACGCGTGTTGACGAGTGGTTGAAACTCGCTATTGCCGAGGATTATGTTCCTGGCACCGATGTCAGTTGGTTGATTCCCAACAGCGATTTTGCAAAGAAGAATGCAGATTCTTGGACAGGTGCCTGGTGTAATGACTTTGCTGATATTAAAGATGGAAACGGCAATGTAGTTGTAGGTGTTGAGGGTTGGAACAGAACTGGTGATATGTATCAGACTGTGGAACATATGAAGCCCGGTTACTACTTGGTAGGTTTGAGCGGAGCATTCCGTCCCAGCAACAACCGCTACAGCACTAACTATGTTGCTGGTGTATATGCCAATGGTATCTTCAACTACTTCCCCACTGTTATTGAAGACTATATTGCTGTTGCTGATGCGATGGATCAGATTAATTGCAACCTGAACGGTGAGGGTGCTCTGGATGTTCCCGTCTATAGTGATTTCGCCTCAACCGACGAAACCCAGGCTACACAGGCTGGCGCCTCATTGCTTGGTTATGCAGTTCAGGGTACATACGGAATGGCAATTGCTGCAAGTGCCAGTCGCTACCAGGCATATACCATTGCATACGTAGGTGAGGACGGCAAGCTCACTATCGGTATCAAGAGTCAGGGCACGAAGTATGCTGAGGACTGGACTGGATGGGGTCCCATCAAAGTGACTTATTGCGGAGAAGAGGCCGATGAGGCTCTCGGCACAGTACTCGAGAATATGAAGGCTCGTGCTGAATCTATCATCAACTACGAGGTTGGTAATGATATAAAAGATCCCTCAGCTACTCCTAACTTCCCTGCAGAACTCAAGGCATCTCTCGTGAAGGCAGTTAATGATATTGACGCAGCAGAAGATGTCCAGGCTAAGGCAGAACTTGCAAAGCAGTTCTCTGACCTCTTCCAGGCTGTTTACGATGGTAAGCGTGCTTATGCCGATCTCTATAATCTTGCAATAAAAATTGATGCTATTGAAGGTGGAAACCTGCCTTTGGCAGAAAAGGATGGTGCAGGCGAATGGTTCGAGATCGGCGAGACTGTATTTGGCGATGACTTCTTCGAGGCTTCTCAGGATATGCTTGAAGCATTTGTTAATGGTTCTTACAGCACGGAAGAAGCTTTGAGTCCTGCTCTAGCATTGACTGCTAAGCAGGCAGAGGCTATAGCTACTATCGTACCCGAAAAGGATGAGGAAGGCTATTACCTTATCTCTAATCCCAAGCAGTTCGTTGCTTATCGTTCTCTCTTCCTTAATGGCGACTACTCTATCAAGGCTAAGCTCACGGAAGATATCGATATGACGGGCATTGCTATGCAGCCATTCGGCAACAACACCTTGGGAACTGACGATAAGGGTATTAACTTCAATGGAGTACTTGATGGTCAGGGCCATGCTTTGGATAATGTTTATATCAAGTACATGGGCGGACGTGGTTGTGCATTGTTCTATGAGTTGAGTAACGCAACTGTCAAGAATCTGAAGTTGACAGGTGAATACTACGGTGACATGCAGCGTATGGGCGGTCTTACTCGCTATACATCAGGTGCTACTAATATCGAGAACTGCGAGATTGCCGTTGTCCTGCACAATGATATCGCAGGCGATGCTACCAGTGGCGGTATCACCGGTTGTAGCAGAGGTGGTGGTAATGTTTATGTAACCAACTGTATTGTCAACTGTACTATCATCGCCAAGAATGCTACTTCTTTTGGTGGTATTTGTGGTTGGCGTGATGGTAACCTCACCCTTACGAATGTTCTGGTTCTCTCTCAGTACGATACTGCTCCAGAGCCCGATTCATATCCTACAGATATGCTTTCACGTAATGGATGTACAGTAAATAATGTTTACTATGCAGAGCGTAGTTTCGTTCCGGGTGCTATTGCTCGCGGTACAGCGGCAACAGATGCTCAGCTTGCAAGTGGTGAGATTTGTTATAAGTTGAACGGCGATAAGCAAGACGTAAATTCAGTCTGGTTCCAGACAATAGGCGAGGATGCAAATCCTGTTCTGGACAAGACGCATAAGATGGTTATCTATGACGAGGTTCTTGGCTATCATAACCCGACAAAGGATGAGGAGGATGCTATTGACAACCTCATTCCAACTCTCTCCACAGGTGACGGAGCTATATACAATCTGGCTGGCCAGCGTGTAAGTAAGGCTCGGAAGGGTATCTACATCCAGGATGGCAAGAAGGTATTGTTTAGGTAGTTTCTGATTCAATCTATACGTAAGAAGAGGGGAGTTTCGACTTCCCTCTTCCTTTTTTCTGTAAAGCCAAAGGAAGTCGCAGGTTAAATAATTTTTGTGCTCTAGTTAAGGAAAAATATTTTCCTCGTTGGGGGAAAAAAACTATCTGCCACTTTTTTTCTTTTGTTGTCATCTTTTGTTTGCATAATATGCTTGTTATACCAAAAAACCTCAAAAAAAATTTGCGGCAATATGAATATTACTTATCTTTGTGAGCCATAACCCCGAAAACTGACAATTTATTAACATAATTTATTAACTATTATTATTAACCAATTAACATTTCTTTCAATGAGTAAGAAACTACTTCACATGTGTTTGATGACCATCATGATGGTTTTCAGCATGTCTGTGTATGCGCTCAACAAAGTTGATGATGTGTACCAGATTGGAACGGCGGATGACTTGAAGGCATTTGCCGAACTCGTTAATGGTGGTGAGGCTTATGCCAATGCTGTTCTGACGGCAGACATTGACAAAGGCGCTGACGGAACTATGATAGGCAAGGACGGCCTTGACTATCAGGGAACTTTCGACGGCCAGGGTCACACCATCACAATCAACCTGTTCTCTTCGGGTAAGGAGGGAACGGCACTCTTCCGTAATACAGGTATACATGCTATCGTGCAGAATCTGAAGGTGCAGGGTGAAATTACCACCGACCAGAAGCTTGCTGCAGGTATTGCTGTATGGAACAGCGGTATCATCCGCGGTTGTTATGTGGATGTCTCTGTAAAAAGTTCCTTTATTGGTGACGCTACCCATGGAGGTGTTGTTGCTGTGGGTTATGGAGGAACTCTTGTCGAGAACTGCTTGGCAAAGTTTGTTATTAATGGTGCAACCACCCAGAACTGCGGTGGTATAGTTGGTTGGGCAGACGGTCCTGTCAACATCGTAAACAGCCTTGTTATTAGCGATGGTAGCAATTTCGATCTCAACAATGGCGGTAGTAACAATATTGCCCGTAACGATGGAAATATTCGCGTTTTGTCAGATCTTTCCAAGTACAAATCCGATTCATACGCTAATCGTCCTGCAGGTGCTAACTATAATAACTATGTAACCAAACAGTGGGGAACCAATAAGGCTACAAGTGTTGTTCCTTATGCAGACCTTGCTGACGGTAAGATCTGCTATCAGCTGAATACCGACCAGAGCCGCATAGCATGGGTTCAGCGTATCGGCACAGATCCCTTCCCTGTTCCTGCTGCATTTGGCACTGGTCAGGTTTATGCTTCTGCAGCTACTGATTGTAGCGGAATAGCTGACGGCCTTACCTACAGTAACACTCCAAGCAATGCTGTAGTGCCTAAGCACGACTTCGATAAGTATGGTATCTGTCAGGGTTGCGGCTGTTTCGATTTCCATATGTTCGAGTTCGACGACCCGACAAAGTTCAACCAGGCTGACAGGTCTATATCAATCAGCAGCATAGATGATATTTATCTGGCAGAAGGCTGGAATCGTGTTGCCAATGGTTTCAAGCTCAACATGAAGTTGATGAATGATCTTGAAATCAAAACAGACGGCCAGTTGATCTTTACTGATGGAGGTAATATCGGCAGTGATTTTGATGGACAGGGTCATACCCTTACCATCGAGATGGATAACATCACTGTTAACAATGCATCCTTCTTCCCCAACATGACTGGTGTTTTCGAGAACGTTATCATGCACGGCTCGATTACAACAAGCGGTCAGTATGCAGGATCTGTCACTTCTCACACAAAAAGCGACAATGTGATTATTCGCAATGTCTTCTCGGATGTTGAAGTTAATTGTAGCAGAGATGGTGATAATACTTCAGCAGGTATAATTGGTGTGGCAGATTCAAAGGCTCAGTTGGAGAATGTTATCTATGCAGGTAGCGTCAATGGTGTGGAAGGAGGAAATACCCAGTGTCTTGCAGGTATCTGTGGATGGTCAGCCGGCCAGGTTTACCTTACCAACTGTGCTTTCCTTGGTACACTTCAGAATGCGACTGGTGATTCTAAGACCATTTCCCGTAATCCCAGCAACATTACCTGTAAAAATGTTTATCTTGGTGAGTCTTTCGGTTTTGACGATGAGGCCAAGGTTACACTTATTGAGAATCCCGATGATATCACTAACGGTGCCCTTGCATACGCTCTGAACGGATACAAGGGTGGGGAAGAGCGTTTCTATCAGAAACTTGGAGAGGATGACTATCCTATGCCCGTCAAGAAGGAGGGAGCCCTTGTTTATGTGGTTTCGTCAGAATATCGTTGTGACGGTCAGCCTATGGGCGATCCTATATATAGTAATACTCCTTCTTCCGATGTTGAACTACCCCCTCACCAGTATGAGGAAGGTTTCTGTGTCGTTTGTAACGACTTGCTGGAAGACTATATGACTCCCGTTGACGGCTGGTTCGACATCAGCAGACCTGACCAGCTTGTATGGTGGACCAACTATGCCGCCAAGCATCTGGATGTCAGTGCCCGTCTGACAGCCGACATTGATATGGACGGCTATTGCAAGCGTTGGGCCAATGTAGGTACAGAGGGTGCTCCATTCTATGGCAACTTCGATGGTCAGTTCCACACCATCAGCAACCTGGTTATTGATCATCATACTGATAACGGTGTAGGTCTTATCGCCGTTATGAACAGTTTGCCTTCAAAGGGCTTTGGCGGTCTCAGTGATGAGGAGGCCCGCAATGCAGAAGGTGTATATATTAAGAATGTAACGCTCGACGAGAGCTGCTCACTCCTCGGCCGCGGTTATGTAGCCCTGGTAGGTATGACTGCTCCCTGGGCAGGTCATGTCAATATCAAAGGCGTCATGATGTGCGGTGATGTAACAGCTGACGGCGGTCCTAACGCAGCCGGTGTATTCGGCTGTGTGATGGGATCTGCATGTCATGTAACCATCGACAACTGCGGTATGGTAGGCAACGTTTACGGTCCTAAGGAGAACGGCTCATTCTCTGGCTGGTTAGGTGACTGGGCCGAGGTAACCAACTGCTTTGCTGTCGGCTCAGTTGAAGGTATCGAGAATGAAGGCCGCTACTTTGCCCGTTACGGCAATGGCCGCGTTAACGACAATATCAAGAACTGCTATGCCCGCTTTGGTACTCAGGAACATGTAGGTATCGTAGGTGAGGCTGATTTTAAGTCTGGAGCCCTTGCCTGGAAGGCCAACGGCAATCAGTTCCGTACAGGTTACTGGTATCAGAACCTTGACGAGGATGCATATCCTTTTGCAGATCCCTCTCACGGAACCGTTATCTATGCTGCAGAGCAATACTTCTCTGTTGCCGATGAAGGTGATCTGGGTGAAGTAAGTGCTGCTATCCAGGCCTATGAAGAACTGGCACTTGAGGAGACTATTGCTACTCAGTCATTGATTGAAGAGTTCAGGGATAAACTGGAGGCATTGGATGATGCTACCACTATCCTGGAGTTTGCCGATGCTGTTGACTCTGTTAATGTCAAGAAGTCTGCCGTAGCTGACAATGCTGTTGTATATAAGGCTTACATCGACAAGTGCGAGGAGACAAAGATCAGATTGAAGAATGACGACAGCTTCAGCGGTTCACTTCGTGAGGCTCTCGAATATTACCTCCTGGAGAATGATGAGCCAGACGACTACAATGCTCTTGGTACCTACGAGTACATAAAGGAAAATCATACCGCTACTGCCGAGGAAATTGCTGCCGAGACAGAGCGAGTTATCAAGTGGCTGGGCGATGCCATTGCCGAAGACTATGTTCCTGGTACTGATGTCAGCAGCCTGATTCCCAACTATGACTTCAGCAAGAAGAACGAGAACTGGACCGACGGTTGGAGTACTGGTTTAGGCCAATCTCAGGACGAAGAAACAGGCACCACCTATTATGGTGTTGAGGCTTGGAACGCAACTGGTGATATGTATCAGACAGTAGAGGGCATGAAGCCTGGCTATTACCTGATTGCCACCAACGGAGCCTTCCGTCCCAGCAACAACCGCTATAGCACCAACTATGCTGCCGGTATCTATGCCAACGGTGTATTCAACTACTTCCCTGCAGTTAACGAGGATATCATAGCAGTTGCCGATACAATGGATCAGCAGAACTGCAACCTGCACGGCGCAGGTGCTCACGACCTGGCTATCTATGATGACGGTTACTCAACTAACGATGAGGCTGGTGCCACGCTTGTTGGTTACGCTGTTCAGGGCGAGACTGGTATGGCCATTGCTGCTAAGGCTGGCCGCTACCCGGTTTACACCATTGCAAACGTAGGCGAGGACGGTAAACTTACTATCGGTATCAAGAACCCCGGTACGAAGTACGACAGTGACTGGACCGGTTGGAGTGCCCTGAAGGTTACTTACTGCGGTGATGACGAAGAGAAGGTTAGTGCTGCTCTGGATAATGTACTCGAGAATATGATGGCTCGTGCAGAGAGCATCATGAACTACGTATATTCCAATGAAAATGTTGCCGCAGGTCCCAATTACCCGCAAGAACTTAAGGAAAGTCTGGAAGCTATTATCGCACAGGCAGGATCTGCAGAAACCATCGTAGCCAAGGCTGAGGTAGCTGCTGCATTCTCCGATATCTTCCAGAATATATATGAGGGTAAGCAGGCTTACATTAAACTCTATAACACAGCCGCTTCTTTTGAAGCCTTCGAAGGTGAAAACTTGCCTTTGGTTGAAAAGGATGTTGAAACTGGCGAATGGATTGAGACCGGAGAGATGGTATTTACGGATGACGAGACAGCTGTCTTCTATGATGTTATTGCGGAACCTTTGTATGATGCGTACTACAGTGGTTCTTATAGCACAGAGGAGGCGCTGAATCCTGAACTCTTGAACAACAATATTGTAAAGGCAGTTCTTCCTGCTCAGGACGAGGAGGGTTTCTATCTCATCGGTACCCCCAAACAGCTTGTAGCTTTCCGTGCTATCTCAACAGAAGTTGATTATAAAGTGAAGGCTAAGCTTACAGCCGACATTGACATGGCCGGTGTCGGAATGCAGCCAATCAACAGAAGCGATTATAGCTTCCGTGGTGTATTCGATGGACAGGGACATGCTCTTAGCAATGTATACATCCTTAATAACGCAGAGCGTACTGGTCTGTTCAATACATTGGACGGCGCCACCGTCAAGAACCTGAAGCTGACCGGTGAATACTTCAGCGACCAGAAGTTCATGGGTGGTATTGCCGGTTATACTTACAATGCTCGCATCGAGAATTGTGATGTTGCTGTTACCATCAACTCATTAAGACCTGCAGATGAAAATGGTAATCCACAGGACGGAACACACGGCGGTCTAATTGCCAACAATGCCGGTGACGGTACCGTTGTTGAGAACTGTCTTATTAACTGTGCTATTCTGGGCGAGAACACCCACTCTTGTGGTGGTGTCTGCGGTTGGTCCGGTTCTAAGATGACTATCAACAATACCCTTGTTCTGTCTTCTAACTACACTGTTAAAACGGACAATGGCAATACGATTAGCCGTAATCCGGATAACTGTACCACAAATAATGTGTTCTATGTGACACAGTTTGGCGATGCTAAGGGAACAAAGGCAACTGAGGAGCAGTTGGCAAGCGGTGAAATCTGCTGGAAGCTCAACGGCGAGAAGGGCGAGGATGCTCATTGGTTCCAGTCATTGGGTAATGATAAGACTCCTCATCTGTTTGAAGGCAGTCTGGTATGGAAGGATGGAGACGAGTACCTCAACAGCCGTCCTAACGTACAGTTGAATGCTTTCGCCTCTAATCTGAGTACAGCTACCAATGCTAATCAGGTTATTATTGCCTACACCCTGAATGCTGAGGCTAAGAGCGGTGCCATCAACTTCTATGCTGGCGAAGAGCTGAAGTACTCTCACGTTCTGAAGGGTGGCGACTTGATGGCAGGCGGTCACGAGGTTGCTATCGATAACAGCCTGCTGAATGCCGCAGCCGGTACGAAGATGACTTATGCAATCGACATCACTGGTATTGGTACAAAAACACCTGTCAAGATAGGCGAGGGATACAAGGTTAACTCTCCTTATGGTCTTGCCATTAACAATGCTCCTGCCAGCGCAGGCTTCGGTCAGATTTATGTAGCCGAGTCTCGTCCTTTGGAGAAGGGTGAAGGTACCATCGCTGAGCAGAAGCCCGGTGCTCTGTTTGCTTTCGATGCTAACTTCCAGCCTGTCAATGCCCTGGATGGCACACCTGGTTTCTATGGTGGTCTCGATATTCAGGACAACAAGAACATACTGAGCATCTCTGGCGATTACAAGTTCGATTTGAAGAATGTACGTGTCAGCAAGGATGGTCGTCTGTTCATTGCCCGTGCTTCTGGTAACTCTGCCAGCTCTGTATGGGAGGCTGACCCTGCCGACCTGAACAAGCCTTGGACTCCTGTCTTCACGGGCGGTGAGCTGAATGCTGCAACAGGTATCGTAACCGTTAATGGTGAGGAGCAGAACCGTCCCGCTGTTGCTTTGGCAGTTGAGGGTGAGGGCGAGAACCTCAAGCTTACTGTTCTGGGTGCTCAGCGTTCTAACGGTAAGGAGAACTTCTCTGACTACAAGTGCTTCACTTATAACCTTGGTACAGCAACTTCTTGGACTGGCGCTCCCAGCAGCGTTTACGAGCCTCTCACAGGTCAGTTCGCCATTACTCCTGCTCACGTAGGTATTGCAGCTGATAACCTTGGCGGTCTGTGGTTCGAGCAGTATCCCAATACCGTAAGCGAGGAGACCCCTGCCCTGAAGCATTTCAATGCTCAAGGTATCGAGGATTATAGCAATATCTCTACCAGCACTCACGGCGAGGCTATTGCTATTAGCGAGGATGGTAATATTCTTGCAGTTCCTATGGGTAACAACAAGGTGATTATCTACGAGACAACCTACGTTCCTCTGGCAAATGGCTTAATCTATCTGGATGCTAAGTACAATATCAGTGTTACTGAAAGCCAGATTACAGGTATGGCATTCGACTATGCTAATAACTTGTACATTACCTCAAGTGCCAGCAAGACCCTGAACCGTTACGCTATTCCTTCTTTCACTGGCAACAAGCGCATTACTCCTGCTCGCGAAGGCTTCGTGGTAGGTACCGAGAGCGGCGATCCCGATGGAATTGAGAACGTTAACGATAACGCTAACGCTAACAACGGAGCTATATACAATATGGCTGGCCAGCGTGTAAGCAAGGCTCAGAAGGGTATCTACGTAGTGGATGGCAAGAAGGTTGCAACGAAGTAAAAGAAGAGCTGAAGTGTCTGCGAAGTAGCAGATACCCCGATAATGTTTTAATTAGGCCTCTTCCCCCATAAAGGGAAGGGGCTTTTTTGGTGTCCTTCGATTTACATAATGTAACATATTTTGGCATTTTTTGTAGAAAAAGTTTTGCACGTAAATATTTTTCGCTATTTTTGCATTATAACACTATGTTGTTTAACCTTATTTATTAATATTATTAAAACTACATTCTATGAGCAAAAGACTACTTACCGTATGTCTGACAGCCATCATGATGGTTGTTGGCGTGTCTGCGTATGCACTCGACAAAGTCGGGAATGTATATCAGATTGGTACGGCAGCTGACTGGGAGGAGTTTGCTGCACTCGTGAATGGTGGTGAGTTCACAGCCTGTGCCGAGCTGACAGCCGACATTGACTTGGGCCTGAATCCTACAATGATAGGCAAAAACGACAACAGCCAAGCCTATCATGGAACTTTCGACGGCAAGGGCCACACCATCAAAATCAACATGTATCCAGAGGACAACTACGGGGCCATCTTCCGCTATGTCGGTTGGCGCGCTGTTATCCAGAACCTGAAGGTTGAGGGAACGATTAACTCAGCTTACAAGTTTGCTGCAGGTATTGCAGGACGTGTCAGGGGTACTATTCGCAACTGCTGGGCCGATGTTAAGATTATCAGCACAGTTCCTGGTGGAGATGGCACTCATGGTGGTCTTGCCGCTACTTGCACTAATGGTACTATTATCGAGAATTGTCTGGTAAAGGTCATCATCGATGGTGGAGTAACCCATAGCTGTGGTGGTGTAATTGGCTGGGCGGATTCTAATCCTAATATCGTAAACTGTCTGGTTATCAACGATGGAAGCAACTTTAATCTTAGCGATGGCACCAGCCGAAACATCTGCCGTAACGATGGCAAGGTTCAGGTTGTTGACCTCGGAAAGTATAATCAGGACAGCTACAACAATCGTCCAGGTCCTTCTTGTTATAACAACTATGTCACCAATAACTGGGGCGGCAGCAACCCATCTGTAACGGTTGTGCCACTTGCAGACCTTGCAGACGGTAAAATCTGTTATCAGTTGAACAACGACCAGAGCAGGATTGGATGGGTTCAGCGAATAGGTATAGATCCATTCCCTGTTCCTGCTCCGTTCGGTAGCGGGCGGGTTTATGCTTCGGTTCCTACAGATTGTAACGGTAAGGCTGACGGCGAGATCAGTTACTCTAACAGTGGCGTTGATCAATCGGAAAAGCATGAGTTTGACAAGTACGGCATCTGTACCAAGTGTGGTTTATACGATTTCCATTACTTTGATCCGGACGATCCTACGAGGTTCGACCCTATCAGCAGATCTATTCTTATTGGCAGTAAGGAGGAAGTTGACCTTGCAGAGGGTATGAGCCGTATTGTTAATGGTTTCAAACTTCACATAAGGATGGTCAACGATATCGAGTATATTGCAGAGCCTGGTCACTTTATTTTCAACACCAACGACTGGACAGAAGGTAACTTCGACGGCGGAGGTCATGAACTTACCATAGAGATGACTGAGATGGGCAACAACGCTGCTCTTTTCCCACAACGTCACTATGGTACTGTAGAAAACCTTATCATGCATGGTAGGATTGAGACAAACGGCATGTACTGGGGCTCTATCTCAAATGATAGCTATGAGTCTGCTGTCCGGAATGTATATTCTGACATTGACTTTGTTTCCAGTCATGTTGGTGATAATACCGCCGGCGGTTTCTTTGGAATGATACGTACAGCAAAGAATATAGAAAACTGTATCTATGCTGGTACTATCACTTTACCAGGTACAGAAAAAAATGCTAAATGTGCGCGTGTTGGTGGTTTTGCAGGCTGGACACATGCAAAATCCCTTTTTAGGAATTGTGCTGTCACGGGCCGCATCATTGGAGCCGGCAATGAAACATTGCAAAGCGAAACAGAAAATTCCGGCAATATTGCCCGTAACTATGCTAACGTTGTCTGCGAGAATGTATATGTTGTAAATCCCATAACAGGAAGGGATATTACGGATCAGGACAAATATACAGTATACGATAATGGTGAGGACGGCATTGCTTCTGGTGAGCTTGCTTACTTCATGAACGGCAAGAAGGATGGGGTAGAGCGCTTCTATCAGAGGATTGGAGTTGATGACTATCCTGTTCCTGTACCAAGAGAGGGGGGCAAGGTCTATGTTAATACAAAAAATTACTTGTGTAATGGTACTCCTCTAGATGCAACCTATCAGAATACGTATGCTGGCGAGCCTAATTTCCCTCCTCATCATTTTGTTGAAGGTATCTGCGACAACGTTGTCGGTACAGACCCCATAACGGGTGAGGATATCCTTTGTGGAGCGCTGCAGGAGAACTATGCTCCCCTGGTTGATGGCTGGTATGAAATCAGTACACCTGCACAGTTCATCTGGTGGAGTAAATGGGCCTCTAAACATCTGGATGCAAGTGCTAAGCTGACAGATGACATAGATTTGGAAGAATATCAGGAAATAGCGGATGTCTACATCAAAAAGGCAGGTGAAGATCCTGTTCCATACGTCTGGCCAGATAACAAACCAGTGTACTGTACCAGGGGTTTTGAGCAGGTAGGTAGTGAGTTTGCTCCCTTCTATGGTTGCTTTGATGGTCAGTGCCATACAATCAGTCATCTCAATATTTATCTGCCCGGAAAGCGTGGTGTAGGTCTTATCAGTGTTATGAACAGTCAGCCTGATGATAAATTGGGAGAACGAAATCTCACTGCCGATCAGGCTCGTGCAGAAGAAGGCGTATATGTCAAGGATGTTGTACTGGACGAGACTTGTTCTATCTACGGTGGCGGTTATACTGGTATTGTAGGTATGACATCCAATTGGGGAGGCCATATCACCATTAAAGGCTGTATGAACCTTGGTAATGTACTTGTTGATGCAGGTACAAACGGTGCTGGTATTTTTGGTTGCGCAATGGGATCAAGTTGTCGTGCTACTATCAACGCCTGCGGAATGATAGGTGATATACATGTTATTAATGATACTCATAAAGAGAATGGTTCATTCTCAGGCTGGTTAGGTAGCTATGCAGAGGTAACAAACTGCTTTGCATTGGGTACAGTAGATTATATGGATGCTAATCGTGGCTTTGCACGTCACGCAGAAAGCAATCAGGTTGTTGTTAAGAACTGCTATGCACTGGATGGCGCAGGTATCGTTCAGAAAAACTATGATGGAAAAGCAGAGGATGTAAGCTTCGTAACCAAGGAAGACCTTGCAACAGGTAAAATCACATGGAAAGCAAACGGAAGCCAGTTCCGTGATCCTGTATGGTATCAGACTCTTGACGAGGATGATTATCCTTATCCTTTCTCTACCCATGGTGTTATTATCTATGCTGCAGAGGAGTATATGGCTATTACAGATGAGACTTTACCATCGGTTGCCTCTGTTATTTCAGCTTATTACACCGAGAAGTATGGGAATACGATAGCCTACCAGAATACTCTCACTGCATTGGAGGAGAAACTGGAAGAGTTGAATCAGTCAGAGGATGTTCTTGCTTTGGCAGATGCTTTGGATTCTGTATATGTTGCAGAGAAGGTTGTTAAAGCCAGCGAAGAGGTGTACAAGAAGTATCAGAGAAAGTGTCAGGAGGTGAAAGACTACCTGGATAGTCACGATGACTTTGCAGGTGAAGACCGTGACGCATTGGAGTCTTATCTGGAAAATGATTACGTGGAGATTATAGAGAACCACGAACTTGCCGACTCCCTGATAGAGAAGGAGGCAATTCGCGTGAGTGACTGGTTGGACCTGGCTATTAAGAATGGTTATATCGCAGGTACCGAGGTAACGAATCTTTTTGTAAATGCAGACTTCCACAACGACTTTAAGGACGGTTGGAAATCGAGCATGAACAAGTGGGCAACAGACCGCAGCAGTGTATCTATTGGGGATAAGACGTTCTATGGTTCTGAGGCATGGAATACCAAGTTCGATATGCACCAGACCGTTAAGGATTTGAAACCCGGTTACTATCTGGTAGGTGTTCAGGGTGCATTCCGTCCCAGCAATAATCGCTACCTCTATAATTATGCAGCTCAGGTTTATGCTAACGATAATGTAAACTATCTGCAGACTGTAATCGAGGACTACGTTGAGAAGGCAAATGCTATCAACGGAGAGAATGTTTACATCAATCAGATAGGTGGTGGCAACACTACTTATGATTTGGCCATCTACGATGATTATTACTCTACCGATGCATCAAATGGTGCCGATACTCTCGGTTATGCTGTTCATGGTCCTTCTGGTATGGCCGTTGCAGGATATGCAGGTCGTTATTTTAACTACACCATTGCCAAGGCCGAAGGCGACAGCCTGACCATTGGTCTCTGCAACCCAGGTACCAACTATGGTAATGACTGGACAGGCTTCTCATCCTTCAAGATTGTATATGCTGGCGAGGGGGAAGAGGCTGAGAAATATATCGACGTGGCTCTGGAGAGCATGGTGGCCCGTGCAAATGCTATTATCGAGAAGTACAGAGACGAGGACTTGATCGACAGAATGCCAGATGAGGCTATGTCTCCTAGCTATCCTGAGGAGTTGAAAGAGACGCTGTTGGCTGCTATTGCTGCTGCCGATGGAGCTCAGGGCGTAGAGGGTAAGATGAAGGCTGTAGAAAACCTGAGCCAGTTGTTCAAGGAATTCTATGAGGCTCGTCAGGCTTATCTGGCACTTATTAATTCTGCTCATCTTCTTGATGACATCTTGGTTCAGAACTTGTCCCTGGTTGAGAAGGATCCTGTTTCCAATGAATGGATTGCGAATGGCGAGCACCTGATAAACGATGCTGATGTAGATGTCATTGAAAATCTCTCTATGGATTTGTATGATATATATTATGGTGGTACTTATACTACAGAACAGGCTCGTGAGGCCAAGATTCTTGACATTCCTATTCTTAAGGAACTTATTCCTACTCAGGACGAAGACGGTTATTACCAGATCTTTACTCCTAAGCAGTTTGTTACCTACCGTACAATTGCCGGTGAACGCGATGCATATGCCAAGGCTAAGCTTATGAACGATGTTGATATGACTGGTATTGCCATGGCTCCTATTGGTCATAATAAGTCTGGCGAGAATGCTGTTCATATCTATCGTGGTGTACTCGATGGTCAGGGACATGCGTTGAACAATGTCTATATCGATGAGCAGTATACAGATGATCCAGCTTCGTTGTTCTACGAGTTGAAGAGTGCTACGGTTAAAAACTTTAAACTGACAGGTGAATATTTCAACACCCAACAAAGAAAGTTCATGGGTGGTCTTACACGTTGGACATCCGAGAACTCTACTATCGAGAACTGTGAAATTGAGGTTGTAATGCACTCCTTCATCGAGGGTGACGGTACTCACGGTGGTGTTGTAGGTATTGCTGATGCTGGTACTGTAATTAATAACTGTGTTGTCAACGTTACGATGATTGGCGAAAGTGAGAACGCAACTACTAACTGCGGTGGTGTTGTTGGATGGGCAAATAAGACTCCCACTATTAGCAACACTTTGATTCTATCTCAGTTCCAGAATATCGCCAAGGGTGACAACTCTAACGTAATTGGACGTAACGGCTTCACGGCAAATAATGTGTTCTATGCAGAGCGCAGCAATCCAGGCTTCGATACCGGCGGTACACTGGCAACTGAAGAGCAGTTGGCAAGCGGCGAAATCTGCTGGAAGCTGAATGGCTCTAAGGTTGAGGATGCTCACTGGTTCCAGAAGATAGGTACGGATGCTACACCTCATCTGTTTAGCGGAAATGTGGTATGGTACTCTGACGGTGAGTACGTGAATCGTCGTCCTAACGTTCAGCTCAATGCCTTTGCCTCTAACCTGAGCTCTGCTACCAATGCTGATCAGGTGATCATCGCTTACACTCTGAATGCTGAGGCTAAGAGCGGTGCCATCAACTTCTATGCTGGTGAAGAGTTGAAGTACTCTCATGTACTGAAGGGTGGCGACCTGATGGAAGGCGGTCATGAGATTGCTATCGAAAACAGCCTGTTGAATGCTCCTGCAGGTACCAAGATGACCTACGAACTGGATATTACGGGTATGGGTGTTAAGACTGCCACGAAGGTAGGCGACAGCTACAAGGTATGGGGCCCCTACGGAATGGCTATCAACAACAATCCTGCCAGCAAGGGCTTCGGTCAGATTCTTCTAGCAGAGTCTTATCCAACAGCTCCGAATAACACTAAGTACATCTCTGGCAAGAAGAATGGTGCTATCTTCGCATTCGATGCTAACTTCCAGCCCATCAATTCAATCGATGGTACTCCTGGCTTCTATGGCGACGTGCCAAACGCAGCTGAAGAACCTCTTGTAATTTCAGGCACCTACAAGTTCGACTTCAAGGATCTCCGCTTCACAGAGGACGGACGTCTCTTCGTAGCTCGTGCTTCTGGTACTACCAACAGTTCTGTATGGGAAATCAATCCCGAGGACTTGAACGAGCCTTGGAAGCCTGTCTTCACAGGTGGAACATTGGATGAGGCTACTGGTATTACATACGTAGGTGAAGTTGAACAGAATCGTGCAGCTCTCAGCCTGGCATTCGAAGGAAAGGGTGCAGACCTGAAGATGTATGTTCTGGGTGGCCAGCGCAGCGATGGCGGAAACAATGCTTCAGACTACAACTGCTCTGTTTACAACCTGGGTACTGCAACAGAATGGACAGGTGCCCCTTCTGCAGTCTTTGAGCCACTCAACGGTCAATATACCTATTCTTCACAATATGTTGGCATCCACGAGGATGGTCAGGGCGGTCTCTGGTACATCCAGCATGTAAGTTCTCCTTCTGCAGAATATCCTATTCTCAAGCATTACAATACTGCAGGCGTAGAGGATTATAGCCAGGCTAACTCAGGCCGTAATGGAGCAAGAATGGCATTTACCTCAGATGGTAAGTATATTGCTATGCCAAATGGTAGTGGCTCGGTTATTATCTATCAGAAAGACTATGTTCTTTTGGAGACTGGTAAGATTCAGCTGACTCCGAAGCAGATTATCTCTGTCAGCGAGACCTCCATTACAAGCTTGGCATTCGACTATGCTAATAACCTGTATGTTGCTTCTGCCGGAAGCGAGACCTTCAGTCGCTACGCTATCCCCAGCTGGAATGACAATAAGTGTGTTACTCCTGCTCCTGAGGGCTTCGTAGTAGGTACAGAGAGTGGCGATCCCGATGGAATCAAGAGCCTCACCCCAGCCCTCTCCGAAGGCGAGGGAGCTATATACAATATGGCTGGCCAGCGCGTAAGCAAGGCTCAGAAGGGTATCTACATCCAGGATGGCAAGAAGGTTGCAACTAAGTAAAAGCCCCCTCCGACTCCCCCTTTGGGGGAGAGGAGGTAGCGGACAATGAATAAAAAGTAGAGGGGAACATCACAGGATGTTCCCCTCTACTTTTGTTATCGGTTAAGGGTTAGAGAAATACTTATAAATTTATATAACATTCCTCTGGCCTCTCACTCTCTCCCCCAAAGGGGGAGTTGGAGGGGGCTTATTTATTCAAACTCCAACTGAAGCCGTCTTTGGTATCTTTTACTTCGAAGCCTAAGGCTGCCAGGTCATCGCGTATCTTATCGCTCAGTGCCCAGTTCTTCTCGGCCTTAGCCTGCTGACGCTGTTCCAGCAGCATGTTTACTACGGCACCGAAGGCATCCTCGCGAGCCTTGTTGCTGTTGCCCGTATCCTCCTTCAGACCTAAGATATCGAAGGTAAAGGTGCTGAACAGTTGCAACAGAGCTTCTGTTACCTCAGGCTTGATGCTTGCCTTCTTGTCGATAAGGGTATTTATCACACGGCAAGCGTCGAAGAGGTTGCTGATAACGATGGGGGTGTTCAGGTCATCGTTCATTGCCTCGTAGAGCTTCTCACGCAGTTCATCTACGTATTGTTGCTCAATCCAAGGCATTCCCTTCACCTTCTGACCCTCCTGTAAGCGCTTCAGGTTCTTGTAACCTTCCATCAGGCGGGTAAAGCCTTTCTCAGAAGCTTGTAAAGCTTCGTTACCGAAATCAACAGTGCTGCGGTAGTGAGCCTGCAGGATGAAGAAACGGATGGTCATGGGGCTGTAGGCCTGCTGCAACAAGGGGTGACTGCCGTCAAAGAACTGGGGCAGGGTGATAAAGTTGTTGTAGCTCTTACCCATC
>DLBF01000055.1 GCA_002494215.1 Prevotellaceae bacterium UBA7028
GCTGCGCTTGGCATAGCCGTAGCCTGGCAGGTCAACCAGATACCAAATATTCTCCTGTCCTTTTCCGCCTGCTCCTTGCTCCTTGATAACAAAGTGATTGATAAGGATGGTCTTTCCAGGCGTAGCCGATGTCTTAGCCAACTTACCATTACCGGTAAGCATATTGATAAGGCTGGACTTACCCACGTTACTGCGCCCTATAAAGGCATACTCGGGCAAATTGCTCTTGGGACACTGGTCAATACGGGCACTACTAACCAGGAACTCTGCAGACTTTATTTGCATAATTCTATAAATAAGGAATGGTTAGAAATTATAGTCTATACTTATACCCAAGTCTTCCTTGAACATCAGGTACTTTCCACTTGCATTTCTGTATTTTACACTGGAGTCGTCGATCTTGGGATTCAGAATCAGCTTGGCATTGATAATCTTGCTAACCTTGAAGTTGATCTCATTGAACCAGTCTATAGAAGTATAATGGTAATTGCTCTTCCAACTCAAGGTACTGCGCCATGTAATCTGGTCGCAGATGTTGTAAGTGGTGTTCAGCGTTGCGGTAGGACCGAATGTATGTTTGAAATGTTTTCCTGCATCCAAGCCATATTGCCCGATCAATTCATCAACACCCACATACTTAAGCTGATATGCAATAAAAGCCACGTTCAGGTCTCCCCTGAAGCGCTTTTTCTTTCCCCATTGGAACTCATACTTCATACCAGGTCCTACGAAAATCTCCAAAGGAGAGAAAATCTTGGTGGTCAGTTCGTCGGTATTGGGCTTGTAGTTAGAAAGTATAGGTGTTTTGGCCTCAAACTGAACTGAATAATCCAGCGACTTGTATGCCTGATAGCCCAAAGTGGTAAAGTAACGCAACTGGTTCTGCGTCGGACGGAAGGACCTCTTGGTATCACTCGGTGATGTCTGGGCACCTATTCTTAGTTCCAACGTATTATTCCACTTGAACTTCTTCTGATTATTGTAATTGGCCTGTAAGGTCACTGAAAGGTTACCCGAGAAATTGTTCTCGCCACCTTGCCACCAGTTATCAGAGAAATGAGTCTGAGATAACTGAACAAAAGATCTACCAGAGGTCTTCCAGAAGTTGGGACGGCGTGTTACCACCTGTATCCCATCGTCAAGTGTGGGAGAAAGAGTGGCCTCGGTCACCTTCTCTGAAAGTTTCTCCTTTACGTTTATCTTCTCGTTGATATCATCCCTGAACTTACCCTTGTCCTTGATGCTCTCCTCTGTCTGCTGCACAAGCTCTGGATGTCTGGCATACAGCTTGGCCAACATATTATTAATGTAATAAAGGGTCTGCAACTGCTTGTCGGCATAGGTGGAATCCGTATTGTTCATCATCTGATGCAGAGGAGAAGAATACAGGGTGGGTGCCGAAAGTATCTGGTAGTAATAGGCATTGGGCGCGGGATAAAACGGAACGATGCTCATCGAATCACGCTGCTCAACCAACTTTTGCAACTTTTGCAAGTAACTGCTGACAATGGATAAAGTATCTACCTTAGCCTCAACATCTTTGACTGTCCTTTGGCGGGCATTGGCACCTGTAATAGTGCCTAAAACAAAGAAAAATATTACTAAAGACCTCATTCGTTCTAATTTTGCGCAAAGATAGCTATTTTAGAGACAAAACGAAGAACGTTTTCGGTTTTTTTTTGTAATTTTGCGCCCTAACAATAGTTCTTTAAGAAAATTCAACAATTTTTCATATATGGATAAAAACACGATTACAGGTTTCGTCTTGATGGCACTCGTTGTTATCGGCTTCGGCTGGTACAGTCAGCCATCAGAGGAAGAACGTCGCCTCATGCAGGCTAAACAAGACAGCATCGCTGCAGTAGAAGAACAGAAAGCCGCCCTGGCAGCTAACGAGAAAAAGCAAATCCAGACTAAGCAGGCAACAGAACAAGTGGCAGACAGCAATGCCATCTTCTTTGCACAGCGCCAGGGGCAGGAACAGGAGATTGTTCTCAAGAATAATAAGGTAAAGGTTACCCTCAGCACTATGGGTGGTACCATCCAGAATGCAGAAATTTTCGGTTACAAGAGTCGTAATCACAAAGGCGATGTCACACTCATGACCCGTAAAGATGCTCAGATGACATTCTCGCTGGCGGGAAAGCAGGACAATATCATCAGCAGCGACCTCTTCTTTACCCCTACTGAGCAGACAGATAGCAGCGTTGTTATGGTTGCTGAGCAGGATGGCAAGCAGTTCAGCATCAGCTATCAGCTGCAGCCCAACTCTTATATGGTAAACATGCAGTTGCAGACCAAGGGATTGAGTGGTTTCTTTGCTCCCGGCATGAAGACTTTGGCCATCAATTGGGTGGATCGTATCACTCAGCAGGAGAAAGGCTACTCTTTTGAAAACCAACGCTGTAACCTCACCTATATGCGCAAGGGCAAAGGCACCAAGAACCTGAGCGAGACCAGCGATGAAACAGAAGAACCAGAGGAAGCCCTCAGCTGGGTTGCTTTCAAGAACCAGTTCTTCAGCGCTGTACTCATTGCCCCCCAGGACTTTACAAACACAAAGCTTACCAGCACACAGGAAACAGAAAAGAACAACGGCTACCTGAAGACTTATGAGGCCGAGATGAAGACTTTCTTCGACCCCACAGGCAACAAGCCTACAGAACTGCAGATGTATCTGGGTCCCAACAACTTCGGAATACTGAAGGCTCATAACAAAATAAGCAAGACCCAGGAGGATTCCGAATTAGAGGAACTTGTATATCTGGGATGGCCTTTCTTCCGTTGGATTAACCGTTGGCTTATCATGCCTCTTTTCGATTGGCTCAAGGCAATGGGTCTCTCAATGGGCATCGTCCTGCTTCTGTTGACCATCATTGTCAAGGTGCTTGTTTATCCTACTCAGAAGAAGAGCTATCTGAGCGGTGCCAAGATGCGCGTACTCAGACCCAAGCTCGACGAACTGGCCAAGCAATACCCCAATCCCGACCAGGCCATGCAGAAACAGCAGGCCACGATGCAGCTCTACAGCCAATACGGCGTTAGCCCTATGGGCGGCTGCCTGCCTGCACTTATACAGATGCCTGTTTGGATTGCAATGTTCAACTTCATCCCCAACGCTATTGACCTTCGCGGCGAGAGCTTCCTTTGGGCAGACGACCTCAGCGCATACGATGACATCATACGTTGGAGTACAGACATTCCTCTCCTCGGCAACCATCTCAGCCTTTTCTGCGTTCTGTTTACCCTGACCAACATTATTAATACATGGATAAACATGCGTCAACAGCAGAACCAGATGGTCGGCGATCAGGCACAGCAGATGAAGATGATG
>DLBF01000019.1 GCA_002494215.1 Prevotellaceae bacterium UBA7028
GGCGTGTGGCATTCATGCCCAGCAACCAGTCTCCGATGGCACGCATCAGTCCGGCCTCATAGAGGCTTTGGTATTCAGTCTGATCCTTCAGTTTCTGGAATCCTTCGCGGATGGCCTCTTCCGTAAGGCTGCTAATCCACAGACGCTTAACGGGACATTTAGCCATGGCCTTCTGCATCACCCATCTTTGTATTAGCTCTCCCTCTTGGCCGGCATCACCGCAGTTGATAATCTCTTCGGCCTGACTCATCAGGGAGGCTATGGTGTTGAATTGCTTTTCCACGCCCTTGTCGGCTTTTAGCTTGATGCCGAAACGGGGCGGAATCATGGGCAGCTGGCTTAGGCTCCAGCTTTTCCAAAGGGGGGAATATTCATGGGGTTCCTTCAGCTCGCAAAGGTGGCCGAAGGTCCATGTTACTTGGTATCCGTTGCCCTCCATATATCCGTCGTGCGAGGTGTTAGCACCCAGAACGTGGGCTATATCGCGGGCTACGGACGGTTTCTCTGCTATACAAACAATCATTCGTTGGTTCTTTTACCTTGTTTCGTGGCCCAAAGGTAGTCATAATTTTCGAATTATCTCTTATTATTTGCAGAAATCTGAAAATGTCATTACCTTTGCCATGTTGATTATGAAAACAAGTAGCATTTTACACACCAACTGGCTGGCAACCTTCCGCCTGAATTATCTTGCAGGAGGCTGGAAGGCTGTGATGCGTATGCCTATCAGGGTGTATGGCTCCTTGAAGTTCTCTCTCGAGGGAAAAATTATTCTCCCGTGTGACATCAGGAAAAATATGCTAATCATCAACTCTTGTCACGAGGATTATACGGCATCATCAGGAAAGGCAGAATTGAATATTCAGGGGACTTGGAAGTTGGGCGGAAGCCTGCATGTAGGTCCTGATTGCTGCATTGCCGTGGCCGAGGGTGCTTTGTTGGAGACAGAAGCAGATACATATCTGGGACGCGACACACAGATTCACTGTTATCGTCATGTGCAAATTGGCAAGAACGTATTTGCAGGCGAGATGTATGTATGTGACAGTACCATACACCAAGTGCTTTCCGCAGATGCGGAGAAACCTATGCATGGCGAGGTGATTATTGGCGATGGTGTCTATCTGGGCTTTCGAACGACATTGCTGAAAGGTACTGTAATTCCCCCACTTTCTGTGGTAGGAAGCGGAGCCGTTTGCACTTCGGACTTTAGCAAGGATGGTGTAGAGCAACTCCTAATCTGTGGTAATCCCGCTGTCGTGAAGGCTCGGGGTGTAACAGCCAAGTTTTAATGCTATGAAGAGAATCTCCTTTATCATTACCTATTATAATGAGCCGCTCCAGATGTTGCAGGAGTGTGTTCAGAGCATTCTGTCATTAGCATTGCAACCAGAGGAGAGGGAGATTCTGCTCATTGACGACGGCAGTGCCGTTCCTGCTCCTGATTTTGACGGAGTGAAGGTTGTTCATCAGGAGAATCAGGGCCTTTCTACCGCACGTAATAAAGGAATTGAACTGGCGCAGGGCGAATATATCCAGTTTGTGGATGCCGATGATTATCTGTTGACGGACGCGTACCAGCATGTGCTTGACTTGCAGTCAGCCCGCCAGCCAGATATGCTGATGTTCCGCCTTACGCATAGCATCCCTAACGATAACTCCCTGGCGGGTATTGTGCATTTCCGCAGTGGCACAGAGTTCCTGCGAACCCGTAACATGCGCGCCTCAGCTTGTGGATACCTGTTCCGTCGGGCTATCCTGGGTGACCTACGTTTCTACCCTGATATCTTGCACGAGGACGAGTTGTTTACGCCTCAGTTGCTGTTGAAAGCCGGGAGCCTGTTTGTGGCAGATATTCCTGCTTATTATTATAGGATAAGTGCCGGCACTATTACGCACCAGCAGGATTCGGCCCACAAACAGAAGCGGTTGTGTGACATATTATTTGCCATTAAGGAACTGAATGAGTTAGCTCAGGCTGCTCATGGGAAGGAGCGAGAGGCTTTGCAGAGGCGTGTCAGCCAGCTTTCCTTAGACTGCATTTATGTCTGCTGGGTGCTGACCCATAGCATAAAGGATGTCTGCTCCTGTATTCGTTCCCTGAAAGCAAATGGCTTGTGTCCTTTGCCCCTCAGTTGCTATACGCTCAAGTACTGGATTTTTGCCTTAACCATAAACTGCCTATGCGTCTTTCTGTAATTATTCCCTGTTATAATGTGGCTGATACGCTGCAAAGATGTGTGCAGAGCATCTTGTCGCAGTTGCCACGGGATGCCGAGGTTATCCTTGTTGATGACGGTAGCACCGATGCAACCGGACTCATAGCCGAGCGTATCAGTGCCGAAAATGTGGCTGTGCGTGTCTTTCATAAGCCCAATGGCGGCCTTTCTGATGCCCGCAACTACGGAATCGCTAAAGCCGACGGAGATTATCTGATGTTTGTGGATAGTGACGACGAGGTGGCCCCCTGAACATTACCTTCAGTACTCAGGTTCATGATTGAGCACCCCGAAGTGGATGTGGCAGAATATCCTGTACGTGTACATGTGGGGCATGAGTCGGAATACCTGCAGGATTTCCCTGAGAAGATATGGCATTCAGCCAAGGAGTACTGGCTCCAGACAGAAGCATGGGAGCACACTTATGCTTGGAATAAGATATACAAGAGGCAACTCCTTCTGGAAACACGCTTCCCGAAGGGACGTCTGTTTGAAGATGTCTGGTTCTGGTCCGAACTTCTCTCCAAGCAGCCTAAGGTTGCCACGCTTTCCTGTGGCCTATATTTATATTGTTGGAATGAGGATGGTATTACGGTTAATGCCGATGCCGATGCCCTGCAACAACAATTGGAGGGACTTGTACGGGCAGCCAAGTTAATGAGGACCAGTATCTTCTCCCCTCATGGTTGGCACCTTTACAGATCCATGATGTGCAGGCAGATGGATATCTGTAATCTATCGGGAAGCCCAAAAGTCAAGATACTGCCTTGCTACCTTCACATAGTTGTGATGGCGTTGTATAAAGGCAATGCTTTGTTCCGAAAGGCGCTTCAAGTTCTCAGGCTGCAGCAATAATTGTTCTTCTATCTGGCGGAAGACATCCTCCTTCGTAGGTTGTACGTTTATGATGGGGCGTAGCTCTTCCTCGCCTTGCAGTTTGTAGAACTCTTCTTCGCCACCGCCTACCAGCACTAATCCCTTCGACATGGCCAACAGTCCGTTCATGGCAGGCGTGTAGCTGTACAGTTGGTCCAGAAGCACATCGCTGGTGTTCATCATGTTCTGGTATTCGGGATAGGGAACGCTCTCAGCCTTCACTATCTCCATCTGTTCGGGATACTTCTTCTTTAACTCTTCGAGGGCGCTCAGCATGATGTCCGTCCCTTTGTAGGCGTTCCTGGTTTTCTGAATGCCAATGAAGAATCGAATGCCAGGGTATTCGGGATGAGGCTTTATGTGTGTAGTCTTTGAGAGATTGATAGGATAGGGGATGTAGATCAGTTTCTGTGCGTATTCTTCCTTATAGCAACGCCAGTATTCATATAATCCGGCTATGATGCCGTTGCAGTCGTTGGCTATCTCCAGGTTTACCTGTCCTTTGGCACCCTCCAGCCATTCGTGTTTCATTTCCTGCAAGAAGGGATAGTCACGCAACTTGCCGTTCAGGTAGAAGTCGCTGTACTTGAAGGTTTCTGGCTTTAGACCCTCCCTTACCCACAGATGGTCTATGCCATAGGCACCCAGGAACATTTTCTTGTTCTGCCGACGCAGCTTGCGGTAGTAACGCATCATGCGTTCGGCTTTCAGGTCCAGGAAGATAGGATTGATTATCTGTACAACGTCGTAGCCTTTCAGTCGCGATATGGTCAGTTCAACGTCTGCCAGATAGCGCAATGAGTCCAGTTTGCCCAGGCTTCGGCGTTTCAGGTTGATGTCGCGCTGGTAGTTTTTCCAGACGTCGCCATCTGACACTACAGTAACATCGTGCCCCAGCACTCGCAGTCCTTCTGCGAGTGTCCAGTGCACGTTGCTATATTCTCCTATCAGTAGAATTTTCATTTTTCTTTCTTACAGAGGATATTCCTCGAAAGCATATAGAACAGTTGAGAGATAACGCTCGCCAGTGTCGGGCAGCAGCACCACAATCTTCTTGCCCTTGTTCTCGGGGCGCTTAGCCACTTGGATGGCAGCATAGAGGGCAGCACCGGCAGAGATACC
>DLBF01000145.1 GCA_002494215.1 Prevotellaceae bacterium UBA7028
AACTGCATGGTGTGACCCACAATGTTTGCCACCTTATTATATCTGCCGTCGTCCATACGCTTCATGGAGTGCAGAATGCGGCGCTGTACGGGTTTCAGACCATCTTCGATATGTGGCACGGCACGCTCCAGAATAACATAGGAGGCGTAGTCCAGAAACCAACTTTGGTACATGCCGCTCAAATGGTGTACGGCAGCAGCGTCAAAGCGGTTGACGGGCTTGTAGTCGGAGTGTCCTGCACCCTCTGCTTGCTCTTCCTGTTGTTCTGGAGCGTCCTGCTCCAGGATTTCACTGTCTTCTCTTATTTCGTCATCCATAAAAATGCAGTAGATTTTGATTTTCCTGCAAAATTATAAAAAAACAGCGAGAATGCCAAATTTTATGCTAAGAAATCATTTTTTTGATGCGCTGATAGAACAAACAGCCGATAGCGAGGAGAATAACCAATGCGGTGACAACGAACGCCCAGACGTTGGTGACTCGCGAGGTAATCGTCACATCGTAGGGGTGGGGGATAAGCCGTTCACCAGAGAACTTATAGTGTACCACATTATCTTTATTAAGTCAGGATAGCGCTTTTTTTTAGTAATAGCTGTATAAACGAAAAATTCTCTAGAGAATTTCTTCGTTATCAGCTGTATACGCGCAAAATTCTCTAGAGAATTTCTCTTGAATATAGCTGATAATCTCAGTCTTATAGTCTAGAACTCATTTTAATAGTCGGATAGTCATTCACAGAGCTCCAGTGCCATCAAGTTCATCTGTGTACATTGTGCTGCCGTCAGCAGCCGTTTCTCGTTATGGTGCTCCCAGGGCGAAAGCATCAGCAATGTTCCCTGCCCGCAGGCATAGAATTGTTCGCCGTGGGGCTTTGACAAGGGTGTAAAACCGTTTTCCATAATCACAATAGTAGGCAGACCCGCATCGAAGGCAGCACGCGACCTGTGCAGAATAGTCCATGTCTTTACAGCATAATGTCCATATCGAGAATGCAGGAAAAACTGTAAATTTGCAGCCAGAAGTGACAGAAGAACAATGAACAATATGCAAGAGTTTAACAAAGGATTTATCTATTTCATTTGCCTGGTGTCAGCGATGGGTGGTCTGCTCTTCGGCTACGACTGGGTAGTGATTGGCGGTGCAAAACCGTTCTATGAGTTGTATTTCGGCATTACGGACTCTGTGAGTGACCAAGGACTTGCCATGACGATTGCCCTGATTGGCTGCATGGTGGGTGCCTGTACTTGTGGCTGGCTGGCAGACAAGATTGGACGTAAACGGCTGCTGATTGTATCGGCGCTAGTATTTCTGCTGACAAGCATTGCAACGGGAGCCTTTTCTACATTCAGCCAGTTTCTCGTAGCCCGTTTCTTTGGAGGCATCGGCATAGGAATAGCATCTGGTCTTTCGCCCATGTATATTGCCGAGGTTGCCCCGATGCACATTCGTGGCAAGCTGGTCAGTCTGAACCAAATGACCATCGTAATCGGTATATTGGCTGCCCAGATTGTGAACTGGCAGATTGCCGAACCCATTCCTGCAGCGTTTACGCCAGCAGACATCGCCGCATCGTGGAATGGACAGATGGCTTGGCGGTGGATGTTCTGGGCTGCTGCAGTGCCTTCGGTGGCTTTCCTGCTGTTGGCATTCTTCATCCCTGAGAGTCCGCGCTGGCAGGCCCTTCATGGCGAAGGTCATTCGGCTCGTGCTACCCTTGAAAGGATTGGCGGCACAGCTTATGCTGAAGAGGAGATGCAGTCTATTGCCGCCGCCAATGCTGCTGCCAAGGAGCAGGCAGGTCTGGCCACGCTCTTCTCTAAGCCCTTCCAGAGAGTATTGCTGCTTGGTATCTTCATCGCTGTGTTCCAGCAGTGGTGCGGCACGAATGTCATCTTCAACTATGCTCAGGAGATATTCCAGTCGGCAGGCTATTCTGTTGGCGATGTTCTCTTCAATATTGTGATTACCGGTGTGGCTAACGTGCTGTTCACCTTGGTAGCTATTTTCACGGTTGACAAACTGGGACGCAGAAAGCTAATGTTCATCGGTGCTGGTGGACTATGCCTGATTTATGCGTTGCTGGGCTTCTGCTACTTCCTGCACATCACGGGATTCTTTATGATTGTCCTCGTTGTGGCAGCCATTGCTTGTTACGCGATGACTCTCGGCCCTTGTACGTGGGTGCTCATCTCCGAACTGTTCCCCAACCGTGTGCGTGCCATCGCTGTGGCTGCCTGCACCTTTGCCCTGTGGGTTGGTTCGTCAACCCTCACCTACACCTTTCCGATGCTGAACAAGGGACTAGGCAGCTACGGTACTTTCTGGATTTACAGTCTCGTATGTCTCACTGGCCTTCTGTTCTTCCTGCGTCGCCTGCCTGAGACTAAGGGGAAGAGTCTGGAGCAATTAGAGAATGAGTTGATAGACAGATAAGAATATAAGAAAAATAGCATGATGTCAGTAAAAGCATGGAGAGAACTGGTTACGATTCCCACTTATGAGGTCGGTAAACCAGAGAAAAACCCGATGTTCTTGGAAAAGAGAGTTTATCAGGGTTCGAGTGGAGTGGTATATCCATACCCCGTCATTGAGACGATGAGCGACGAGAAGGTTGACAAGGACTATCTGGCCATATGGATTGAGAATGAGTATATCAAGGTGATGATACTGCCAGAATTGGGCGGTCGTGTGCAGATGGCCTATGACAAGATTGCCAAGCGCCATTTCGTGTACTTTAACCATGTCATCAAGCCTGCCCTTGTAGGTCTGGCAGGGCCATGGATCAGTGGCGGAATCGAGTTCAACTGGCCGCAGCACCACCG
>DLBF01000176.1:0-128 GCA_002494215.1 Prevotellaceae bacterium UBA7028
TGCCAAGCTTCACCAGAAGGAGGCTGACATCGTTGCTAAGGCTGGTACCAGCACTCTCACAACTGTCATGGTTGATGGAAAACCCGAGGAGCGTATGTTGGGTACTGTTACCATTGCTACCAACATGG
>DLBF01000176.1:191-21458 GCA_002494215.1 Prevotellaceae bacterium UBA7028
AACATGGCAGGTCGTGGTACTGATATCAAGCTTACACCTGAGGTGAAAGCCGCTGGCGGTTTGGCCATCATAGGTACAGAACGTCACGAAAGCCGTCGTGTTGACCGTCAGTTGCGTGGTCGTTCTGGTCGTCAGGGCGACCCCGGAAGCAGCGTCTTCTTTGTTTCTATCGAAGATAAACTGATGCGTCTCTTCGCCAGCGAGCGTATTGCCCGTGTGATGGACCGTCTAGGCTTCAAGGAAGGCGAGATGATAGAGCACAGTATGATCACTCGCAGCATTGAGAACGCACAGAAGAAGGTTGAAGAGAACCACTTTGGTGTTCGTAAGCGTTTGTTGGAGTATGACGATGTGATGAACAAGCAGCGTACAGTTATCTACGAGAAACGCCGTCATGCCCTGATGGGTGAGCGCTTGGGTATGGATATTAGCGATATGATTTGGGACCGTGTGTGCAACATCATGGAGAATAACGACTTCCAGGGTTGCCGCCAGTGCTTCCTTGAGATTATGGCTATGGAATTCCCCCTCACACAGGAGCACTTCGAGAGTGGACAGATGCCAGAGTTGGAGGAAGAGGTTTACCAGGAGGTACTGAAGCGTTTCAGCCAGAAGACCGAAATCATGGCTACTAATGCCTACAAGGCTGTACAGTATGTATATGAAGGTCCTCAGGGCCAGATGTATGAGAACATGATGTTCCCCGTTCTGGCCGGTAAGCGTCAGTATAACATCCCTTCAAACCTGAAGGAAGCATACGAAACACAGGCTCGCAGTGTGGTAACGTCATTCCATAAGGCTCTTATCCTGCATACAATAGATGATGCTTGGAAGGAGAACCTGCGCCTTTTGGACGAACTGAAGCATAGCGTTCACAACGCTAGTTACGAGCAGAAGGATCCCTTGCTTATCTTCAAGTTGGAGAGTGTGAAACTCTTTGATGATATGGTGAACCGTATCAATGATCGCACCGTATCTGTTATCATGCGCGCTATGGTGCCTGAGTTGCAGCTTCAGGAGGCTCCTCAGCAGGAGATGCCTCGTCAGGATCGTGTACGCACCCAGGAGTCAAGAGGTGAGCTTACAGATGCAGGTCAGCAGCAGGCTGCAGCCCGCGATACACGCGACCGTCAGCCCGTTCAGCCTATGCGAGTTGAGAAGTTACCTGGACGTAACGATCCCTGCCCTTGCGGTTCTGGTCTCAAGTTCAAGAACTGTCACGGGAAGAACCTCTAAGACAATTCATAATTCTTAATTCATAATTAATAATTGAGATACTTCCATGAAAGCTTCACAGCAAACCATTCAGCAGATTGAGCGAACACTTCGCAAGGTTATTGCTAAGTTCCCGCAGGACTCCGATCCTCTGATGACCGACATACACCTGCTGGTAAGTAATTATACGGGTGAGATACGTACCTATAACGACGACGATGAAGAACTTGATCGTTGTGTTGTAGAAGAGTGGATAAAGAGTCCGGAAGAGGATTTCTATGATCAGGCTGCTACCATTCTGCGTAAGTGCATCCAGAATCTGCGACCTGAGGTTGAGAAGATGAGTATCCTGCAGCCCTTCTCTTTTGTCCTGATTGACGAAGATCACGAGACGCTTCAAGATCTTGTTATCATAGACTCGGAAGAGACGGTAGTGTTCGACCACCAGTTGCTAGAAGGTTTTGAGGAAGATTTGGATCAGTTCTTTGATGAATTGATGAAAGAAGAGTAATAGGAAAGGGGCTGTTTTTCAGCCCCTTTCCTATTTGGTTTAAAGTTTAGAGTTGAAGGTTTAAAGTCGGTTGCTAAGTTTAAAGTTCAACAAGATAATTACTTCATACTCGTTTTTCCCCACTTTTAAACTGTCTTTCAACTCTACACGTTCAACTTTCAACTTTAAATCTACGAAGTCACTTCTTCGTAAATTTCAATCCCATATACATTCCCTTCACATTTTTGGTAAGCGTATTCAGGGTGCCCAAAGAACTATTAACCGTACTGGTCTTTTCGGTAATGGTATTTAGTAGTGTTAACAACTTATCTGCCTTCATGGCCAATTGCAGTTCGCTTCCGGTTAACTTGGCATTCATGGTAACACCTTTGTCAACAATTGGGAAGGTTAGTTTCAGGTCGCTACCATCTACGGCCCAGTTTACAATAATATTCTTGCCATTGAACTCTATAGTTCCAGTCTTGTCTTCTTTCAACGTCATTACTACTTTGCCGCTGTTAAAGCCAACCTTGGTAAGACCTTTCTGCATGGTACTCTCTACCTTCTTACTTACCATGCTGCTGCCTAAGGTAGTCAGTACATCTTCACTTTCAAAGGCCACGCAGGGTTGGTTGTAGGACCATGTGCCTACCAGGCTCTTTTCTGACACTTTGCTGGTTCCCAGCAGATTGCCTATTAGGTCTGAAGCGACATCTCCGGCAGTAGAATTACCTGTAGCTTTGCTAATGGCAGTGCCCGCTACACTCTTTAGTACATTACTCAACTGTGCGTTTGCATTGCCGCAAACCATCATTCCCAAGGCCAATAAGGCCACTTTCAGCATGTTCTTTTTCATCTTTTATTTTTGTTTTAGTTTAGATTGTTTTGCAAAAATACGATTAAGCGAGAGAATTTCCAAAATTATTTAAAGAAAATCTGAGTGTGAATACTTCCGGAGGGTTGGGTAGGGTATAAAAAAACCCCTGCTGCATATGAATTCATATACAGCAGGGAAAACACACTTAATAAGTAAAAACTTCATTATCGCGCCGATTCACATCGTTGCTTTATCCTTACCTCCAGAAAACGGAGATTTAATCTTCTGCCTTTCGGCAGTAAATCTTAAAGTCCTGAATTCTTGTCTTAGTTTAGTTAGTTTTATCTGATGCAAAGATATAGCTTTTTTTTTATATGCAATAGCAAATGCACCTTTTTTTTATTTATTTTAAAGAAAAACTATCATATTTCACTGTTTTTTGTTTTTTTTCTTGCAGATTTCACCTTTTCGCGGAAATTAACTTGGCATGTTACTATCAGAGAGACAGCGTGTTACTGCCAGAGAAACGGCCTTTCTCTATCAACGAAACGGCATGTTGCTATTGGATAATTTTTATGCCGTTTTGGATGTATATTCCCTTCTTTTGTATGGAATTGAGCTTGCGACCTGAGAGGTCGTAGATTGTAGATGGGTTTTTTAATGGTGTTGGTTGGCAAGTAGAGATATTATCCACTGTGTCATCGTTTTCAATGATGAGCACGCCATTCTCCTCTTTTGTCATTACATACTGAATTAGACCAGCTGGGCAACGTATCTTCTGAGGGGTTGCCTCATCAGTAGCCTGTGAGACCAAGTAGATATAATATTTCCCTGGTGTTAGATCTGTGGTCTTAATCGTTGCCGTCCGACTTCTATATCCGTATTCTGAGGAAACAGTTTCTCGAGAGAAATCCAGATATGTATATATTTTGTCTTTTGTCTCATCCCCATCTGCACTTTTGCAATATAGCTTTATTTCACCCGTAAATGGAAATATAGAAATGTTATATATAAATGAGGTTTTCACCCTTAGCCAGTTGCGTATTTTCTGATATTCTGCTGTAAAAGGCTCTTCGCATGCCCATTTTGAATGTTGAAGGGATTTGTCAGGTTCGCTCTGTGCCGGCTGTATGCCGTATATGATATCATTATCGAGACTGAAATCCAACGTAAGGTCTGGTCTCGAAGTATAACGAGGTTTTAATGCAGTTATTTCGTAGAATCCGTCAGCATTGCCGTTCCATCCCCAATTAACATATATTCTTCCGTCTTCGTCAACACCACTGAAGACAAAAGCGTGCCCGCCATCTTCGGAATCATAACCTCCTGCTAAAATGGGACGCTTAGCAGCCAGTTCCTCATAGATTATACTATCCCATTCCTCTTTGCTATAGAATTTCTTTTGCATATATTGGATAGTATTTGCGTCATATCCAAAATTATTTACGAATGCCAATGCGGCATAGTTAGAGAGTGTACCGCTGTTGTCGACATCATAATGCATGTGCGAAGCAACTCCGGCATCTTTCAATAGTGTAGCTACGGCAAGTCGTTCTTCTTCTGAGATTGTTATGTTTGAATAATATGTTTTCATCAAATCCCATCGATATTCCCCTTTTATTTCGTCAGGATAGCGTGCTTCCCCAGTTGTCTCGAGTGTATAATAGCCATTGCCTACACCTTGTGATGGATACTGATAATAGTACATGATTTGGCCCATTGCCGTTGCGATGCATCCGCATGGTGTCTTGGTGTTGTTTACTTCAGGGCACAAGTAGTTAAAGGGATCCGATTGTCCCCATTTTGTGGGTAGAAAGTTGGGCGTAACGGTATATGGCGTTGAGGTCTTCTCGTCAAGAGGTGATGTTTCAACGGCTTTTAGCCAACGTCTGAATGCCGATGGCATGTCGTTTTCTTTATAGTCAGTTGAGGAATAGCCCAGGATTGGCGCTGCGTCATTATTGGTACTGACTACCACAAACCCCTTTTTTTCTTTTCCGAAGATATAATATGATGGCGTAGATTTGAGGATTTCCATTTTTGATGCCGCCTTTGTGGAACCTAAGAGTTTATTTGCTGCAATTTTACGCATCTTGGATTCCGTCCGTAAACCTGCCCACATAGGTATGCATAACATTAACAGAGTAACAAAAACAATCTTGCGCATATCTTCTTTATTTAAAACGGGTTTGGGAAATTCATGTATTCCCAAACCCGTATGATTCAGTTCACAATTATCCCTTAAAACTATGCATTCTTATTCTCCAATAAGATCATCATCGTTATGCTTCATACTGGTCTTGTAAACAGCATCCCCACCATAATTAACATAGTAAATCTGATAATTGCCTGTTACCATCAGACCGCCACGTGATGTAAATTTCAGTATGATATCATCCTGATAACCTGATAATTCATCATCTATAGGTAATGCAATAATAGTTCCATAGTCAGGATCTTCATACAACGTCTGTTCTCCAGGAACGGTGATGGTACTTGTTTCTGCATCGTAAACTCCCATCATGGTCTCTCCGCCATTCCAAAGGTTGAATATTTCAACTTCTGTGTCACTGCCTTCGGCAAATGTAATTGTCACAATGTAGGGAACACCATCCAGCTCAAAGCCTGTTTCAGCGTACTTATAGTCCTCTGCAGTATATGAGCCCTCAACGCCATAAACCGGAGTCTCAGGAGTAGTGAAAGTGGTGGATTCGCTATAAACAGTATGTCCCGATTTGGTGAATACATAAGCACGAACATAGTACGTGGTTTTTTCTTCCAATCCTGTCAGGTTTGCAGAGAACTCTGCAGTCACCTCTTCACTCGGATAGTTCTTGCTGTCAGTGAAGGCTTCGTCGGATGAAACCTGGAAGCCGACTTCATGAACATTCTCCAGGTCTGATATGGAACCTGTGGCTATACCTGTCTCATAATTAGCAGCTATAGCAGTTCCCATTGCTATTGTCGGATCATCCAAATTCTCATATTGGGCATCAATAGCTGCCTTGTCATCCATCGTGCTATTGCAACTGGTCAGTGACAGTGCAAGGGCCACGCATGGAATCATATATTTATAAAACTTTTTCATAAGATAGTCTCCTATTTATTTGTTATGGGTTCTGGTCATCCTCAGTGATGCTAAAGTTTTCTTGAATTTCGCGCAGAGGAATCTGATATGTCCATAAGACACTATGGGCAGGAACGGTGAGTTTGAAACCGGCGGGGTAGTTGTTGCCCTCGTAGTTGCGGTCGATGCCCTTGTTCAAACGCTTTAGATCGAAGAATGTGAATCCCTCTCCCCATAATTCGATACGACGCTGCAGATATACATCTTCTACGGTAACAGATGCCTCGTTCCAATTAGGTTGACGTTTAGACATCAGAACCTTCAGTACCTCTGCAGCCTTGCCACTTTGATTCAAATGAGCATAAGCTTCTGCCTCTATCAATACCATTTCAGAAGCACGCATATACAGATAGTCGCTCAACCAGTTTGCTTTGCTGATGAACTTCACGTTTGCATATGGTTTCTTGGCATTTCTGGTTCTGGTATCGTCGCCGTCAGGACCTGTGAATAGGTTCTTGCGATAGTCTGACTCGGGAATCTGATCATACAATTTCTTGTCAATAGTAACAGCTCCCCAAAGACCTCCATAACCCGGGGCGCTGCTATCCATCCATGAGAAGAATGATGCATAGGATGTCTGAGTCTCGGTAGTATGCTTAAAGCCCCACATCCACTCTTCGTTGTTAATATCATTGAAGCCTGCATACAAATCCTCTTTTCCCATGATTTCATATCCCTGACGGGCTGTATTGGCTGCATTGGCGGCTTTTTCCCATTGACGGGTCAGTAAATAATAACGGGCCAGCAAACCATTTGCAACTTGAACGTCGATGTAGTTCTTTGAAGGACGCTCGTATCCTGCATCAAGTAGTTCTACTGCTCTTTCAAGATCCTTCCCGGCTTGCTCCAAAACATATCCAACAGTATTACGTCCCTTAACGGCTTCTATCTCTTCATCCGTCTTGCCGTCGGCTGCCACAAAGTAAACGGGAACGCCTGGAGCGTCTTCCTTGATAGTGCCATCGTCATTCATGTAATCTTGGTAAACCTGGATGAGATATGTGTAGGCCATACCACGAATGGCAAGAGCCTGACCTAAAAGACCTTTTTCGTTAACGGTAGATCCTCCATTAGGATAGAGGCTGATAATGGCATTGGCTTTGTCGATAAGCGAATAGAATCCTCCCCAGATAAGGCTGGTTCTGTTCCAGTTCTCTTCACGATAGTCTAATTGATAGTCGTAGTAGTAATTCGTCTGGCCGTTTTCGTGAGACATGTCTTCGCCCATCACTTGCAAATACATGAGCCATGAAAGATACCCATATTTTTCGTGTTCTTCTTCTTCGCCTTCGAATTCTACCATTTTGGACCATATGCCATTCAAGAATACATCAGGATTGCTGGCGGCTGCATCGGCGGCTTCCTTTTCGCCCAAATAGCGCGTATAGTCTGTGTCTAGATAACCACTGCTGCATGAGTTGAATCCCATTAAAGCAACTAAACTGGCTGCTATATATTTTGAAATTTTCATATTACTTTCTTTTTTTTGTTAAATACCATTAGAACGAGAGATTGACACCTAATGAGTAAGAACTCAGAGCAGAGTAAATAGAGCTGGTTGATCCGTCAATCTGCTGTCGAGGATCAAGTCCCCTACGCTTAGAAAGCAAGCAGATGTTGTCGCCAACCAGATATACACGCAGTGCATTAATACCCCACTTGTTGGTAACCTTCTTAGGAATGGTGTAGCCAAGGGTAATGTTTCTCAAACTGAAATAGCTTGCTTTGGTCAAATAATAATCAGAGTTTCCGCTAATACCTTCATTTGTGCCCTGATAGAACAACCTTGGAATGTTAGTGTCTGTGTGAGCAGGAGTCCAACGGTTGAACATGTCCTTATGGAAGTTAGCTCCCATACCTCCGGAAGTCATCAGTGAATTATAGAAGGAGTCGAACACATAGCCTCCGAGTTGGAAAGCTGTCTGTACAGAAAGGTCAAAACCGTATGCCTCGACAGTTGTACCGAAACCACCAATGAGATCGGGAATAGCAGACTTGCCTGTCTGGCGAAGTGTAGCTTCTGTGATGGTGTTTACGAGCTCTACACTCTTAACAATCTTCTCACCATTTGCGTCACGAAGTATTTCGCCTGTAGTTTCATCCTCTGCATAATTGTATTTGTTGTACTGGGGAAGACCTGTTTCCTGATCAACACCTGCATACTCATACAGATACCAATCATACAGCGAACCGCCAAGCTTTCTCCAATAATCACCTGCTGCATAACCATCAGGATACAGTTCTGCAGGTTTAGATGCTGGCAATTTGGTCAGTTTGTTTTTGTAATGGGTTAGGTTGAGAGAAGCATTCCAACGTACATTCTTTGTCTTGATGATGTCCCCACTAATCTCAACTTCAAAACCTGTATTCTTCATATCCATCTCGTTACGATAGATTGAAGTAGGTGATCCTTCAGAGGGAGCCAAGGGACTTGCATAAAGCAGATCTGTTGTCTTCTTGATGAAGAAGTCGAAATTGACGTTCAGACGATTCCAGAAACTTGCCTCGAAGCCGACATTGAAGTTGCGGCTCTTCTCCCAGGTTAAATCGGGATTACCGCGGTTCACTTTCACAAGTGCTGCGTCACCATCAACACGGTCAACGCGATAAAGATCGGTATAGTTGTGATAGTAACCTATGTCATCATTACCCTGTGTACCATAACTGGCCTTTAACTTCAGACCACTCAGCCATTTTACATCTTTCAGCCAAGGCTCCTCGTTCAGACGCCAAGCAGCACCAATCGCCCAGAACGTACCCCAACGATTGTCCTTGTGGAAGCGTGAGCTGCCGTCGCGACGGATACTTGAGGTAAAGTAGTAGCGGTCGAGATAGTTATACTCGCCTTTTGCGAAGTAACCTTCCAGCGCATATTCTGAGGTGTAGCTGGTTAGGTCTTGGTAAACAGTAGCATTAGCAAAATCCGGGTTGTTAGGATCTGCGAAGTTGGTCATGTGACCATACAGATACTTCAAATTATCTTTCTTGGTTTCATGACCCAACAGAATGTGAACGCCATGATTTCCGAACTGGTGATTCCAATCCAACAACTGGTTCATGTTGACAGCAGCATAGCGTTCTGTTTCCTTCTGACCACGACCACCTACATTCTTGTCATCACCGCCAACGGGTGTTCCATATTCTGATGTGTAGGTGTTGAACAAGTCGTATGCAACATTGAAGGTGAATTTGAAGTCTTTCAGGAAAGTCCATTCAAAGAATCCACGAGTGCTAAGGTTATCTTTTTCTGACTGATTCTTGTTGAGTTTAGCCTGTGCAATCGGATTAGAATTCAGGGTGTAAGGACGACCTGTTAGGTCACCATAATCATATTGCTTATTGCCGTTTTCGTCCAAGACGTTATTTCCATCCTCGTCATATAGGAAAATAGGGTAGATTGGGGCAATTCCTTGCGCTGTAAGGAATATGTTCTGAGCCCAATCTCCTGTCATTCCAAAGGTTCTGCGATCGGTATGGGCGTAGAAGATGTTACCTCCAACACGGATGTTCTTGCCAATCTGATGGTCAGCCTTCAGACGAGCATTGTAACGTTTGAAGCCAGAACCTACGACATAACCGTCGTCGCCAAGGTAACCTAATGATAAGTAAGCCTTTGTGGTTTCTGAACCACCACTTATATTGGCATTGTACTCCTGACGGAAACCGTTCTCGAATGGATCCTTCTGCCAGTTGTCCTTCCACTTGTATGTGGTAGCATTGGGGTTGAGTTTACCTGTGAAAGGATCAATGATTTCTGAGTCTGCAACACCTTTAAACTTATTATATTTTAGGATGTCGCCGATTAGGTTCTGTGCAGCATAAGTGCTTGCACCGGCCCAGCCCATCTCGTCAACCAAACTGTTACGATATGCCTCGTACATCATTTCATAGTACTCGCCGGCATCAGAGACGATGTCGTAATTCTTTACGCCACGACTGTTGAAACCCCAACGGGCATCGAAGTTCACCTTTGCCTTGCCAGCCTTGCTGTTCTTGGTGCTTATCATGATGACGCCATTGGCACCACGAGCACCATACATGGAGTTGGCAGCAGCATCCTTGAGAACTGTTATAGACTCAACATCCTGACTTGGGATAGAGTTCAGGGAACCTTCGTAGGGGACACCATCAACAATAATCAATGGAGTCTTGCTACCAGAAATTGATCCAATACCACGAATCAAGATGGTTGAACCTGCACCAGGGCTGCCACTCTCGGAGAATGCCTGGACACCGGCTACCTGACCAGCAAGCGCATTGGATAAGTTGGAAACCTGAAGTTTCTCTATTTTGTCAGACTTCAGTGTTGATGCTGCTCCTGTATAGGATGATTTCTTCTGACTGCCATAAGCAACAACGATAACCTCGTCCATAGCCTTGGTGTCGGTCTCCATCAGCACCTTCATGCCATCGCGGGCAACCAGTGTGGCGGGCTTCATGCCCATAAAACTAAAATTCAGGCTATTCTTGCCTGCGGGAACTGTGATTGTGAAATTACCGTTTATGTCGGTCAGCACACCTACTGTTGTATCGGGGACACGTACGGCAACTCCAATCAGGGTTTCGCCTGACTCAGCATCAATTACAGTACCTGTAATCTGCTTTTGGGCCAGTGCCATGCTTGTTGTCATCAATATACAAGCAAGGATTGAAAGGAATTTTTTACCCATGTTTTCTTGTTTAATGTTAGTTTTAAAATAAATTATTGTAAATTGCTTTCTTTTTCATGTTTTTTTTGCAAAAAGCCCAATTATTAAATATGGAATTATTTCATTTCTTGGTTTTAGATTGCTTTACAAAATCAAATGCAAAAATACATAAAAATTTTCAATTAACCATGTAAAAATGTTAAAAAAACGTCGTTGCTACATGTTTTGACATATAAACCGCTATTTTAACGCGCAAGAAGAACGTTATTTCGTTATTTTCCTTGACAAATGTATTTATGGAAGAATCTTTTCCGGTTTATATCATAACTGTAAAAATTTTGCTGCCTAGTGAGAGAAAAATAATTCCCTAACTGGGCAGCAAGATTTCTTAGGTTAGGCCGTAAGAAAAATGGACATAATAAAAGTGGCTTACACATCACGTGCAAGCCACTTTCCTCTTCGTCTAGTTAGTTTACAAAAGAAACTTTGAGTAGTTTATATCCAAATCCTACAACCAACAAGCCTTCTTTCTCCTGAACCATTTGCTGATGCTCGGCAGTAAAGGTAAACTCGTATGGGTTCGGAGTTCCTTCAATAATATCAAATTGTGTAACATAATCGTAATCCCACGGGTTCGAAGTGATGCGCATGGCATGGTATTCAGCTTCGATAGATTCGAAGTAAACACGAATGGTGGCGCCTGGCTGAACAGATGCGAGTTGATCTGCTGTGAGGTGTAGGTTGCTGTCGCCCCAGTTGATGACAATAGGATCCTCCTCCCACAATACGGTCTCTGCATTAGGTGAGGCGGCTTCGTAGTAAACGCCTTGTATCTCGTAGCCGAAGCCTACGATAAGCATGGCTCCCTCTTCCTGAATTTTCTGCTGTATTTCAGCCGTATATTCGAAGGCGAAGGGGTTGGGTGTCTCGCCAGTGATGTCGAACTGTGGTACAATCTCATAATCCCACCGATCTGTGGTAATGCGCATAGCATGGTACTCTGCCTCGGGCACAGTATAGTTAATATACAATGTAGTACCCACTGGCACATCTGCCAACTGTTCGGCAGTAAGACGAACGTTGCTGTCGCCCCAGTTGATGACCTGACTGCCTTCCCACAGGAACTTCTGCTCTACGTCGGGATCAACATATCTCTCGTTTGATACGGTTACCAATCCCAGACCGAAGCGCTCACCTTCGCCGTTTACGGCAGAAACACGGTATGAGCCATTGGGCATCTCTTCGGGCAAGGTCACAGCTACGCTTTTTCCGTCTTCGCTGTCCACACAACTAACCTCTACAGGCTCATTGGCAAGGCGTGTCTCTTCCTCAATAACAGGGGTGAAGATGAGTGACTTGACACCGGCCAGATTCTTACCCGCAATGGTGAGGGGCTGGCCTGGATTCAGCCAACGATTCTTCTCTTTATTGTTAAATGAGGGATCTTCTGCCAATGCACTAACCGACAGTTTTACGATGCGGTAAGCTTCCTTGCCTGCCTGTGTTGTAGCCTTGATCATCAAATCGTAGTTACCAGCTTCGAACTGGCTGTTGAATGTCGTTCCTGTTTCAAGCACATGGCCGTCGGCAATCCATTCGATGGTAGTATATTTGGCAGGAGTCACTACCACTTCCATATTGAACACCTCTTCGCGAGTCTGACTTACGCTAGTCTGTACATTTCCTTCAATAGAAGAAGGAGCTAAGAATCGGGGTGTATCGTCTGGTCCTGCTGTTATGAAAGGGTCCTGATTGGCACAGCTTGTAAGAAGCCCCCCTCCAACTCCCGCTATGGGGAGAATTGTCAGCATATAAACCAAATATTTTGCAAAATTCTTTTTCATATCTTTATAGCTTCTGTATTAATTGTTGTTTTCTTCTATTTGCTCCCTCCCTTTTGAAGGGGAGGGATTGGTAGAGGGGTTATTAGTTCCGAACATATTCCTTGTAGTTCTGCTCTTTGGTGTCCCACCACATACGCTTGTGCCAACTGAAGCCGCGCATACGCTCATCGATGACTTCGTGGTAGTTCTTGTGGTTGTACTCATTTTCCTCCTGAGGATAGTACAGACGTACAGGCTGGCTCATGTTGTTCTCCATGTCTTGATAGCCGTTCTGTCCCTGACCGAATTGTGTACGCTCATAGAGGGCGGGGTAGTCGCTGCGGCGCAGGTTAGCCCATGCCTCCAATGGATTGGCAAAGTGCAGAAACCATGCCTGGGTGTTAATCTGCTCCTTGGCCTTCTCAGGGTTACTGCTAAGAGTGTGGTTGGCCACATATTCTGTAATTTCGGAAGTGCTGACGGTACTTGTCTGGGCGTAAACCTTGTTGTGAACAGTACCGATGGCTACCTCAATGCCACGTTGATATAGAGCATTAGCATCTTCGTCGATCCATTTTTTCACAGCTGCCTCTGCTTTCAAGAAGCAAACTTCGGCACCGCTTACCAACATACCTGGAGTCTCTGGCAAAACGTACTCTGTAGCTACGCTACCGCGTACTGTCTTGTAGTAGTAGTCTGATACCTCATCCTTTTCTCTTCCGGCGATGAACTCCTTATAGTGCTGGCTCTTTGTCACGCAGTCTGCATCAGGCCAAGTGAAATAGCCCTGATCCTGATCGTACCATGCCCAGCAGGCAGGAACCATCTGTACGCCCTTTGTTTTCTCGTCGCCATCGTACTCTGCTGCCAGTACTTCCTCAGTGAAGTCTTCACGACCGATACGGGGATCTGTGTTGTCGCGGAAATTGTCGTTTATGAAACGGCAATAGTGGTGCAGACGTGGGTCTTTCTCGTCGCGCAGATAGTCGTACAGAGTCATACCAAAGCCCGTAGGCTGTGTTTTGTCCTGACCATAGATAATCTCGGCAAAGGCATTGACACGGAAGTCCACATCGTCGTTGCTTGATTCGAAAGTGAAGGGCTGGTGTATATACTTCACGTAGGCATTCTCGATGGGATCGAGTGCACCTTCTTCCTGCATAGCCTCCAGGAACTTGGTCTTGGCCAAATCGGGTTCTACATCAGAGATACGCATAGCCAGACGCATTTTGAATGAATTGGCATAGCGGATCCACATCTTCACATCTCCACCCATAGAGGTTACGTCGGCCTTCTTGAGGGTTAGTGAGTTCAGGTCTTGACGGAACAGTTCAATACTGGCATCAATCTCGTCGAACAAATAATTGTAGATGTCTTTCTGCTCGTCGTATTCAGGTGTGATGATACCCTCGTGAGCTGCTTTGCCAGCCTGCTTTACAGGTATGTCGCCATAGACATCGGTGAGGATATTAAAGAGGAATGCCTTGTGCAGTCGGATGGCACCCAGCATAGCCTTGTCGTCCTGGCAGTTGTATTCGGCATCTACCAGATTCTTGATGCCATTCTGGTAATGTACATTCCAGAGTGACTGAGATACGTCGTTTTTGTATAGGTTGGCACCACCCGCATTAGCTGCGTTCCAACCACCGCCATACATCTGAGTATAGGGAGCTACATAAGCACGTACAGCCTCCATAGAACCGAAACTGCCATAGGTGGAGAGAAGTGCGAAAGTAAGCTGATAGGCAGGCTCAGAGACAGATGTCTTGGACTTGTCGGTATTCAGGTCCTCCATGTAGCTGTCACTGCATGAGGAAATGAAGCATGAAGAGTGGAGAATGAAGAATGATGCGCAAAGCCACTTCATAGTTCTTTTCAGACTTCCATTTCCATTATAATATATTATCTGTTTCATAATTATTCGGTATTAATATTTGTTTTTGTGTTGAAGAGCAAAAACTGATTTTTCACTTTTTACTCTTCGCTTCCTTTAGAACTTCATATTAACATTCAAACCATAGCTACGGCGTGAAGGAAGCGAACCATACTCGAGTCCCATGCCTGTGCTGCTGTAGTTAGAGTCTGGATCGATATTAGGAATGTTCTTCCAAATCATGAAGGGGTTACGTGCCACGAATGAAACGTCAAGACTCTTCACAAACTTGTTGTTGCCTAACAACTTGCTGGGGAAACTGTAGGTGAATGTGATTTCGCGACACTTAATGTAAGAATTGTCATAAACAAACATCGAAGCGGCATTGGTACGTACATTATCCCAATAAGTCTGGGGGTCGATAGCGTAAGTATTCTTCTCACCTGTGCTGGCAACAATTCCATCTACAACATAACCACGACACTTGCCAGCTTCGCGCCACTGATTCAGCGTCATACCAGCCTGAATGCGCTCTGCCTCAGAAGAGTACCATGCCTCGCGGCCTTCCAGTGTACGTAAGTCCTTACCTGTATAGCAGGCATCAGACATAGTCATGGAGAAGACATCGGCACCGACCTTTACGTCGAAACCTGCTGAGAGGCGGAAGTTCTTATAGGTAAAGGTAGTGTAGAAACCGCCTGTCCAATCCCATGATGCATTGCCAATTGTTTTGGTCGTTTCCTCGTACATTGGCATGCCGGCCTCGTTGACCAGGATTTGTCCCTGTTCGTTTCTCTGAAAATCGCGTCCTTTGATAGAACCGAAGTTCTCTCCAACCTCAGCACCTACGGAAACACCCATCCAGGGAGCTGTCTCGATCTCGAAATAGTTCATGCCTTCTGTCAGTTCCAGTACTTTGTTCCAGTTCTTTGAGAAATTGAAGCCAAGATCCCATGCAAAGTCCTTCACCTGTAAGGCACGGCCGTTAATGGCTAGCTCTATACCTTCGTTTCTGATTTTTCCAGCATTTACCAGTGACTCCTTGAATGAAGAAGCAGAGGAGTTGGCCAGACGGATAATCTGGTCACGAGAGGTCTGGTTATAATACGTCAGGTCGATGCTCAAACGGTTGTTAAAGAGTTTCAACTCTGTACCTAACTCAAACGAACGGGTACGGGTAGGCTTCAGTGTGGGATTGGGAACTAAGCTTCCATTGATGTAGGCAATATTATAGCCGGAGTAGGCAAACTTGGCATTCGTGTAGTACTGCTGCAAAAGGAAGGGGTCTGTATCAGAACCGACCTCAGCCCATGAAGCACGCAACTTACCGAAAGTCAGATATTTCTTTGCTTTGTTGGGAACCAGTTCTGAAAATACCCAGCTACCAGAAACAGAGGGATAAACATAGATGTTATTGCCTGAGGGCAGGGTAGAGGACTTGTCGCCACGTACTGTTGCATCTATGTAATAGGTATGTTTGTAGCCCAGACTCGCACTGCCGTATAGAGAATTAATCTGCTTGTTGTACATATTCTCGTCTGCAGTCTGCTGGCTGTAGTTGCTGATAGACTTCAGGTCTCTGAACACCTCGTCCTTACCCAGTGCAATGGATGTCTTGTTATCTACCTTATAGATACTTCCACCAGCAGTGGCATTCAGGTCAAAATCGCCCCATGAATTATTATACATAGCCAGAATCTCGGCATTCAGGGTGCGGTTGTTGTATTGCTGGGTGGTCATCTTACCTTTCTGCTCCTGTGGAGATGAGTAGGCGATGTATTCCATAAAGTTCATATTATTAATGTCTGTACCGATGGTTCCCTGTATCTTCAAGTGCTTGTTGACGTTGTAAATGGCCTTGGCAGCGAAACGGTAAACATTCTTGCTGGACTCATTAGAATTCTTATATAAATCCCAATAGGGGTTTACATTGTAGATTTGCATTCCGTTCCAGTCTGCATAGGTGCCGTCTTCGTTCTGATAGTGCTTGAGCCATGCCTGATCGAAGGTGGTAGCCAGTGTCATCATGTTCTTTCCAACATTGGTGGTAGCACTTGCCAGAGCGGGACGGTTGTTAACACCCTCGCGTGTATAATTAGCGGTAAAGTCCAAATCCAACTTGCCCAATGAGGTGTTGACACGCAGGTTGAAGTTGTCACGGTTCATGTTGCTGTTGGGCAGGATGTCCTTGTTGCGCATATCTGTGAAAGAGAAACGCATGCCTGTCTTACCAGAACTAGCAGAGATAACGGCTGTATTCTGTGTTGTGAGACCGGTACGGAAGAATCCGCTGGCATTGTTGGGAACAATGCTGTAGGGATGGTACTGACCATCGAACTCATAGTAATGAGAATAGTCATCAGCCTTGGGGCCCCAACTCATGTTGGTAGCATTACGGCCGGAAGTAATATATTTGCCATGGTCGCCCTGACCGTATATCTGCTGTATGTTGTCCCAGTTGGCAGCTTGTGTATCGAAGGTGAGCGAGCCGTTATACTCTACAGCGATTTTCTCCTTTTCAGCCTTCTTGGTGGTGATAAGAATTACACCATGACTGGCGCGTGAACCATAGAGGGCAGAGGCTGCAGGGCCTTTCAGTACAGTCATGTTCTCGATATCGTCGGGGTTGATAGCGGAGATACCGTCACCAAGGTCGTAACCACCCTCAGCTGTTGCCCCACCGCCGAAATTGGTGTTGTCCAAGGGTACACCATCAATGACATAGAGAGGTTGGTTGTTACCTGTCATCTCTGTTGTACCACGCAACTGTACGTGAGTAGAACCAGAAGGACCGCCAGCAGTATTCTGAACTACAAGACCGGCAACTTTTCCTGCCAGTGAGTTTATGACATTGGTTTCCTTAGCCTTGGTCAGTTCTTCGCCCTTAATTTCTGAAACACCGTATCCCAGTGCCTTACGTTCACGCTTGATACCAAGGGCAGTAACAACAACCTCGCTAAGATCGGTTCCGTCCTCTTTCAATGTGATTTTCATTCCAGGTTGTGCCTTGACGGTCTTGGGAGAATAACCCACGTAACTAATCTGGAGAACGTCTCCTGGTTTACATTTAAGACTGAACTTGCCGTCAGCATCAGTAATGGTACCAGTATTTGTACCCTGTAGTTTTATTGTTGCTCCAATCAATGGACCAAGGTCATCTTCTACCGTACCGGTAATGACTTGGTCGTCTTCAGGGGCTGCCGTAGTCATGGCGGCACTACTGGTTGCAGTAGCTGCGATGACCGGTGTTGGCATCCACATCACGCCTGCGCTTAGCAGACAGAGAAGCATTCCTTTTTTCTTCATGTCAGTTTTGTTTAAATTATATTATGTAGTTTTTTGGTTTTTGATATTCTTGGATTATCAGGTTTGTACTGCAAAGATAAAATCAAAACGGATACATAAGGGTTTAAAAGCATTCAAAAAGGGTTTGATATCAGAAAATTGTCAGTTTTTAGTCCCTTTCTGATAGATTTTAGACTACTAAATATATTCTATAATATAATGCCTTGTAATATCCAAGGTGTCTTTATCTTCAATCCGTGATCGCGGTCAATGATTCCGAACTTGTCTGTTCCGCTGCCAAAGTGATTGTTGTCCCATATAAAGGTGGAGATACCGCGTTTTTTGGCTTCGCTGACCAAAAAATGACAGTAGTAGGTCATATTCTCATGAATGGCATCGGTAAGGCCGCTCTTTTGTCGGTCGGTAACTCCCCATTCACCCATCACAAGACCTAATCCTTTGTTGCCCCATGTATCCACGAGTCGGTCAAAGAAATCTGTCATGGTCTTCTCGTTGCTGGGCGAAACTTCGCCTTTGTCTTTGAAGGGCTCGCCCCAGAAGTTGCATTTGCATTCACCAGCATAATCCCAAGGTGTATAATAGTGAAATTCCACACTCATATAGTTGTTACCGTTATCTTCGACATCTGTTGGGATAATAAAGTCGTTGTCGTTGAGGCCGAACTCTGCATTGCAAGCATAGGTCTGCACAATAAGGTGACGTTTGAGGTTATTCCCGCCGGTAGCACGTACTACATCAATAAAAGTCTGATTGTAGGAATTCTGTACAGCAAGGTTCTCAGCTTCTGGTTTTCCCCAGTTGTCGCGGATGTGAACCTCGTTGGTGCCAGCAAAGGCAACTCGGTAATCGTAGCTGGAAAATTCACTGGCGATGTTCAACCACAACAAGGCCAACTTCTGGTTGTTTTCTTCCTTATACTGATTGGTAAGGCGGCCTTCCAACCACTTGTCGTGGTGGGTGTTGATAATCACCTTCAGATCAGCATCCAGACACCAGTCTACCACCTCTTTTACACGTGCCATCCATGCTTTGTCTATGCTCATGGCTTTAGGGTTGGTTATATGGCATTGCCAACGTACGGGTATGCGTATGGCATTGAATCCGGCATCCTTTACCGCCTTGATAAGCTTCTTTGCAACTACGGGGTTGCCCCAGGCGGTCTCTGCTTTAATGCTGTTATCCGCCATGCCAATGGTCATTGACTCTCCGTCCTGACCCGGCGCAGAACATTCCAATTGGTTCCCAAGGTTCCATCCAATTACTTCCGCATTCCATTCCTTGGCTGTAGGCTGGGCGTTTGCTTCAAATAGTGCGAAGCAGAGCAGGAAGGTATAAATAGTTCTCGTTTTCATTGTATTCTCTTTCGTTATTATGTTAGTCAGCCTCTTTGTTATTACGATATTTCATTATAACGTTATAACATTTTTTAAGGGCCGTCAAGTTTCAATTGGTGCTTGACGCCCTTAATTCTAATCCTCTACGCAAATTACTTCGCAATGCTGGTTGCCAATCTGAAGTTTGAAAGCTCCTGGCTCCAGATGCCACTGTCCATCGGTTCCTACAAAAGCAAGGTCTTTGGCAGGCAGACGGAATGTTACGGTTTGTTGTTGGCCTGGCTTGAGTTCGATCTTTTGAAAAGCTCTCAGACGGCGGCTCTCGGGAACAATACTTGCTACCATGTCGCGGCTGAAAAGCAGAATACTTTCCTTTCCGATGCGGCTGCCGGTGTTCTTTACGTCAATGCTGACTGTAAGAATGTCATCATTACGGAAATTCGTTTTATCTACACGAAGGTTGCTGTAGTCAAAGGTGGTATAACTGAGGCCGTAACCGAAAGGCCATTGAACGTTAACCTGAGCATTATAGTCATATACGCCCTCCATGGTGCCAGTTTCCTCGCTTGCACGATAGTCGTAGGTGGTAAGAGAGGCAGAATGACGAGGGTAAGTGTAGGGCATACGGCCGGAGAAATTGTCGTCACCAGCCAACAGGCGAGCAAGGGCATCGCCACCTTCATTTCCAGGCAATAGGATATCTACTACAGCAGAAGCCAATGGTTCTATGTTGCTAATGAGACGAGGACGGCCACCATTGATGATAAGAATGATGGGTTTGCCAGTTGCAGCCAGTTCCTTTACCAGTTGACGCTGATTGACAGATAGGGCCAGATCATCGAGGTTACCAGGAGTCTCAGCATATGAGTTTTCACCTATACATGCTAGGATGATGTCTGCCTTCTGGGCTGCAGCTACAGCTTTTGCAATCTGTGGTTCATTTTCCTCCCAGTATTGTCCTTCGTTATTATAGGTTACACCAGCCTCGTAGATAATGTTGTTCTTGCCGAAACGCTGCTGCATAGCCTCCAGGATGGTGTTCTTGTCAGAAGCGTATTTATCTGCGTCTTTTCCTTGCCAAGTGTAGCTCCATCCACCGTTCAGACATCTCATAGAATTGGCGTTGGGACCTGTTACAAGGATTTTCTTGCCTTGCTGCAATGGTAGTATGTTGTTCTGGTTCTTCAGCAACACCATTGTTTCTACGGCAGCCTCAAGAGCAACCTTTCTGTGAGCAGCTGAACCGAATTCAGGATAATCCTTTGGATTGGTGTTGGGACGTTCAAAGAGTCCCATTCTCATCTTCATTCTAAGAACGCGACGTACTGCATCGTCGATACGTTCCATACTTACACGTCCCTCACGTACCAATTCAATAAGAAGGTCGCAGTAAGACAAATCGTAAGGTTCCATAGCCATGTCAATACCGGCATTGATTGCCATACAGATGGCATCCTTCTTATTGGCTGCTACCATCTCTCTCTTCCAAAGGTTATCTATGTCGGCCCAGTCGGTAACAAGCATTCCGCCCCAACCAGTCTCTTCCTTGAGCCATTGGGTAAGGTATTTAGCATTGATGTGCATGGGTATGCCATTTACAGAACCTGAGTTGACCATAACAGATGTTGCGCCAGCCTCGACACATGCCTTGAAGGGGGCAAAATGCTTTTCGCGCAACTCAAATTCAGGAACATAGCTAGGCGTACGGTCTTTACCCGTACGGGCAATACCGTACGCCATAAAGTGTTTAACAGAGGTACCAATATGATAGCGGTCAAGATTCTTTTCTTTGCCTTGGAATCCTTCTATCATGGTCTTACCCATGATGGCATTAACCAGACAATCCTCGCCGAAGTTTTCCCATACGCGAGGCCAACGAGGATCGCGTGACAGGTCAACAGTGGGTGAATATGTCCAGGGGCAATTAGAGGCGCGAGTCTCGTATGCCGTGATGGTGGCAGCCTTGCGTGCTAACTCGGGGTTGAAAGACGCACCTAGGTTGATGTTCTGTGGGAACAAGGTGCCACCCAAAGTGTAGGTGGTGCCGTGGTTCTGGTCAAGACCATATACGCAGGGGATTCCACATCCGCGTATTGAATATTCGTTGATGGTACTGATGGTCTTATACCAGAACTCTGGTGTTTGAGCCACAGGACCCGGTGAGTTCAGAATAGAGCCCACCTTATATTTTATAAGCGCACGTTCCAGCTTGTCGTTGTCTAATACGAAGTTTTCGCCTTCCCAGTGTCCAAAGACATCAATGGCCAGTTCTGTCATCTGACCAACTTTTTCCTCGATAGTCATCTTGCTGATGTGGGCATTGATGTCCTGCTCTGTGCGGAGCTTCACAAGCTGATGATCTGCAAAGACGGTGCACTGAACCGCCAAGAAACATGCTATCAAAATTAGTCTTCTCATATCGTTTTATGTTTTTTAGGTTGATTTCCACGGCAAAGATATTTGATAGGTCAATAAAATTAGGTTCGAAAAAAAACAAAAAAAGGTTTCAAAATTGAAATTTGATAGTTTTGAAACCTTTCTTGATAGCTATTATACTAGATTTACTGATACTTGGATGGTGATACACCAAAATACTTCTTGAAAACGGTGCTGAAATACTTGGGATTGTCAAA